>NZ_AP018365.1:6760625-7131250 GCF_016756395.1 Streptomyces sp. SN-593
CACCGGTTCACCACCGACTCGGACACCGAGGTGGTGCTGCACGGCTACCTGGAGTGGGGCGCGGCGGTCGCGGAGCGGCTGAACGGGATGTACGCCTTCGCCATCTGGGACGACCGCGAGAAGAAGCTCGTGATGGTCCGGGACCGGATGGGCATCAAGCCCTTTTACTACTACCCGACCGCCGACGGCGTGCTGTTCGGCTCCGAGCCCAAGGCGATCCTGGCCAACCCGCTCGCCGAGCGGACGGTGACGCTCGACGGGCTGCGCGAGCTGCTGGTCATGGTCAAGACGCCCGGGCACGGGTTCTGGGACGGCATGCACGAGGTGGAGCCGGGCACCGTGGTGACCGTGGACCGCTCCGGCATCCGCACCCACCGGTACTGGTCGCTGGAGACCCGGCCGCACACCGACGACAAGGAGGCGACGATCCGGCACGTGCGCACGCTGCTCGACGACATCGTGCGCCGCCAACTGGTGGCCGACGTCCCGCGCTGCACGCTGCTGTCCGGCGGGCTGGACTCCTCCGCGATGACCGCGCTGGCCGCGCAGCAGCTCGCCCGGACCGGGGAGACCGTCCGCAGCTTCGCGGTCGACTTCGTCGGGCAGGCCGAGAACTTCGTGGCCGACGAGCTGCGCGGCACCCCCGACACGCCGTTCGTGCACGACGTGGCCCGGACCTCCGGCACCGAGCACCAGGACATCGTGCTGGACTCCGACCAGCTCGCCGACCCCGAGGTGCGCTCCCGGGTGATCGCGGCCAGGGACCTGCCCGCGGGCTTCGGCGACATGGACGCGTCGCTCTACCTGCTCTTCAAGGCGATCCGCGCGCACTCGACGGTGGCGCTGTCCGGGGAGTCGGCCGACGAGGTCTTCGGCGGCTACCTCCAGTTCTTCGACCCCGAGGCGCGCAAGGGCCTCACGTTCCCCTGGCTGGAGAGCTTCGGTCGGCACTTCGGTGACGACGAGGCGATCCTCGGGGAGGACCTCAAGCACAGCCTGGACCTCGCGTCCTACGTCGCGGACTCCTACGCCACGGCCTCCGGCGAGGTGCGACGGCTCGACGGCGAGAGCGACTTCGAGTCCCGGATGCGCACCATCTCCTACCTCCACCTGACCCGGTTCGTACGCATCCTGCTCGACCGCAAGGACCGGGCGAGCATGGCGGTGGGCCTGGAGGTGCGGGTGCCGTTCTGCGACCACCGCCTGGTGGAGTACGTCTACAACGCGCCCTGGGCGCTGAAGTCCTTCGACGGGCGCGAGAAGAGCCTGCTGCGCGAGGCGACCGCCGACGTGCTGCCGCGCTCGGTCTACGACCGGGTCAAGAGCCCCTACCCGTCGACGCAGGACCCGGCGTACGCGGTCGCCCTCCAGAAGAACGTCAAGGAGGTGCTGGCGCAGCCCTCCCACCCGGTCTTCGAACTCGTCAGCCGCAGCGTGCTGGAGGAGGCGGTGCGCATCGACACCCCGCAGATCACGCAGGCGTCGCGGCGCGGCCTGGAGCGCGCCCTGGACCTGGCGCTGTGGATCGACATGTACCGCCCCACCCTGAAGCTGACCTGACCGGAGGTACGTGAGCGCGTGAAGTGACCGGCCGAACGGCCCCGTTGCCTGCGAGAGGCGACGGGGCCGTTCGGCCATACCGGGACCGGGACCGGGACCGGGACCGGGACCGGGACCGGTACCGGTGTTGGCGTCGGTACGGGCTCAGCCGAGCGGGAACTCGCCGGCCTTGACCCCCGCGACGAAGGAGGCGAACGAGGCGGCCGGGAAGGCCAGGGCCGGGCCGCCCGGGTCCTTGGAGTCGCGCACGGGGACCACGCCGCTCGAAGTGATGAGGTTGGCAGCGACCTCGACGCAGGCACCGCCATTGGAACTGTACGAGGACTTGAACCAACGAGGGGATTCGGTCGTCACGACATGCCCTTTCGTAGCTGGTGGACCATGGCCACGGACGCCGCCTGCGACAGCGCCTCGGCCTGTAGTTGATGGTAGGCCCCGAGCAGGGGCAGTACGGCGGTCGGTTCTCGGTCGAAGTGTCCCTGCGCCTGTGACTCGGCGTACAGGGCAACGGATCGGTCCGCGAGGGTGAGCAGGTAGATCGAGAGGTTGAACGAGCGGCGCGCACCCATGCTGAAGGGGGCCACCTGGACGATCCAGTGGGGCTGAGCGGCCACCTCGACCAGCCGTTGCAACTGGGCGTTCATGACCTCGGCGCCACCGACTGCGTGATGCAGAGAGCCCTCGTCCAACACGACGATCACCAGGGGCGGCCGAACCCTCACCAGCGCCGCTTGCCGGTCCATCAGGACAGCGACCCGCTCGGCGGCCTGCTCAGCCGTGATGGTGCCCCGCTGGACTTCGCCCTCTGCCATGGCTTCCGCGTACTCGCGTGTTTGCAGCAACCCCGGGATGATGCCGATCTCGAACAGCCGGATCTCCGTCGCCCTGGCCTCGTACCCGACGTACTCCGGGAAACCCTCCAGCATCGAGCCCCGCCGCATCTCGATGTGTTCGCGTTCGAACGAGTTCGCGGTGTTGGCCGTGCCGAAGGCGACGTCAAGCCGCCGTGCTGTGGAGAGGGTTGACGGCTTGCGACCAGTTTCGAGAGCCGAGATGTGCTGGCTGGAACACCCCACCCGATCGCCCAGCTCCTCCTGTTTCCACCCGTGGCGCTCCCGCCACCTGCGCACCCGCGCTCCGAACGCGGCTCGCGGGCTGCTTTCCGGGTGGAGTTCCTTGATGTTGACCATGCCGACCCCCGAACTATCCTTCATTTTCGATGATTTGAAGGGCTTCTGACAGTAGGTCAGGATAGGCGCATTCGGTGGTGGAACAACTGCTGAAAGAGGTGAGCTATGGCCATGACTCTGGCGGTGTACCGAATTGACGCGGAGTCCGGGAAGCGCGTGACCGTCAAGAAACGCCACAACGTTGCTCCGAAAAACGTGCCGACATGCTGGAGTTCCGCCTTTCCGCCCTGCTCCTGCGCACGCTGCCGCAGCCTTGAACGTGCGTAAGAACGCGAGAAGTTGACCCCTTCAACGGCTCCGCATCGATATCGGGCGGCGGGTGCGGCGGAAACTACGCACAATTACGCGCCCACCGCGCCGCCACTATGACGAAGAACACATCGCGGAGAGGAGAACCGTATGACCGGCGACGGCAAAGACAACGGGAACGGCAATGGCAGCGGCAATGGCAGCGGCAGCGGGAAGGAACTCATCGACTGGGAGCGGCTGTCCGCACGGGAGGTGTACGCGAGCGAACTCGCCTACCGGCGCAGGCAGTCCGGGATGACCCTGGTCCAACTCGCGGAACTCTGCCTGTACGAACAGTCCTACCTGCACCGCCTCGAACGCGGAACGCGCCTCGGCACCGTCGAGGCCGCCGGCGCCCTGGACCGCGTCTACGGAACCGGGATGCTCCTGGTCAAACTCTGGCACCTGGCCAAACGCGAGGTACGCGACCGGCCCTTCCTGGGCCTGGCGCCCCTGGAGGCCGAAGCCGTCGGCATCCAGGAGTACGCCCTCAGCGCCGTACCCGAACTCCTCCAGACCCGCGCCTACGCCACCGAGCAACTGCGCACCGCACGCCCCGGCAGCACCGCACTCGCCGCACGCGTCGCCGCACGGATGGCCCGGCAGGCACGCCTCACCGACCCCGAGCCCGTCCACTACCGCGCCCTGATCGACGAAGCCGTGCTCCGCCGCACGGCACGCGACCGGCACACCTGGACCGGGCAACTCGACCACCTCATCGAGGCCGCCCAACGCCCCGACATCTCCCTGCACGTGGTGCCGTTCGGCACCGGACCCCACCACATCCTCGGCTCCGTCGAACTCCTCTACTTCCCCGACGGCCGCACCGTCGCCTACACGCAAAGCAGCCTCGGCGGCCACCTCGTCGAAGAACCCGAGGACGTCGAACCCCTCCGCCTCGCCTACGACATCCTCCGCGACACCGCCCTCACCCCGACCGAATCCCTCACCTTCCTCCGCGCCCTCCGCGACCAGGCCCCCGACACGTGAGCACTTCGGCCCGGCTGCGCGCAGCGCTGGTGGAGGAACTCGTCGGCAAGGGCGCCCTCGCGGATCCCGCATGGCGCGCTGCCGCCGCGGCGATACCCCGCGAGTTGTTCACCGGGTCCTACTTCCGGCCGGTCGCGGGCAGCTTCCCGACCAGCTTCCGGCCGGTCCGGGAAGGCGAGCCCGGATGGCTGGAGGGTGTCTACTCCGACGACACGCTGATCACCCAACTGGACGGCCGTGTCCGGCCCGAGCACGTGGCCGGTGGATCGGTGACCGGCTCCCCGTCCTCGTCGTCCACCCTGCCGTCGCTGGTGCTGCGCATGTGGCAGCGGCTCGACGTCGAGGCAGGGCAGCGGATTCTGGAGATCGGAACCGGAACGGGGTACTCGACCGCGCTCGGAGCGCACGTCCTCGGCGAAGCCGGTGTCACCAGCGTCGAGTACGACCCGGTGGTGGGGGAAGCCGCCGCGGCGGCATTGGAGGCGGCCGGGTTCGCGCCCCGCCTCCTCATCGGTGACGGGCTGCGCGGAGACCCGGACGGGGGCCCGTACGACCGGTTGATCGCCACGTGCGCGGTGCGGTACATCCCGGTGCCGTGGCTGCACCAGGTGCGGCCGGGCGGAAGAATTCTGGCCACGCTTTCGGGATGGAGCTACGCCCACGCCCTCGCGCTGCTGGAAGTGACCGGCCCCGGGGAGGCCGCGGGCCGGTTCCTGCCCGGCTTCACCAGCTTCATGATCGCCCGGACCCACGACCGGCCGCCCCGGCCGGCCCTGGCGCTGCTGCCCGGGGACGAGCGGCCGAGCCGTATCGACCCCGCCAAGCTCGACGACTGGACCGGCGGTTGGGTCGCTCAGCTCGCCGTGCCCGGGGCCGAACGCCTGGGGGCGGGGGCGGAGCAGATCCTCTGGGACGTGTCCACCGGCTCGCAGGCGCGGACGGCTCACGGTGCCCACGGCGGCTGGAGCGTCGTCCAGCGTGGTCCGGTCCGCCTGTGGGACCGGGTCGAACGTGCCGTGCAACGCTGGCAGGCCGCCGGCGAGCCGCACCAGCAGGAGTTCGGCATCACCGCCTCGGTCGCCGGGCAACGCGTCTGGCTGGGGGGCGAGGACGGACCCGGGTGGGACCTCCCGATCTGACCTCCGGGGGACAGGCCCTACGGGAGGGCGGCGGCGACCGCTTCGCGGATCGGGGTGAGATCGACGTGGCGGGCGATCTCCGCCGGGTCCGGTGACGCGTCGCGGGAGGGGGTGACGCCGAACAGGGCGCGGGTGAAGAGCGGGTAGACGGTCCGGCCGATCAACTCCTCCGCGAGCGCGGCGCCGGCCTCGGGCGGCCGCCGGAGGCGCTCGGCGAGGAACGCGGCCAGCCGGTCGTGGGCGGTGGCGAAGACCGCGTCGTGGTAGCCGGCGGCCGCCTCCGGGAACCGGCCGGCCTCGGAGATGCCCAGCCGGCAGGTGCGGACCGTCGGCGTCCACAGCAGCATCTGCACCAGGCGGCCGCAGAACAGCACGGTCGCCTCGGCGGTGTCCTCGCCGTAGTCGGCGGGAGTGCCGAGCCTGCCGAGGTAGCGCTCGCGCACCAGGTCCACCACGGCGAGGAAGAGGTTGTCCTTGCTCTCGAAGTGCGCGTACAGGCTGCGCTTGGAGGTCTCGGCGCGCGCGGCCACCACGTCCATGGACGCGCGCTCGAACCCCATCTCCAGGAAGACGTCCTTCGCCGCCCACAGGATGTGGTTCCGCAGTTCCTCACCGCGCTTCGCCATGCGCCGTCCTCTCGTGGTGCCGTTCCGGACGGGGAGTGAACGGCGATGCGCGAGTTTACTTCGCCGGCACTGTGCCGGCGGGACGCCGACGGGACGGCGGCCGGCCGCCCACGGGACGCCGGCGGGGCGGCCGCGGCGCGGCCACGCCACGGCGCCGGAACCGAGACCGCAGGGCGGGCCGCGAGGCCGCGGGCGGGTCAGGTGGCGAGTTCCTCGGCCAGCCAGACCGGCACGCCTCCCAGGAGCGCGTGCAGGCGGGCCGCCTCGGCGCGCAGGCGGGCGGCCTCCGCGGGGTCCGGGCTGACGGTCGCCAGCGAGAGCAGCGCGGGCGCGGTGCCGACCAGGTGGCCGAGGGCGACGCGAATCCGCAGCGACTCCGCGAAGCCGTGCCGGGCCTCGGCGAGGTCGCCCTCCCGCACGGCGAGGCCGGCGAGGTGGCGCCAGGTCGAGGAGGTCAGGAGGGTGTCGCCGTGGGCGACCGCACCCGCGTGGGCACGGCGGTAGGCGGCGCGCGCGGCCGCCGGGTTCTCCGCGATGTTCTCGGCGACGAGCCCGCGCCGGAAGTCCAGCAGCGGCCGGCCGGGGGAGCCGGGCCCCAGCAGGGCCGCGCTGCGCCCGAACGCCGAGCGGGCCTCGTCGGCGCGGTCGTGCACCGAGAAGACGGTGGCGCCGTAGGCGAGGCAGCCGCGCTCCGAGGCGGCGGCGCCGCGCTCCTCGTCGGTGCCGGCCAGCGCCTCGGCGGTGCGCAGCGCGTCCTCCGCCTCGGCCCAGCCGTCCACCTGGTAGAAACACGCCTCGACCAGGAGTTCCGCCCTGCTCAGCGCGGTCCCGGCGTCGCCCGCCGCGAACGGCGCGAGCAGCGCCGCCGCCTCCGTCCAGCAGCCGCGTGCCCGCAGCCGCCACACATCGGGTACCCCGACCACCGATTCCGACAAGGCGGTGTCCGCCACAGCATCTCCCCCAAGCGCGTCTTCGAGCCAGTGCGAGCAAGTGCGTGTGTGCCTGTGTTGGTGTGTGCGTGTACGTGTGCCGTGCGTGTGATGCGTTGCTGCGTGTTCCGTGATTCCGTGCTGCGTTGTCGTGCGGCGCCCTGTGCCGCCGTGTTTCTCCGCGTGGTGCGGCGCCGCGCGAGGAGCTGTGCCGGAGCGCGTGCGCGTGCGCGGTGGCGGAAGTCCAGCACGCGGAAGGGGCCCGCGCCAAGGGGTCGGCGATCACTTCTTGTGAAAGGGATCACTTTCACGAGCGCACGAGCGGCGCACAAGGGGCGCACACCGCGGGCACGTCCGCCACTCGCCCCGGCCGGCCCGATCGCTCAGCTCATGCGCAGCGCGAGGAAGAAGTCGAGCTTGTCCTCCAGGCGGGCCAGGTCCCGCCCGGTGAGCTGCTCGATCCGGCCGATCCGGTACCGCAGCGTGTTGACGTGCAGGTGGAGGCGGCTCGCGCACCGGGTCCACGACCCGTCGCAGTCCAGGAACGCCACCAGCGTCGGGATCAGCTCGGCACGGTGCCTGCGGTCGTACGCGTGCAGCGGGTCGAGCAGCCGCGCGGTGAAGGCACGGCGCACGTCGTCGGGGACGAAGGGCAGCAGCAGGACGTGGGAGGCGAGTTCGTCGTGCCCCGCGACGCAGACCGGGCCGGGGCGTGCCGCGGCCACCCGGCGGGCGTGCCGCGCCTCCTCCAGCGCGCCGCGCAGCCCCTCGGGGGAGCCGACCGCCGCGCTCACCCCGACCGTCAGGCGGCCGTCGTCGGCCAGGCCGCGGGCGAGGGGGCCGCGTACGGCGGCCAGCAGCCGGTCCGCCCGCAGCGCGACGGTCCCGTCCTCCGCCGGGGCGCCGCCACCGGTGCCGGACGTGTGGCCCGGGCGCTTGGCGGTGCCCGCCGTCCCGGTGGACCCGGGTGAGTCAGCCGCGCCGCCCGTCCCCGAACGGCCCGCGCCTCCACCGCTCGCGCCCGAGTTCGCGCCGCCCGTCCCCGTGCCGCCTGAGTCCGTACTGCCCGCGCCGGTGCCGCCCGTGCCCGTCGCGCGGCTTGCGCCCGTCGCGCCGCCCGAGTTCGCGCCACCTGTGCCCGTCGCGCCGCCCGCCCCCGTACTGCCCGCCGCCGCCCCGAACACGCCGCCACGGCCGCCGCCGCGCCCCGCCGCCTCCTGCGGGACCAGCGGCACCAGCGCCATCGCCCGGTCCTCCGCGACCGCGACCGCCACCCGGTCGGCCGCGTCCGCGCCCGGCTCCGCCGGATCCGCGAGCAACTCCTCCAGCAGCGTCCGCGCGACCGGTCCCGGCGGCGCCTGGTCGCCCGCGCCCGCCCAGTCCACCCGGGCCACCACGATCTGCCACTGCGGCGCGGCCCCGGCCCCGGGCAGCAGCACCGGCGTCGCCGCCCGCAGCCGTGCCCCGATCTCCGAGGCCGCCGCGCCGCCGGCGACCAGCTCGAAGACCTCCGAGGCGAGCCGTCGCCTGACCGCCCGGGCCGCGTCGCGCCGCTCGCGCTCGACCGCGATCAGCTGCGCCACCCCGCGCAGCAGGTCCAGCCGCTCGGCCGGCCAGTCCGCGGCGTCCGCCTCGACCGCGAGGAACCAGTCCGACAGCACCGTGGCGCGGATGTCGGCGCCCCCGGCGGTCCGGACCGGGAACAGCGAGTACACCCGGCCGCCCTGCACGGCGACCCGGTACGGCGCCGGGCGTCCGGTCCGGCTCGCGGCCTGCTGCGCGCCGGCGAGTTCCGCCCGGACCGGGGCGGGCAGCGGCTGTCCGGACCCGGCGATCTCCCGGCCGGTCGAGGACAGCACCCACGCCCGCAGGTCCAGGTCGGTGCCGAGCAGGTCGAGCACCGCCTCCGGTCCGCCGCTGCCGGGACCGGCCGACATCAGCCGCCGGTGCCGGTCGACCACGGCCGCCAGGTCCCCGGCCCGCTCACCGGACACCTGCCGCACCACGTACTCGGTGACCGTCGCGAACGCCACGTGCTCGCCGACCGCGAACAGCGGCAGCCGGTGCCGGGCGCAGGCGTCGACCAGGTCCTGCGGGATGGTGCCGACCTCCGCGTCGCCCGCGGCGAGCGCGGCCACCCCGGCGGCGGCCAGCAGCCGGACGAACGGCTCGGAGTCGGCCGGCGTGTGCCGCCAGGCCAGCCCGGTGAGGACCAGCTCGCCGCCGGTCAGGTAGCGGCTCGGGTCGCGCAGGTCGGTGGTCATCACCCCGCGCACGGTCCGGTCCAGCTCGTCGCCGCCACCGAGCAGGCGCAGGCCGAGTGCGTCGGTCTCCAGCAGTGCGCTCAGCCGCATTCGTCCTCGCCTCGTCCTTGCTCGTCGGCCCGCGGGGCGTCCCCGTGGCCCGCAACGCACCGCAACGCACCGCCACGACCGCAACGCACCGCCACGGCCCGCGCGGGGCCGGTGCCGCACCCCGTCGTCCGGACCGGCGCCCGTGCCGCCCGCCGCCGCGCCCGCACGCCGCGCCCGCACGCCGCTCTGCCGCGCCCGGACTCCGTGTCCGGACTCCGCGCCCGTACACCGCGCCCGTACACCGTGTCCGTACGCCGCCGTGACCGCTACGGGTGCGCCGCCCGGCCGGGGCCGGTGATCACCGGCGCCCCCGCGCAGTGTGCGGCACCCGTGTTGCCGGTGGGATGCCGCGACGTTTCGCGACAGCCCCTTTCGGAGGAATGTACAAGACCAGGCGCCTGGCCAGCCAAGCGCTTCATGTGTTCGGTGACTGCACCCGAACGGCCCCGCGGCCGTGTACTGGCCGCACGCCGTGTGTACAAGGCAGGAACAGCCCCGCCGAGCATCCGGACCCGGCCGAGTCCTCCGGAGCGGTCCGAGAGAAGAGTCCGCATGGAATTCCTGCGCCCCGCCACCTGGCAGGAGGCGCTCGCCGCGAAGGCCGAGCACCCGGCCGCGGTCCCCATCGCCGGTGGCACGGACGTGATGGTCGAGATCAACTTCGACCACCGCAGGCCCGCACACCTGATGGACCTGAACCGCATCACCGAACTCCAGGAGTGGGAGGCCGGCGCGCGGACCGTACGCCTGGGCGCGTCCGTCCCCTACACCAGGATCATCGAGCACCTGCGCACCGAACTGCCGGGACTGGCGCTCGCCGCCCACACCGTCGCCTCCCCGCAGATCCGCAACCGCGGCGGGGTCGGCGGCAACCTCGGCACCGCCTCCCCGGCGGGCGACGCCCACCCGGCGCTGCTGGCCGGCGGCGGCCACGTGGAGGCGGAGTCGGTCCGCGGCAGCCGGATGATCCCGATCGACGACTTCTACCTCGGGGTGAAGCGCAACGCGCTGGAGCCCGACGAACTGATCCGCGCCGTCCACCTGCCCCGGGCGACCGGCCCGCAGCAGTTCTCGAAGGTCGGCACCCGCAACGCGATGGTGATCGCGGTGTGCGCCTTCGGGATCGCGCTGCACCCCGGCACGCGCACCGTGCGCACCGGCATCGGCTCGGCCGCGCCCACCCCGATCCGGGCGCGGACCGCCGAGGAGTTCCTGGCCGCCGCGCTCGACGAGGACGGGCTGTGGGAGAGCCGCCGGCCCCTGCCGCCGTCGGTGGCGGCGCAGTTCGCCGACCTGGTGGCCGGCGCCGCCAACCCGATCGACGACGTGCGGGGCACCGCCTCGTACCGCAGGCACGCGCTGGGCGTGATGGCCCGCCGCACCCTGGGATGGACCTGGCAGGAGTACCGCGGCGACCCGAGGAGCCAGTCATGCGCGTGACGATGACCGTCAACGGCCGTCCGCAGGAGGCGGACGACGTGTGGGAGGGCGAGAGCCTGCTCTACGTGCTGCGCGAGCGGATGGGGCTGCCGGGCTCCAAGAACGCCTGCGAGCAGGGGGAGTGCGGATCGTGCACGGTCCGGCTCGACGGGGTGCCGGTGTGCGCCTGCCTGGTCGCCGCCGGGCAGGCCCAGGGCCGCGAGGTGGTCACGGTGGAGGGCCTGGCCGGCCCCGACGGCCGCCTGTCCACCGTGCAGCAGGCGTTCGTGGACGCGGGCGCGGTGCAGTGCGGCTTCTGCACGCCCGGCCTCCTGGTCGCCGCCGACGAACTGCTGGAGCGCCACCCCGAGCCCTCGGACGGCGACATCCGCGAGGCGCTGTCGGGCAACCTGTGCCGCTGCACCGGCTACGAGAAGATCCTCGACGCGGTCCGCCTGGCGGCCGCCCGTACCGGACAGGCGGTGTGACGATGGCCGAGCCCTCGCCCGTACCCGGCGGCTCCGGCGGCGACGGCCGGCCGCCCGCCGCCGGCATGCCGCAGACCGCCGCCGGCATGCCGCGGACCGCCGCCGGCGCGCCGCGCACCACCGTACGGCCGCCGCGGGCCGCCGCCGTGCCCGGGCGCGCGCCGACCAGCCTCACCCAGGGCGCGGCCGGCGCCGGGGGCGGCGTCGGCGCGTCCACGCTGCGCCCCGACGGCGTCCTCAAGGTCACCGGCGAGTTCGCCTACTCCTCCGACCTGTGGCACGAGGACATGCTGTGGGGCCACACCCTGCGCAGCACCGTCGCCCACGCGCGGATCCTCGCCGTCCACACCGGCGAGGCACTCGCCACCCCCGGGGTCCACGCGGTGCTCACCTACGACGACCTGCCCACCGAGGTGCGGACCTACGGCCTGGAGATCCGGGACACCCCGGTGCTCGCGCACGGCAAGGTCCGCCACCACGGCGAGCCGGTCGCCCTCGTCGCCGCCGACCACCCCGAGACCGCCCGCCGGGCCGCCGCCAGGATCCGCGTCGAGTACGAGGAACTGCCGGTCGTCACCGACGAGGCGAGCGCGCTCGGCCCCGACGCGGTCCTGGTGCACGAGGACCGCGAGGACCACCACAGCGGTCACGTGCCGCACCCCAACGTGGTGCACCGCCAGCCGGTCGTGCGCGGCGACGCCGACGCCGCGGCCGCCCGCGCCGACGTGGTGGTGCGCGGCGAGTACGTCTTCGGCATGCAGGACCAGGCGTTCCTCGGCCCCGAGTCGGGCCTCGCGGTGCCGGCCGAGGACGGCGGTGTGGACCTCTACGTGGCCACCCAGTGGCTCCACTCCGACCTGCGGCAGATCGCGCCGGTGCTCGGCCTGCCCGAGAGCAGGGTCCGGATGACGCTGTCCGGTGTCGGCGGTGCCTTCGGCGGACGCGAGGACCTGTCGATGCAGATCCACGGCTGCCTGCTGGCGCTGCGCACCGGCCGGCCGGTGAAGATGGTCTACAACCGCTTCGAGTCGTTCTTCGGCCACGTCCACCGCCACCCGGCCCGGCTCAGCTACGAGCACGGCGCCACCCGGGACGGCCGACTCACCCACGTCCGCTGCCGGATCGTGCTGGACGGCGGCGCCTACGCCTCCTCCTCGCCGGCCGTCGTCGGCAACGCCGCCTCGCTGTCGGTCGGCCCCTACGTGGTCGACGACGTGGACCTCGAAGCGCTCGCGCTCTACACCAACAACCCGCCCTGCGGCGCCATGCGCGGCTTCGGAGCGGTACAGGCGTGCTTCGCCTACGAGGCCCAGATGGACAAGGTCGCCGCGGAACTCGGCCTGGACCCGGTGGAGTTCCGGCAGCGCAACGCCATGCGGCAGGGCAGCGTCATGCCGACCGGGCAGCGGGTCGACGCGCCCGCGCCGGTCGCCGAACTGCTGCGCCGGGTCAAGGCGATGCCGATGCCGCCGGAGCAGCAGTGGCGCACCACCGAGGGCGCCGACGTCCGCGCGCTGCCCGGCGGCCTGTCCAACACCACGCACGGCGAGGGCGTCGTGCGCGGCGTCGGCTACGCGGTCGGCATCAAGAACGTCGGCTTCTCCGAGGGCTTCGACGACTACTCGACCGCGCGGGTGCGGATCGAGGTGATCAACGGCGAGCCGGTGGCGACCGTGCACACCGCGATGGCCGAGGTCGGGCAGGGCGGCGTCACCGTGCACGCGCAGATCGCCCGCTCCGAACTCGGCGTCACCCAGGTCACCATCCAGCCCGCCGACACCCGGGTCGGCTCGGCCGGCTCCACCTCCGCCTCACGGCAGACGTACATGACCGGCGGCGCGGTGAAGAACACCTGCGAGGCCGTACGCGAGCGGGTCCTCGACATCGGCCGCCGCAGGTTCGGCACCCACCACCCGGCCTGGGCCACCGCCGAACTGCTGCTGGAGGACGGCCGGGTGGTCACCGACGGCGGGGAGGCGCTGGCCCTTGTCGCCGACGTGCTCGGGGACGAGAGCGTGGACCTGGAACTGGAGTTCAGGCACCGCCCGACCCAGGCGTTCGACCTGCGCACCGGCCAGGGCGACGGGCACGTGCAGTACAGCTTCGCCGCCCACCGTGCCGTGGTCGAGGTGGACACCGAGCTCGGCCTGGTCAAGGTGGTCGAGCTGGCCTGCGCCCAGGACGTCGGCAAGGCGCTCAACCCGCTGTCGGTGGCCGGCCAGATCCAGGGCGGCACCACGCAGGGCCTCGGCATCGCGGTCATGGAGGAGATCGTGGTCGATCCGCGGACCGCGAAGGTCCGCAACCCGTCCTTCACCGACTACCTGATCCCCACCATCCTCGACACCCCGACGATCCCCGTCGACGTGCTCGAACTCGCCGACTCGAACGCGCCGTACGGGCTGCGGGGCGTGGGGGAGGCGCCCACGCTGTCCTCGACCCCGGCCGTCCTCGCCGCCATCCGGCAGGCGACCGGACTGGAGCTGAACCGGACCCCGGTCCGGCCGGAACACCTCACCGGAACGTAGCGGCCGGGGCCGGGGCCGGGGCCGCCGGCCGGGGCCGGCTGTGGGGCAGGCTCCGGCCCCCGGCCCCGGCGGCCTCCCGGTCCGCCCGGCCCGTCCCCCCGGGGCACGACCTTCCATCGAAGCGCCGACCCGGTGTCGAGCAGCCGTACCCCTCCGAGGAGTTGAACCGCCATGCTGGACATCGCCACCGAACTGCACCGCTGGTGCGGGCGCGGCCGGCCGTTCGCCGTCGCGACGGTGCTCGCCACCGGCGGCAGCGCCCCGCGGCAGGCCGGCGCGGCCCTCGCCGTGGACGAGGAGGGCACCGCCGTCGGCAGCGTGTCCGGCGGCTGCGTCGAGGGCGCGGTCTACGAGCTGTGCCGCGAGGCGCTGTCCGGGGAGGGCCCGGCGACCGTGGTGGAGCGCTTCGGCTACTCCGACGAGGACGCCTTCGCCGTCGGCCTGACCTGTGGTGGCGAGATCGACGTCATGGTCCAGCGGATCGACCCCGGCGCGCGGCCCGAGATCGCCGACGCGCTGGCCGCCGCCGTGTGCGGACGGGCGGCGGCGGTCGCCCGGGTCGCCGACGGCCCGGCCGAACTCCTCGGCCGCGCCCTGCTGGTGCGCGCGGACGGGTCCTACGCCGGCTCGCTCGGCGACCGGGCGCGGGACCGTACGGCCGCCGGGCAGGCGCACGCGATGCTCGCGGCCGGGCGCACCGGCACCGTGGAGGTCGGGGCCGACGGGAGCCGCTGCGGGCAGCCGCTGACGCTGCTGGTGGAGTCCAGCGTGCCGCCGCCGCGGATGCTGGTCTTCGGCGCGGTCGACTTCGCGGCGGCGCTGGTGCGGGCGGGCGCGTTCCTCGGCTACGAGGTGACCGTGTGCGACGCGCGGCCGGTCTTCGCCACCGAGCGCCGCTTCCCCGGGGCCGACCGGGTCGTGGTGGAGTGGCCGCACCGCTACCTCGACGCGGAGGCGGCGGCCGGGCGGATCGACCCGCGCACCGTGGTGTGCGTGCTCACCCACGACGCGAAGTTCGACGTGCCGCTGCTGGAGCGGGCGTTGCGCCTCCCGGTGGCCTACGTCGGCGCGATGGGCTCCCGCCGCACCCACCTGCGGCGGCTCGACCGGCTCCGCGAGGCCGGGCTGCCCGAGGCCGCGCTGGGCCGGCTGCGCTCCCCGATCGGCCTCGACCTCGGCGCCCGCACCCCGGAGGAGACCGCGCTGTCGATCGCGGCGGAGGTCGTCGCCCTGCGCTACGGCGGGACCGGCCTGCCCCTGACGGGGGCGGGCACGCCCATCCACGCGGTCGCCTGAGCGGCGGGGGCGGACCTTCCGGGGCGACCCGGCCCGCCGGGGTCGCGGGTGCGGCCGGTCGGAGGCCGCCCGCCGGCGGGGCCGCCCGCCTGCGGGGTCACCCCCGGCGGGGGCACGCGGCCTCGCGGACCGGAACCGTCCGCATGGCGCCGTACCGTGGCGGACATGGTCAACGACTCCGTCCGTAGGCGCACCCTCAACCGGACCCTGCTCGCACGCCAACTCCTGCTGGAGCCCGCCGACATGGGCCCTGAGGAAGCGGTCGCGCACCTGCTGGGGCTTCAGTCGCAGAACGCCGCCTCCGCCTACCCCGGACTGTGGAGCCGGCTGGCCGGTTTCGACTTCGCCGCGCTCGGCCGGCTGCTCACCGAACGCCGCGTCGTACGGCTCGCGTTGATGCGCGACACCGTGCACCTGGTGACCGCGGCGGACGCGCTGCGGCTGCGGCCGTGGCTCCAGCCGGCCCTCGACCGGGGGCCGCGCTCGGCGCAGTGGGCCGCGGGGCTCGGCGGCGTCGAGAGGGCGGCGCTGGTGGCCGCGGGCCGGGACGCGCTGGCCGAACGGCCACTCGCGCCGGCCGAGTTGAAGGGGCTGCTCGGCCCGCGCTTCCCCCAGGCCGACCCGACCGCGCTCGTCACCGCGCTCCGGGCCTGGGCGCCGCTCGTCCAGGTGCCGCCGCGCGGGGTGTGGGGCGAGCCCGGCGCGCTGCGCTACACGTTCGCCGACGACTGGCTCGGCGCGCCGCCCGCCGACGACCCCGACCCGGCCGGGCTGGTCCGCCGCTACCTCGCCGCGTTCGGGCCCGCCGGCCCGGCCGACATGCAGAAGTGGTCCGGCCTCACCGGCCTCAAGCGGGTGTTCGCCGGCCTCGACCTGCGGACGTACCGGACCGAGGACGGGCGGGTCCTCCACGACCTGCCGGACGCCGAACTCACCGACCCCGACGTCCCCGTGGCCGCCCGCTACGTCGCCGACTTCGACAACCTCCTGCTCTCGCACGCCGACCGCACCCGGGTCCTCGGCGACGTGCCCACCTCCCGGGTGATCTCCGTCAACGGGCTCGTCAGCGGCACCGTCCTGGCCGACGGGTTCGTCGCCGGCACCTGGCGCTTCGAGAAGGCCGCGCGCGCCGAGGGGGCCGTGGCGGTCGCCGTCACCCCGTTCGCGCCGCTGCGGCCCGCCGACCGGGACACGCTGGAGGCGGAGGGCCTGCGCCTGCTCGCCGCCGCCCACGGCGACGTCCCGTGCCACCTCCGCACGGTCCGCTTCCTGCCGCTGCCCTGACGCCGGCACGGCCCCCGCCCCGCCCGGTCCGACCCGGCACGGCCCGGGACGGCCCCGTCCCGGCCGGAGTTCCGACGCCCCCGGCGCCCTGACGGCCGGTGGGCCGGGGGTTCCCGGGCCGGGGCGGAATTTTCGTTATCGGCCCGGGAGGGGCACCGTCTCCTGTTGTGTGGGGCGGGGGCCAGTCACGACGACGGAACGGCGGAGCGGATGCGTGCAGGCGATCGGAGCGGGCCCGACCCGGAGATGGTGGCCGCGGCGCGGGCGGGCGACGAGCAGGCGCTCGACCGGCTCGTGGCGCAGTGCCTGCCGCTGGTCTACAACATCGTCGGCCGCGCCCTGGACGGCAACGACGACGTGGACGACGTGGTCCAGGAGACGCTGCTGCGCGTGGTGCGGGGCCTCGCCGAACTGCGCGACCCGGCCGCCTTCCGGTCATGGCTGGTGGCGATCGCGGTCCGCCAGGTGCGCGACCGCGAGCAGGCCAGGAAGGCGTCCTGGCACCACCAGACGGGCCTGGACGCGGCCGAGCTGATACCGGACCCGGCCTCGGACTTCGCGTCGGTGACGATCCTGCGGCTGGGGCTGACCGACCAGCGCCGGGAGATCGCCGAGGCGACCCGCTGGCTGGACCACGACGACCGGACGCTGCTGGCGCTGTGGTGGCTGGAGGAGACCGGCGACATCGGCCGGTCCGAACTGGCCGACGCGCTCGGGCTGTCCCGGCAGCACGCCGCGGTGAAGGTCCAGCGGATGAAGGAGCAACTGGAGACCTCGCGGACCGTGGTGCGCGCCCTCGGCGCGGCCGAACCCTGCCCGGAGCTGCGGGAGACCGCCGGCGCCTGGGACGGCGTGCCGAGCCCGCTGTGGCGCAAGCGCTTCGCCCGGCACGTCCGGGGCTGCGACGCGTGCGGGCGGCTCGGCGGGGTGCTGCTGCCGATGGACCGGCTGCTCAGCGGGCTGCCGCTGCTGCCCGTGCCGGTGCCGTCGGCCGGGCCGCACCCGGGCCCGCTGCCGGCCCCCGGGCACCTGCCGCCGGCCGCGCACGCACCGGCCGCCCACCCCGCCGCCTCCACCCCCACGACGGCTCCCGCGGAGCCGTCCCCCGCACCCCCCACCCAGCGCACCGCTCCGCACTCCCACCCCCCACGGCGGAGCGGTGCGCACCGGGGAGCGCACCGGCTGCGGTCGCGCCTGCTGCACGGGCCGCTCGCCGGCCCGGCCGCAGCCGTCACCGCGGTCGCGGCCGTGGCGGCCGGCGCGCTGCTGGCGGTGCACCTCGCCGCCGATCCGTCGGCGCCCGCCGCCGACGCCGCCCCGTCCGCCCCGGCGGCCCGCACCGCGACGAGTGCCGCTTCCACCACCCCCGCGCCCACCACGCCTCCGAAGGCGTCCCCCACGACCCCCGCCCCGACGACCCGCACACCGACCCCGAAGGCGACGACCCGCGCAGCGGTCCCGGCGGCGCCCGCCGCGCCCGCGCCCGCCTCCACCTCGACCCGCAAGGGCGTGGGCGTCTGGACCTTCGACGGCGTGGACACCGCGCTCGCGCGGTCCGGCGCGAGCTGGTACTACACCTGGTCCACCACGCACGCCGGGATCAGCGGCCCCGGCTTCGTGCCGATGATCTGGGGGGCCGACAGCGCGAGTGCCACGGCCCTCGCCCAGGCGAAGGCGGCGGGGCCGTACCTGCTGGGGTTCAACGAGCCCGACATGTCGGGACAGGCGAACATGACGGTGGACCAGGCCCTCGCGTTGTGGCCGCAGTTGGAGTCCGCCGGCAAGGTGCTCGGCAGCCCGGCGGTCGCCTACGGCGCCGACACGTCCGGCGGCTGGCTGGACCGCTTCATGACCGGCGCCCGGCAGAAGGGCTACCGCGTCGACTTCATCACGCTGCACTGGTACGGCGGGGACTTCACCACCGCCGACGCCGTCGCCCAGCTCAGGTCCTACGTCCAGTCCGTGTACGACCGCTACCACAAGCCCGTCTGGCTCACCGAGTTCGCCCTCACCGACTTCTCCGGCGGCGCCGCGCGCTACCCGAGCGACCAGCAGCAGGCCGCGTTCCTGACGGCTGCCGCGAAGATGCTCGACGGCCTGCCCTACCTCCAGCGGTACGCCTGGTTCGGCCTCCCGGCCAAGGACGACGGGCCCAGCACCGGCCTCTTCCGCAGCGGCCCGGTCGTGACGGAGGAGGGCCGCGCCTTCGAGCAGGCCCGCTGATCCCCTTCCCGGGGAGGAGCCGCCTGCGGGCTGCGCCGGGCTTCGGGCCGCGCCCGGCCGGGCCCGCGGCCGTCGGAGTACGGACATCCGCTTCCTGTGTCCCACCTATTGTGCGGCCATGAACCCGCTCTTATTGTTCGACTCCGATTGATTCTGTTGGGAGTTGACTCTTCGGAGAGCGTGGAGGCCGCAGTGCGAAGTCACCCGGGCGACGCAGGTTCCGGCAGGACGAGGCGGCGACGGGGGCGGTGGTGGGCCGGGCTGGCCGCGGCGATGGCGATCGCCCTGTCCGCGGGCACCACCGCCCCCGCGATGGCGGTGGGCGCCGCGCACACGGCCGCCGCCAAGGCCGCCGGGGCCGCCGGCGGCACCGCGGGCACCGGCAGTGCCACGACCCCGTCCGCCACGAAACCGCACACGGTCACCTTCGACGGCTACTCCTTCCTCGTGGACGGCCGGCGCACCTACCTGTGGTCCGGCGAGTTCCACTACTTCCGGCTGCCGAGCCCCGACCTGTGGCTCGACATCTTCCAGAAGATGAAGGCCGCCGGGTTCAACGCCACCTCCCTGTACTTCGACTGGGGCTACCACTCGCCCAAGCCGGGCGTGTACGACTTCACCGGGGTGCGGGACGTCGACAGGCTCCTCGACATGGCCCAGCAGGCGGGCCTGTACGTGATCGCCCGCCCGGCGCCGTACATCAACGCGGAGGTCGACGGCGGCGGGCTGCCCGGGTGGCTGACCACCAAGGAGGAGCAGAACCGCACGGACGACCCGCAGTTCCTGAAGTACTCCGACCAGTGGCTCACCCAGATCGACCGCATCCTCGCCCGCCACCAGCTCACCAACGGCACCGGCACGGTGATCGCCTACCAGGTCGAGAACGAGTACTACGACGGCTCCGCGACGGCCCGCGCGTACATGGCGCACCTGGAGGACAAGGCCCGCGCCGACGGCATCACGGTGCCGCTGACCGGCAACAACAACGGCACCTTCAACTCCGGTGACGGCGCCCTGGACGTGGACGGCCCCGACTCCTACCCGCAGGGCTTCAACTGCTCCACCCCGACCAAGTGGAACGGCGTCCCCGACATCAGCTACGACCACCCGGCCGGGAAGCCGTTGTACACCCCGGAGTTCCAGGGCGGCGCCTTCGACCCGTGGGGCGGCCCGGGCTACGACAAGTGCGCCCAGTTGATCGACGACCAGTTCGCCGACGTGTTCTACAAGCAGAACATCGCCGTCGGCGCGACCGCCCAGAGCTTCTACATGACCTACGGCGGCACCAACTGGGGCTGGCTCGGCGAGCCGGAGAACTACACCTCCTACGACTACGGCGCCGCGATCCGCGAGACCCGCCAGCTCGACCCGAAGTACGACGAGGACAAGCTGATCGGGTACTTCACCCAGTCCGTGGCGCCGCTGACGAAGACCGACGCGATCAAGGCCGCCCCGCCGGACGACTCCGCGGTGGTGGACACCGCGCGCAGGAACCCCGACACCGGGACGCAGTTCCACGTGCTGCGGCACGCCGACTCCACGTCCACGGCCGTCGACGCGACCCACATCGCGCTGGACTTCCACGCGCAGCCGATCAAGGACACCAGCTACACCTGGGACGACCCGGACACCGCCCTCCAGTACACCGGTAGCTGGTCGCACGTGGCGAACCAGAGCTACACCGGGGGCGACTACAAGAACACCGAGACCTTCTCCGACACCGCCGGCGACTCGGTCACCGTGCCCTTCGACGGCACCGCGGTCCGCTGGATCGGGTCGAGGACCGACAACCACGGCTACGCCGACGTCTACCTCGACGGCGCCAAGGTGGCGACGGTGGACGACTCCGGCAGCGAGAACCAGGCGGTGGTGTTCCAGAAGGCCGGGCTGGCCGCGGGAGCCCACACGCTGAGGATCGTGGTGGCCGGGAACCACGCCGCGGGCTCCACCGACGACTTCGTCTCGATCGACGCCATCGACGTGCCGTCCGCCGACTCCGCCGTGCCCACCTATCCGGTGGTGCCGCAGCAGCCCGGCACCGCGATCACCCTGAACGGCCGCGACTCGCACGTCATCGTGGCCGACTACCAGCTCGGCGACTCCCGACTCCAGTACTCCACCTCCGAGATCATGACCACCGCGACCATCGGCGGCCGCGACGTCTCGGTCCTGTACGGGGACGCCGGCAGCGACGGCGAGACGGTGCTGCGGTACACCTCGAAGCCGACCGTGACCAGCACCGGGGGCAAGGTCAGCACCACCTGGGACCCGGCCACCGGAGACCTGCGGCTGAACTACACCCACCAGGGCCTGATCCGGATCGGCATCAGCGGCGGCGGCTCCCGGCCCAGCCTGCTGCTGGTCGGCGACAAGCCGACCGCGGAGACCTTCTGGCGGCAGGACACCGCGACGGGCCCCGTCCTCGTCCGCGGCAGCCACCTGTTGCGCACCGCGACCAGCCAGGACGGCGGCAGGACGGTCGCGCTCACCGGCGACAACGGCGACGACAAGGACATCGAGGTGTTCACCTCGGCCGACCGCGTCACCTGGAACGGCAGCCCGATCGCCACGGCAGCCGCGACCGCGACCGCCGCGTCCGGAACCGCCGCGTCCGGAACCGCCGCGTCCGCCGGCCGCACCGGTCGGATCCCCGTCGCCGCCCCGGTGAAGCTGCCGGCACTGACGAACTGGAAGCACGCCGAGGAGTCACCGGAGTCCGCGCCCGGCTTCGACGACTCCAGTTGGCAGACGGCCGACAAGTCGACCACCACCAGTTCCTCCGGCGTCAACTCGCTGCCGGTGCTCTACGCCGACGACTACGGCTTCCACACCGGGAACACCTGGTACCGCGGCCGCTTCCACACCGCCGCCGGCGAGACCGGCATCCACCTGGTCTCCGACTCCGGCGGCGGGGCGCAGGCCTTCTCCGCCTGGCTCAACGGCACCTTCCTGGGCAGTTCCACCACCGGCAGCGCCGACTTCGCCTTCCCGGCCGGCGCGTTGAAGTCCTCCGGCGACAACGTGGTCTCCGTGCTGACGGTCGACATGGGCCACGAGGAGGACTACAACTCCAGCAACGGCAACAAGTCCGCACGCGGCCTGACCAGCGCCTCCCTCGTCGGAGCGCCGCTCACCCCGGTCACCTGGCGGTTGCAGGGCGTGCGGGGCGGCGAGGACCTGATCGACCCGGTGCGCGGCACCCTGTCGACCGGCGGCCTCTACGGCGAGCGGGCCGGCTGGTCGCTGCCGGGCTACCCGGACGCCTCGTGGTCGGACACCACCCTGCCGGCCACCGACACCCGGCCCGGCGTGTCCTGGTACCGGACCGACGCCCGGCTGAACCTGCCGCACGGTCAGGACACCTCGCTCGGACTGACCTTCACCGACGACCCGTCCCGCAAGTACCGCGCCACGATCTTCGTGAACGGCTGGCAGGTCGGCAACTACGTCAACTACCTCGGCCCGCAGCACTCCTTCCCGGTGCCGAACGGCATCCTGAACCCCGACGGCGACAACACCATCGCCATCGCGGTGTGGAACCTGGACGGCAGCACCGGCGGGCTCGGCAAGGTCGCGCTCACCGACTACGGCAGCTACGCGTCGTCGCTGAAGGTCCGGCAGAACGCCAGCCCCGGCTACGACCCCGTGAGGTACGCGATGCCGGCGGCGCCCGGTGCCGCCACCACCCTGGACGTGCCCGACACCGCGAGGTCCGGTGCGGCGTTCACCGCCACCTCCACGGTGCGGGTCCCGGCCGGACAGCCCGCGGCCACCGCCCTGACCGCCTCGCTCGGGCTGCCCGACGGCTGGAGCGCGACGCCGGTCGGCAGCGGGACGGCGGCCCGTCTGAAGCCGGGCGGGTCGGCGACCTTCCGCTGGCAGGTCCGACCGCCGGACGGCACCCTTCCGTCCGCCGCCGTGCTCACCGCCACCACGCGCTACGACCAGCGCGGCCGTGAGGCCACCAGTTCCGACGAGCGCGTCGTCGCGTCGGTCCCGCCGGCACCGCCGTCCGGGCGGAGCGCCGTCAGCGACCTGGCGTTCCTGTCGTCCACCAACGGCTGGGGCCCGGTGGAGCGCGACACGAGCGTCGGCGAGCAGGCGGCCGGGGACGGCCGTCCGATCAGCATCGGCGGCGTCGCGTACGCCAAGGGCCTGGGCACCAACGCGGTCAGCGACGTGCAGCTCTACCTCGCCGGCGCGTGCACCCGCCTCACCGCGGACGTCGGCGTCGACGACGAGACGGGCGGAGCCGGCACGGTCACCTTCTCGGTGGTCGCCGACGGGAAGACGCTGGCCACCACCCCGACACTGCGCGGCAAGCAGGCGGCGGCGTCGATCGACGTGGACGTCACCGGGGCCCAGGTGGTGGACCTCAAGGTCGGTGACGGCGGCGACGGGAACGGCAACGACCACGGGGACTGGGCGGCGCCGACCCTGACCTGTTCGTGAACGGACGCCCCGCGCCGCGGCCGGCGGCGCGGGGCACCGGGGTGGGGGCCGACCGGGCGGCCCCGGATCGCGGCCCGGGAACCGGGCGGTGATTCAGCCGGGCGGGACGGGCAGCGAACCGCGGGCGGGCCGCGTGGCGTGCGCCCCGCCGCGCGCGGGGGCCGCGGGAGCCTCCGGCGTCTCGGCCGCGCCCCAGGAGGCCGGCGGTCGCGCGGTGAGCACCGGGTCGATCGTCACGTGCCGCGCGCCGAGCGGCTCGGCCAGCCGCCGGAGCGCCGACTCCGAGAGCCGTATCCACGGCTGCGTCGGCCCGAGCACGGACCGCAGCCGGCGGTCGGTGGTGAAGGCGACGGCGGTGCGGGTGCCGAAGGGCGTGCGCCACAGCCGTACGACGTCGCCAGCCGGGCCGCGCCGCACCGGTACGTAGAGCGCCCGGCCGGTCGCCCCCTCGGACGCGTCGGCACCGGCGACGGACGGCTGGTGCTGGCTCACGTGCATGCGTTCACGGTAACCCGCCGCCGTCGCACCGGCCGCGCCGGACCCGGTGGACGGGGCCCGGCGCGGAGCGCGCCGGTCCGCGCGCGGACCGGTCGCCCGCGGTGACCGCGCGGCGCCCGTGACCAGGCCGGAAATGCCGCCACGGCGGCGGCCCGCCGGGCACCCGGTGCGCGGATGTCGCCTGATCGGGTGAACCCGGGCCGGCCCGGTGACGGGCCGGACGTGCGCAACGTCACTGCGGGACCGGGGGCGACGGCGGGTCCGGCGCGTGGCGCGCCCGGTCCCGCCGCCTCCCGGTCCCCGGCCCCGGCCGTCAGGCGCGGGTGTCGGACACGGCCGCGAGGCCGCTCAGGTAGCCGTTCAGCACCGTCTTGAACTCCGCGGCCAGCCGCGCCTGTTCGCCGGCGGTCGCGCCCTCAAGCGCCGACAGCATCGCCTTGACGATGTGCACCACGACCTTGGCGCACCGCCGCCGGTTCGCGGCGGTCAGGTGCGGCGCGGCGGCGCCGATCACCGCCTCCATGACGCGCCCGGCGCCGGCGTCGAGGGTGGCGGCCACGGCGGTCACCCCGGTCGGGGGAGCGGTGCCGGCGAACAGCGACCCGAAGGCGGGGCTCGCCCGGCTGAGGGCCAGCACCGGGTCCACCACGCGCTCCACCAGCTCGCCCACCGGCATCCGGTCGAGCGCCGGGTCCCGGACGAACGCGAACACGGCGCGGAGCCGGGAGCGGTAGCGTTCCGTGAGGGCCCGCGCCATCGCCTCCTTGTTCGGGAAGAACTGGTAGAGGGTGCCGGGGGAGGCACCGGCCCGGGCGGCGATGCTGTTGGTCGTCGCCGACGCGTAGCCGACCGCGGCGAACTCCTCGGCCGCGGCGTCCAGGAGCTGCGCGATCCGCTTCTCGCCGCGGGCCAGCCGCCTGCGAGGCACCGCAGCGGGGCCGCCCGGGCCCGCGGCCGCGGGACGGGCACCCGGCGGGTCGGCCCGGGCGTCATGCGGCGGTGTGCGCGGCATCCACTCTCCCGGTTGCGAGCCGCGGCGGTCGCCCGTGGCGCGTGCCCCGGCTGTCCGGGAGGCGTCCGCGGCGGGCGGGCCGGCCGGCCGCCGGGCAGGTCACGGCGGCCTTCCCAGCCTAACGTGCCGCCCCAAACGGCAGGTGCCGCAAGGTGTTTGACAGTGGTGAACGTCCGCTCATAGGCTGGCGCCGTTGCGAGTGAAGACTCGTAAGTGGACTGGCCGCAGTGCGGGCATGGCCCGCTCGCATCCGCGGCCGAGCGGTCCCCCGGACCCGTGGTGCCGTCACACCCCGTACGTGGCAGCCCCCCGGAATCCGGACGTGGCGGGCGCCTGCTCAGCGCCGGACGCCGGGACCGCTCGCACGGCCCCGCCCCGCCTCCTCGTGAGGCCGGGGCGGGGCCGTACTCGTCCGTCCGCGTACCCGTCCGTGCGCCGGAACGCGTCCGTGCGCCGGAGCCCCGCGACGCGCCACCGCCCCGCCGGTGCGCACGGGGGTGACGCACCGACGGGGCGGCGGTGTTGTCCAGGGGGCTTGGCGGCCGGGTGTCCCGTCCCCACGATGACCCGGTGGCCAGCCCCCCGGTGCCCCGGCTGCTTCCGCTCGGTTCGCGCCGGGGGGTCGGGGTGCCCTGCCTACATGTGCACGGCTTGCGGCTCGCCCTCGCCCGACAGCTCCGGGCGGCCGCTGCGGAACATTACCGCGGCGAGCACGGTGCCGACGGCGAAGAACGCCGCGGACCACCAGTAGGCCGTCGCGTAGCTGTGCAGCTGCGCGTGGGCGACCACCAGCTTGGCGGGCGGGTTGCTGGTCGCGTGGTGCGTGATGTAGCTGGTCGCGGCGCTGGCGGCCAGCGTGTTCAGCAGCGCGGTGCCGATCGAACCGCCCACCTGCTGGAGGGTGTTGACCGCCGCGGAGGCGACACCCGCGTCGTCGGCGTGCACGCCGGCGGTGGCCACGCTCATCACGGTCGGCATCACCAGGCCGAGGCCGAAGCCGATCACGACCAGCGGGGGCAGCACGTCGGGCGCGTAGGAGCTGCCGAGGTCCAGCCGGGTCAGCCAGGCCATGCCGACGGCGGCCAGCGCCATGCCCACCGGGACGATCGGACGGGGTCCGAACTTCGGCAGCAGGTTGTTCGTCGCGAGCTGCGCGGCGACCATGAGCGCGCCGATCATCGGCAGGAAGGCCAGGCCGGTCTTCACCGGGTTGTAGGACAGCGAGAGCTGGAGGTAGTAGGTGAGGAACAGGAAGACGCCGAACATGCCGATGCCGGAGATCCCGAGGATTGCGAAGGACGCGCCGCGGTTGCGGTCGAGCAGCACGCGCAGCGGCAGCAGCGGGTGCGCGACACGCGCCTGGGACCAGCCGAAGGCCGCCACCAGCACCACGCCGAGGACCAGGAAGCCCCAGGTCAGCGGGGAGCCCCAGTGGTGGCTGTCGGCGTTGGAGAAGCCGTAGACGATGCTGAACAGGCCGGCGGTGACCAGGATCGTGCCGGGCACGTCCAGCCGCGGCCGGTCGGCCGGGGCGCCCTTGCGGAGCAGCGCCATGCCGCCGAGGAAGGCGATGACGGCGAAGATCAGGTTGACGTAGAGCGTCCAGCGCCAGCTCAGGTGCTCGGTGAGCACACCGCCGAGCAGCAGGCCGATGCCGCCGCCGGCGCCGGCGATGGCGCCGTAGATGCCGAACGCCTTGGCGCGCTCCTTGGCGTCGGTGAACGTGGTGTTCAGCAGGGACAGCGCGGCCGGCGCGAGCATCGCGGCGAACAGGCCCTGGAGGGCGCGGCCGCTGACCAGGATCCCGAAGTTCGGGGCGGCGCCGGCCAGCGCGGAGGCGACGGCGAAGCCGACGACGCCGGTCAGGAAGACGACCTTCCGGCCGATCAGGTCGGCCAGCCGCCCGCCGAGCAGCAGCAGGCTGCCGAAGGCGAGCGAGTAGGCGGTGACGATCCACTGCCGGTTGCCGTCGCTGAAGCCGAGCGCTTCCTGGGCGGAGGGAAGGGCGATGTTCACAACCGTGGCGTCGAGGACGACCATGAGCTGCGCTATCGCGATCACCGTGAGGATCCACCAGCGGTGGGACGGATGCTCCTCCGGAGCCTGCTTGTCCAGCGCGACCGGGCGGCCCGGTGCCGAATCGCCGACGTTCACGCCGGATGCGGACTGAGTCGACATGGGTGTGACTCCTGGAAGTGGGACGGGGTGGGAGTGGGACGGGCGGCGAACCGCCAGGAAGAACGAAACGGTTTCGTACTCCGGCTTACTCGATCGACCGTACGACTCGGCATATCGAAACGCAAACGTTTCGTTGGCCTCGGTGGTGTGCGACTGCTCACAGCAAAGGGGGTCAACCCGGGCCCGGGCCGCCGGCGTCTTCCTGTCAGCGTGCTGTGCGCCGCCTCCGCCGGGGCTCCGGCCGCCGACCGGACCGCCGCTCAGGAGTCCGCGCGACCGGTCACCGCGACCACCACGCCCAGCCCGATCATCGCCAGGCCGCCGGTGCCGCCGATGGCCGCCATGCGCCGCGGCGAGCGGGCGAACCAGGCACGGGCCGCCGACGCGGTCAGCGCCCACGCGCTGTCGCAGACCAGGGCGAGCACCGTGAACACCAGGCCGAGCAGCAGCATCTGCCGGTGCACCCCGCCCGCGTCGCGGTCCACGAACTGGGGGAGCACCGCGGCGAAGAAGATGCAGGTCTTCGGGTTCGTCACGCCCACGACGAAGCCGTCCCACAGGGTGCGTGCGTCACTGCGGACCCGCCGCGGCCGCACGGCCCCCGTCGGAGCGGCCGCACCCTCCTCCGCCTCGGGCACGGCGGTCGCCGCCGAGAGGTCCGCGCGGTGGCGCCACGCCTTCACGCCCAGGAAGGCCAGGTAGACCGCGCCGACGAGCTTCACGGTCGTGAAGACCGCGGCCGAGGTGGCCATCACCTCGCCGAGGCCCAACGAGACGGCCGCGGCCAGCAGGTACGCGCCGATCGCGTTGCCCACGACGCTGCCCAGCGCGGTGCGGCGGCCGTGCGCCAGCGCCCGGCCGAGGACGAACAGCACGCTGGGGCCGGGTATCAGCACCAGCACCAGCGAGATTCCGGCGAAGCCGAGCAGACGGTCGACCGACACGGCGAACTCCATTCAACGGCAGGGGGCTTCCGCGTGAGCGTAGGCCGCCCGGGGCGCCGCGTCCCGCGGGTTTCCGGAACCTCCGCCACTGCGTACCGGCCCGGCTCCCGGAGTGCGGGGGCGCCCTACGGCAGGAGGCCGGCGCGCCTGGCGGCGACCACCGCTTCCAGGCGGGTGTGCGCCCCCAACTTCCGCATGGCCGACCGCAGGTAGCTCTTCACCGTCTCGGGCCGCAACCGCAGCCGCGCCGCGGCGGCGGCATTGGTCGCGCCGGAGGAGATGGAGCTGAGGACGTCGAGCTCGCGCGGCGTGAGCTGCGGCGCGCCGGGCGCCGGACCGGTCCGCGGCGCCTGCGGCGGCGCGCCGGCCGCCGCCAGCCGGATGCACGCGCTCAACAGCTCCTCGCGCAGCCGCGCGTCCGGCACCTGACCGGCCAGCGCCCGCAACTCCGCGTGCGCCTCGCGCACTTCCTCCCACGCCCGCGGGTCCGCCGGCAGGGGAGCCTGAGCGAAGGAGAGCAGCCGCTGCGCCTCGTCCCTTATCACCAGCGCCTGCTCCAGCTCCCGCGCCGCGTCCAGCGCCACGTTCAGCGGCCGGTCGCCGAGCGCGAAGGGCTGCCGCAGCGCCCCGTAGAGCACCCCCCGCACCCGCCGCTGCACCACGACCGGCACCGCGAGCACCGACCGCAGGCCCTCGCTCGCCACCGCCGCGTCGTACTCGTGGCTGATCACCCGGGAGTCGCGGTACTCGGTGACGGCGTAGGGGCGGCCCATCGCGAGCGTCTTGCCGCCCAGACCGTTGCCGGTGGTGATCGCGAGGCCGCGCAGTGCCTCGGTGGCCGTGCCCGCCAGCTCGCTGATCCGGAACTGCCGCGCCCCGTAGCCGACCGGCAGCCCGCCGCCGCCCGCCACCAACCCGCCGAACGACACCGGCAACAGCCCCGACCTGCGCATCCGCAACAGCGCCGCGCGCACCTCGACCGACTCGCCGCGTCCGTTCACCCGCATCACCCCCTCACCCCCTTCCGGGGGTAGTGAGACCCACGTCACTCCCGGACGATGCTACTCAGGGGTCCGTCGACGAGGAGGACACATGGCGGCATCGGACGCGACCGGGACCTTCCGGGAGGCCCGGGACTTCCTGCTGCGGCACCGTGAGGACTACCGGGCAGCCTACGACGGCTTCGCCTGGCCGCGCCCCGAGCGGTTCAACTGGGCGCTGGACTGGTTCGACGTGATCGCCGCGGACCCCGAGCGCGCCGACCGGCCCGCGCTGTGGATCGTCGAGGAGGACGGCAGCCAGGCGCGCACCACCTTCCGGGAGATGTCCGCCCGCACCGACCGCGTCGCGAACTGGCTGCGCGGCCTCGGCGTGCGCGCCGGCGACCGGGTGCTGCTCATGCTCGGCAACCAGACCGAGCAGTGGGAGACCGCGCTCGCGCTGATGAAGCTGCGGGCGGTGGCCATCCCGGCCACCCCGCTGCTCGGCCCGGCCGACCTGCGCGACCGGATCGACCGCGGCCGGGCCCGGCACGTGGTGGTGCGCGCCGCCGACGTCCCGAAGTTCGCCGAGGTGCCCGGCGACTACACCCGGATCGCGGTCGGCGGCGCCCCCGCGCCGTGGCGGGCGTACGAGGACGCGTACACCGCCGACCCGCACTTCGTGCCCGACGGGCCGACCCGCGGCGACGACCCGCTGATGCTGTACTTCACCTCCGGCACCACCGCCCGGCCCAAACTGGTCGAGCACACCCACCTGTCGTACCCGGCCGGCCACCTGGCCACCATGTACTGGATCGGGCTGCGCCCGGGCGACGTCCACCTGAACATCTCCTCGCCGGGCTGGGCCAAGCACGCCTGGTCCAGCCTGTTCGCGCCGTGGAACGCGGAGGCGACGGTCTTCGTGCACAGCTACACCCGGTTCGACCCGGCCCGGCTGATGGCGGAGATGGACCGGGCCGGGGTGACCAGCTTCTGCGCGCCGCCCACGGTGTGGCGGATGCTCATCCAGGCCGACCTGCGGGCCCTGGCCCACCCGCCGCGCGAGGCCGTCGCGGCCGGCGAACCGCTCAACCCCGAGGTGATCGAGCACGTCCGCCGGCTGTGGGGGGTGCTGATCCGCGACGGCTTCGGGCAGACCGAGACCGCCGTGCAGGTCGCCAACCCGCCCGGTGAGCTGGTCAAGGCCGGCTCGATGGGCCGGCCCACCCCCGGCTACACCGTCGCCCTGGTGGACCCGCAGACCGGCGAGCCCGGTGACGACGGCGAGATCTGCCTCGACCTGTCCCGCCGCCCGGTCGGCCTGATGACCGGGTACGCCGGCGACCCGGAGCGCACCGCCGAGGCGATGGCCGGCGGCTACTACCACACCGGCGACATCGGCCACCGGGACGCGGACGGCTACATCACGTACGTCGGCCGCAGCGACGACGTCTTCAAGTCCTCCGACTACAAGATCTCGCCGTTCGAGCTGGAGAGCGCGCTGCTGGAGCACGAGGCGGTGGCCGAGGCCGCCGTGGTGCCCGCGCCGGACGAGCTGCGGCTGTCGGTGCCGAAGGCGTACGTCGTGCTCGCGGCCGGCTGGGAGCCGGACGGGGAGACCGCCAAGGCGATCTTCGCGCACTCCCGCGCGGTGCTCGCCCCCTACAAGCGGCTGCGGCGGCTGGAGTTCGCCGAGCTGCCCAAGACCGTCTCCGGCAAGATCCGCCGGATCGAGCTGCGCGAGGCGACCGCGCGCGACGGCAGCCACGAGTACCGCGAGGAGGACTACCGGTGAGCGACACCGACACGACCGGGACGGTCACCGGCACCGCGCCGGCCGAACCGTCCTACGCGCACGGCACCGGCGGCACCCCGCTGCTCGGCGACACGATAGGGCGCAACCTCGACCGGGCGCTGGCCGCGCACGCCGACCGCGACGCGCTGGTGGACGTCGCCGGCGGACGGCGCTGGACGTACCGCGAGTTCGGCGCCGACGTCGACGCGCTGGCCCGCGGACTGGCCGCCCACGGGGTGCGCAAGGGCGACCGGGTCGGCATCTGGGCGGTCAACTGCCCGGAGTGGGTGCTGGTCCAGTACGCCACCGCCCGGCTCGGCGCGATCATGGTGAACATCAACCCCGCCTACCGGCTGCACGAGCTGGCGTTCGTGCTCAAGCAGTCCGGCATCGAGGTGCTGGTCGCCTCGACCGAGTACCGCACCAGCGACTACCGCGCGATGGCCGCCGAGGTCCGCGGCGACTGCCCGCGGCTGCGCGAGGTGGTGCACATCGGCGACCCGGAGTGGGACGCGCTGATGGCGGCGGGCGCCGACCTGCCCGCCGACTACCTCGCCGTCCAGGAGGCGTCGCTGAGCTGCGACGAACCGGTCAACATCCAGTACACCTCCGGCACCACCGGCTTCCCCAAGGGCGCCACCCTCTCGCACCACAACATCCTCAACAACGGCTACTTCGTGGGCGGCACGGTCGGCTACACCGAGCAGGACCGGGTCTGCCTGCCGGTGCCCTTCTACCACTGCTTCGGCATGGTGATGGGCAACCTCGGCATCACCTCGCACGCCGCCTGCATCGTCATCCCGGCGCCCTCGTTCGACCCGGCCGCCACGCTGCGCGCGGTGGAGCAGGAGCGCTGCACCTCGCTCTACGGCGTGCCCACCATGTTCATCGCCGAGCTGGGCCTGCCCGACTTCGCCTCCTACGACCTCAGCTCGCTGCGCACCGGGATCATGGCCGGCTCGCCGTGCCCCACCGAGGTGATGAAGCGGGTGATGTCGGAGATGCACATGGCCGAGGTGTCGATCTGCTACGGCATGACCGAGACCTCGCCGGTGTCCACCCAGACCCGCCGGGACGACGACCTGGAGCACCGTACCGAGACCGTGGGCCGGGTCCTGCCGCACCTGGAGGTGAAGGTCGTGGACCCTACCTCGGGCGTCACCGTTCCCCGCGGCACCCCGGGTGAGCTGTGCACCCGGGGCTACTCGGTGATGCTCGGCTACTGGGACGAGCCGCAGCGCACCGCGGAGGCCGTGGACGACGGGCGCTGGATGCACACCGGCGACCTCGCGGTGATGCGCGAGGACGGCTACGTCGCCGTGGTGGGCCGGATCAAGGACGTGATCATCCGCGGCGGCGAGAACGTCTACCCGCGCGAGGTCGAGGAGTTCCTCTACACCCACCCGAAGGTCTCCGACGTGCAGGTGGTCGGGGTGCCCGACGAGCACTTCGGCGAGGAGGTCCTCGCCTGCGTGATACCGCGCGACCCGGCCGACCCGCCCACCCTCGCCGAGGTCGCCGACTTCTGCGCCGGCCGGCTCGCGCACTACAAGGTGCCGCGCCACCTGCGCGTCCTGGACGCCTTCCCGATGACGGTCAGCGGCAAGGTGCGCAAGATCGAGCTGCGCGAGGGGTTCGGCGCGCGGGGCTGACGGCGGCCGGACCGGTCGGCGCCGACCGTGCGGGGAGCGGGTGCCGCGCCGCGCTCAGCACCGCCGGGCGAGCCGGTCGGCGGCCTCGTTGACCGGCTGCGGCGTGCCCGTCAGGTCCAGGACGAACAGCGGCACCGCGAGCTGGTCGGCCCGCAGCCGCGCGTCGTGGGCGTACCCGGCCAGTGAGAAGAACGCGCCGGTGGCGTCCTCGTTGAGGCAGTTGAGCCACAGGCACTCGACGTCCCGCAGCGGGGTGGGCAGCGTGGTCGGGTCCACCTGGGCGACCAGGTCGTCCCCGCGCAGGTCGATGCCGCTGGCGGTACGGTCGCCGGCCAGCCGGACGTTCCCGAAGCCGAGCCACTTCAGGTAGTGGGCGGCGGCGCTCAGCGCGTCCCGGGCGGTGCGGATCGTGACCGGGCGGAACGGCGGCCGGCGGGTGGGTGGAGGCGGGACCTGCCCGGCCGGCTCGGGCGCCCCCTCGTGGGGCGCCGGCGCCGTGGCCCGCCCCGGCTCGGCCGCGCCGCCCGCGACCGGCAGCCGTACCAGCGCGCCGCACACGCAGTCGAACTCCGGCTGCGGCCACTGGTCCGAGCGCCCGCACTCCGGGCAGCGCAGCCGGACCCAGGAGTCGTCCCAGGAGCGGTGCAGCACCTGCACGGGCTGGCCGCCGGGCAGGACCGCAGCGGCGAGCGGGTTGCCGCAGGCGCACGGAAACGTCGGGGCGGTGTAGCCGCGCTCCCGCCCGCAGGCGGGGCAGCGCACCGGCACGCTCTCAGCCATCGCTCGCAACTCCCGTCCGGCCCCGGCGGTTTCGGGCCGGGGCGTCGTGCACCCATAGTGCAGGAACTCGGCGCCGGTGTGACCGTTCCGCCGCAAGCAGTGAGCGTATGGAGTATCCGGGGCGGCGCCGTGCGCGTACCGGCCGGCTCCGGCGGGGTTAAGGTCGCCTGCGGGCCGCCTCCGCGGTGGAGGGCCCGCGAAGCCGCAAGTCACCGTGGGGGCAGTCGTGAGAATGAGGCTGGAGTTCACCACCGAGCCGTTCGACCTCCAGGAGCCGCCCGCGCACGCGATGGAGGCGCGCGAGGTGCTGCGGGACGGGACGCTGGAGGCCGTCGACGTCGGCCCGTTCGGCAACAGCGCCGAGGGCGACCTGGAGGCGGTGATCGCGGCGGTCGGCGAGCTGCTGCGGCGCACCACGGCGGTCGGCGCCACCCGCGTCTCGCTCCAGGTCAGCGTGCTGGGCGAGGAGGCGCGGTGAGCGACCAGGAGCGCAGGTCCGCCTTCGTCGCCGCGGTGCGGCCCCTGGTGGACGCGATGGGCGGGCGGGTGCTGCCGCCGGGCGAGGCGGAGGGCGACGACGTGGTGCTGAGCTGGGAGGGCGAGCCGGCCGTCGCCGTGCGCCTGCCGCACCTGGCCGACTCCCTCGACCACCTGCTCGCCGACCTCCGGCGCCGGCACGGCCCGCTCCACGAACTGGGCCGCAGGGAGAAGCAGGCCGTGGTCCGGGTCCTGGAGGAGCGCGGCGCGTTCGTGCTGCGGCACGGGGTGGAGACCGTGGCGTCGGCCCTGGGGGTCAGCCGCTTCACCGTCTACAACTACCTGAACAGGGAGAACGCGGCCCGCGAGGTGAAGTGAGCGCACGGCGGCGGCCGTTCGCGGAGCCCGGAGTTTTCAACAAACTGTTGACGCCCGCGCGCGGCGGCTCGTAGCTTGCGGGGGTGACATCCAGCGCTTCGCCGGGCCTGGCCCGGTTCAACGCGGCCGACGGGCGTGCCGCCGCCGAGCTGCTGCACGACGTGTGCGCCAGCCGGGTGTGGGGCGCGGCGGTCGCGGCCGGGCGGCCGTACCACCGGCTGGCGGACCTGCTCGCGGCGAGCGACGCGGCGATGGCGGCGCTGACCGCCGCCGACCTGCGCGAGGCGGTCTCCGGCCACCCGCCGATCGGCCGCCCCACCCCGGGCGACCCGACGTCGGCACGCGAGCAGCGCGGGGTCGGCGACGCCGAGCGGGACGAACTCCTCCGGCTGAACCTCGCCTACCAGGAGGCGCACGGCCACGTCTTCCTGATCTGCGCCACCGGCCGTACCGGCGCCCAGATGCTGGCCGCGCTGAAGGAGCGGATCGGCAACAGCGCGGCCGACGAGCGCGAGATCGTCCGGGCCGAGCTGGGAAGGATCAACCGGATCAGGCTGGCCCGCCGCACCGAGGAGGACCCCGCATGACGGCAGCGCCGCAGGACCCGCGGCCCCGGACCGACCAGGAACAGGCCGCCCCCGTGCGCGCCGTCTCGGTGTCCACCCACGTCCTCGACACCGGCGCCGGGCATCCGGCGGCCGGCGTCGGCGTCGAACTGGCGGTCAGGACCGGGCCCGACGCGCCCTGGCAGGAGCACGGCGCGTCGGCCACCGACGCGGACGGCCGGTGCCGGGACCTGCCCGCGCTGCCCCGGCACGCCACGCAGGCGCGGCTCCGCTTCGCCGTGGAGCCCTACCTCGGCCGGCAGGCCGGGTCCCGGCCGGGGGCGCGGCAGGACGACCCCCGCGGCGGCGTGTTCTTCCCCGAGGTGGCGACCGTGTTCACGGTCGTGCCCGGCGAGCACTACCACGTCCCCCTGCTCCTCAGCCCGTTCGGCTACTCCGTATACCGAGGGAGCTAGCACCATGACCGCGCACACCAGTCCCGCCCGCGTCGCCCGGCTCGGGCAGAACCAGTACGGCAAGGCCGAGGTCCGGGTGGTCCGGGTGGTACGCGACGGCGCGACCCACCACCTGAAGGACCTCAACGTGTCGGTGTCGCTGTCCGGCGCGATGGACGACGTCCACCTGTCCGGCTCCAACGCCAACGTGCTGACCACCGACGCCACCAAGAACACCGTCTACGCCTTCGCGCAGAAGCACGGCGTGCAGTCCGCGGAGGCGTTCGCGATCCACCTGGCCCGGCACTTCGTCACCCGCCAGGAGGCGATCCACCGCGCCCGCGTCCGCGTCGAGGAGTACGCCTGGGACCGGATCGGACCCCGGGAGGGCGGCCACTCCTTCGTCCGCGACGCCCGCGAGACCCGCACCACCGAGGTCGGCTACGACGGCACGCGCTGGCAGGTGGTCTCCGGGCTGAAGGACCTGGTGGTGCTCAACTCGACCGACTCCGAGTTCTGGGGCTTCGCCAGGGACGAGTACACCACCCTGGAGGAGACCCGCGACCGCATCCTCGCCACCGAGGTCGCCGCACGCTGGCGGTTCGCCTGGAACAGCGACGACCAGTCGCCGCCCGCCTGGGAGGAGGAGTACGCGCGCGTCCGCGGCCACCTGCTGGACGCCTTCGCCGGGACCTACTCCTTCTCCCTCCAGCAGACCCTCTACGCCATGGGCGCCCGCGTCATCGAGCAGACCCCCGGTGTGGACGAGATACGCCTGTCGCTGCCGAACCGGCACCACTTCCTGGTCGACCTCGCACCGTTCGGCCTGGAGAACGACAACGAGGTGTACTACGCCGCCGACCGCCCGTACGGCCTCATCGAGGGCACGGTGCTGCGGGAGGGCGCCGAGGCCGCGATCCCGGTGACGGACTGAGAGGGCGGACGGCATGGCAGAGCAGACCCCTACCGGCGCGGCACCGGACGGCGGGCGGCCGGGGGGACCCGGCCCGCGCACCGTGATCGAGAACTGCGCCGTCGCCACCGTGGACGCCGCCGGCACCGAGTACGCCACCGGGCACGTGGTGGTGGCCGGCCGCACCATCGAGGCGGTCGGCGCGGGGCCCGCGCCCGCCGGCCTCGCGGACGTCGTCCGCCGGATCGACGGCACCGGGCACCTGGCCACCCCCGGCCTGGTCAACACCCACCACCACTTCTACCAGTGGCTCACCCGCGGCCTGGCCCAGGACAGCAACCTCTTCGACTGGCTGGTCGAGCTGTACCCGACCTGGGCCCGGATCGACGAGACCATGGTGCACGCCGCCGCGTCGGGGTCACTGGCGATGATGGTCCGCGGCGGGGTCACCACCGCCATGGACCACCACTACGTCTTCCCGCGCGGCACCGGCGACCTGCTCGGCGCCGAGATCCGGGCCGCCGCCGAGGTCGGCGTGCGCTTCACCGCCGCCCGCGGCTCGATGGACCGCGGGAAGTCCGACGGCGGGCTGCCGCCGGACTTCGCGGTGGAGGGCCTGGAGGAGGCGCTGCTGGCCACCGAGGCCGCGATCGACACCCACCACGACGCCTCCTTCGGCTCGATGCTCCAGATCGCCGCCGCGCCCTGCTCGCCCTTCTCCGTGTCCACCGCACTGATGCGGGAGGCGGCGGAGCTGGCCCGCCGCAAGGGGGTGCGGCTGCACACCCACGGCAGCGAGACCGTGGAGGAGGAGAAGTTCTGCCACGAGCTGTTCGGGATGGGCCCGACGGACTACTTCGAGTCCACCGGCTGGCTGGGCGACGACGTGTGGATGGCGCACTGCGTGCACATGAACGACGCCGACGTCGCCGCCTTCGCCCGTACCGGCACCGGTGTCGCGCACTGCCCGTCCTCCAACGCCCGCCTGGCCGCGGGGATCGCGCGCGTGCCGGAGATGCTCGCCGCCGGCGTCCCGGTCGGCCTCGGGGTGGACGGCACCGCCTCCAACGAGTCCGGCGAACTGCACACCGAGCTGCGCAACGCGCTGCTGATCAACCGGCTGCGCGGAGGCGAGAAGGCGCTCACCGCCCGGCAGGCGCTGCGCCTGGGCACGTACGGCGGCGCCCGCGTGCTGGGCCGCGAGGCGGAGATCGGCTCCCTGGAGCCGGGCAAGCTCGCGGACCTGGTGCTGTGGAAGCTCGACGGGATCGGGCACGCGTCGATCGCCGACCCGGTCGCGGCGCTGGTCCTGGGCGCCGCGGCGCCGGTCACCCTGTCGCTGGTGGGCGGGACCGCCGTGGTGGAGGACGGCCGCCTCACCCGCGTCGACGAGGAGGGGATCGCGCGCCTCACCCGCGACGAGGCCCGCCGCCTCGCCCGGATCGCGGGCCTGACCTGAGCCGCCCGGCCCGCGGCACTCCGGCTCGCGCCGCCCCGGCGCCTACAGCCGCCGGTACATGACGTGCAGCCCCACGTAGCCCAGCCGCGGGTGCCGGAAGCCCTCCGGCACGGTGCCGATCACCTCGAAGCCCAGCGACCGGTAGAGCCGCACCGCGGGGGTGTTGGACGCGACCACCGCGTTGAACTGCATCCCGCGGTAGCCGGCCGCGCCCGCCCAGCGCAGCGCCTCCTCGCACAGCGCCCGCCCCACGCCCCGCCCGGCGTGCCCGGGGTCCACCATGAAGCTCGCGCTGGCGACGTGGGCCGCGTTGCCCATCTGGTTGGGGTTCATCTTCGCAGTCCCCAGGACGGCGCCGGAGGAGTCGGCGGCCACGACGGTGCGGCCGGGCGGCGCCAGCATCCAAGCGGTGCGCGCCGACTCCTCGGGGATGTCCACCGGGTAGCCGAACGTCTCGCCCTCGGCGCAGATCCGGTGCAGGAACGGCCAGATCAGCGGCCAGTCCGCGGCCTTCGCGTCGCGTACCCGCAGGTCCGTCACCTGCTCACCCCGCCAGCCGCTGGTAGGCGGGCAGGGTGAGGAAGTCGACGTAGTCCGTGTCGAGGGCGGTGCGGATCAGCAGGTCGTGCGCCTCGGCCCACTTCCCGGCGGCGAAGGCGTCCTCGCCGATCTCGTCCCGGATCGCGAGGAGTTCGTCGGCGGCGACCTGGCGGGCCAGCTCCGCGGTGGCCTTCTCGCCGCCCTCGAAGACGATCCCGGCGTGGGTCCACTGCCAGATCTGCGAGCGGGAGATCTCCGCGGTGGCCGCGTCCTCCATCAGGTTGAAGATCGCCACCGCGCCGGAGCCGCGCAGCCACGCCTCGATGTAGCGGATGCCGACCTGCACCGCGTTGCGCAGGCCCTCGTAGGTGGGGCGGGCGTCGAGCGAGGCGATGTCGATCAGCTCGGCGGCGGTGACGTGCACGTCCTCACGCAGCCGGTCCTTCTGGTGCGGGCGGTCGCCGAGCACCGCGTCGAAGGAGGCGCGGGCGATCGGCACCAGGTCGGGGTGGGCCACCCAGGAGCCGTCGAAGCCGTCGGCGGCCTCGCGGTCCTTGTCCGCCTTGACCTTCGCGAAGGCCACCGTGTTGACCTCGGGGTCGCGCCGGGAGGGGATGAAGGCCGCCATGCCGCCGATCGCGTGCGCGCCGCGCTTGTGGCAGGTGCGCACCAGCAGTTCGGTGTAGGCGCGCATGAACGGCGCCGTCATCGTCACCGCGTTGCGGTCCGGCAGCACGAACCGCTCGCCGCCGTCCCGGAAGTTCTTCACGATCGAGAACAGGTAGTCCCAGCGGCCCGCGTTGAGCCCGGAGGCGTGCTCGCGCAGCTCGTAGAGGATCTCCTCCATCTCGTACGCGGCGGTGATCGTCTCGATCAGCACGGTGGCGCGGATCGTGCCGCGCGGGATGCCGGTGTACTCCTGGGCGAAGACGAACACCTCGTTCCACAGCCGGGCCTCCAGGTGCGACTCGGTCTTCGGCAGGTAGAAGTACGGTCCCTTGCCGAGGTCGATCAGCCGCCGGGCGTTGTGGAAGAAGTACAGGCCGAAGTCGACGAGGCCGCCGGCGACCGGCTCGCCGTCGACGGTCAGGTGCCGCTCGTCGAGGTGCCAGCCGCGCGGGCGCACCACCACGGTGGCCAGCTCGGCCGCGTCCTTGAGGGCGTAGCTCTTGCCCTCGGGCGAGGTGAAGTCGATCCGCCGCTCGTAGGCGTCGATCAGGTTGACCTGGCCGGTGACGACGTTGTGCCAGGTGGGGGCCGAGGCGTCCTCGAAGTCGGCGAGCCAGATCCGGGCGCCGGAGTTGAGCGCGTTGACCGTCATCTTGCGGTCGGTCGGCCCGGTGATCTCCACCCGGCGGTCCTGCAACGCGGCCGGGGCGTCCGCCACCCGCCAGTCGCCGTCGCGCACGTGCGCGGTCTCCGGCAGGAAGTCGAGGGCGGCGGTGCGGGCGATCTCGGCGCGGCGCTCCTTGCGCAGCGCGAGCAGCTCGTCGCGGCGGGCGGCGAAGCGGCGGTGGAGCGCGGCGAGGAAGGTGAGCGCCTCGGGGGTCAGCACCTCCTCCGAGCGGGGTACGGGTCCGGCGGCCGCGGAGACGACGGCCGGGGACGGCGCGCTTGCTGACATGGGGGTCACTCCTCCGTAGGGCAGGGGCGGCACGGGGTGCCGGGACGCGCCGCGGCGCGCTCGCTTCTGCACAGTGGAGCATAGTTTTCGCTGTGCGGAAGTTCAACGTTTTGTGGCACGGCGTACGGGGGACGCACCGGGCGGCGGGGCGGCGGGGCGGACAGGTACGGGAGACGGGCGGGAGAGGCCGGGCCGGGAGACCGGCACGGCCCGGACGCGGCGCCGGGTCCGCCGCTCAACCGAGGAGGCGCAGGTCGTCCGGAGTGTCGATGTCGGCGGGGTCGCCGACGTCCCCGCACTCCACGAGCACGGTCTGCCCGGCGTGCTCGCGCAGGTACGTCCGCGCCCCGCGGTCGCCGCCCGCGCTTCCCGCCACCCCCGCCCAGCGGCTCGCGCCGAACAGCACCGGGTGCGCCCGGCGCCCCCCGTACACCGCCGACACCAGCGCGGACGGCAGGTCGTCGGCCGCCCGGGCCGCCGCGACCACCCGCGCCACGGCCGCGCCCGGAATCCCCGGCTGGTCCACCAGCGCGACCACCGCCGCGGCCGGCCCCTCCTCCCGCGCCGCCGCCCGCTCCCTCGCCGCGGCGGCCAGCGAGGCGAGCCCCGCGCGCAGCGAGGAGCCCATCCCGTCGGACCAGTGCGGGTTGTCCACCAGCACGCAGCCGGCCAGGTCGGCGCGCTCGCGCACCTCGTCCGCCGCCGCGCCCAGCACCACGTGCACCGGGCCGCAGCCGCCCGCCCGCAGCACCGCGACCGCGTGCTCCACCAGCGGCCGGCCCCGGTGGCCCAGCAGCGCCTTGGGACGGCCGCCGAGCCGCCGCCCCCCGCCGGCCGCCAGCAGCAGCCCGGCCACCTCGCCGTGTGAGTCCATCCGTCCTGCATACCGCGCGTGTCACGGCAGTGGAACAGGGCGCCGTCGGCGCGGCGTGTTCCGGTATCGTCTGGCCCTGTTGCGGGTGGGGCGGTTGCCAGGCGAGAGACGGGGACTGGGGGGACTGATGGGGCCAGCGCACAGCGGTCCGGACTTCGGTCAGGACCTCGGGCCGGACGTCCGCGGACCGGTCTTCGCTCCGCTCCTCGACGACGACCCGGCGGCCGTCTCGGGGCACCGGATCAGCGCGCGCCTCGGCGCGGACGGACCGGGCGCCGCCGGCGTCACCTACCTCGCGTACGACCCGGGCGGGCAGCCCGTCGCGCTCACCGTGATCAGGCCCGGCCTCACCGCCGCCGACGGCTTCGCCGCCCGCTTCCACCACGACGCGCAGGCCGCGGCCCGGGTGCCCGGTCCCCGCGCGGTGCCGGTGGTCGGCAGCGGGCGCGAGGGGGACCGGTACTGGATCGCCTCCGGCTACGTGCCGTCGCTCTCGCTGCGCGCGGCGGTGGAGGTCGCCGGGCCGCTGCCCACCGGGGTGGTGCTCCGGCTGGTCGCCGCGCTCGCCGAAGGGCTCCAGGCGATGCACCACGCGGGGGTGGTGCACGGCGGACTGCGCCCCGCGCACGTGCTGCTCGCGGGCGACGGCCCCCGGGTGAAGGGACACGGGCTGGCCTGGGTCGCGGAGGCGGCGGGCCCCGGGACCGCCGCCGGTGAGGCGGCCGCGGGTGGGGCGTCTGCCGCGGGTGGAGCCGAGGACGCGGGCGGTGACGCGGCGGCCGGGACGGGGACGGGGGCCGGCGCGGACGGCGCACCGGGGGCCGGAACCGTGGGAGCCGCCGATGCCGGCGGCGCCGCGGCGGACGCCGGTGAGGAGTCCGGAGCGGCGCCCGGAGCGGCGTCCGGAGGGGAGCCCGGCACGGACGCGGTCGGCGAGGCGACCGCCTTCCGCTCGCCCGAGCAGGCCGCGGGCAAGCCGGCCCGGCCCGCCACCGACGTCTTCGCGCTCGGGCAGATAGCGGCGTACGCCTCGATCGGCGCCGCGCCCTTCGGCGACGGCTCCCGGGTGCAGCACGCGGAGCCCGATCTCAACGAACTCCCGGGCCAGTTGCGGGAGATCGTCACCCGCTGCCTCATCAAGGACCCCGCGCTGCGGCCCTCCCTGGCCCAGATCACCACGATGTGCGCGCAGGCCGCGCCCGAGTCCCGCCCGGTCTCCTGGCTGCCGGCACCCCTCCTCGCCGCGATCCTCCCGGCGATACCCCCGCCGCACTTCGCCCCGCCCCGGGCCGCGCCGCCGTCCCCGGCCGCGCCCGCGGCGCCGCCCCGCCCGCCGGAGCCCGCGCGGCCGCCCGCGCCCGACGCCGGGCCCGACGCCCGGCCCGAAGGCGCTGCCCCGGCGCCCGCCGGCCCGCCGCCGCAGGACGCGCCCGCGCCGGCCGCGGCGGCCCCCGCGCAGCTCCACGCACCCGCGCCGCCCGCCCCGGCGGCCCCCGCGCCGCCGTCCGCCGCGCCGCACGGCGGCTACCTGTGGCACCCCCAGCAATGGCCGCGCGCCCCCTACGTCCATGTGCCGCTGCCCCTGCCGCGCAGGCGGCGCAAGGCGGTCGGCGTGGTGGCCGCCGTCGCCGGGGTCGCGGTCGTGGCCACCGCCGCGGTCGCGCTCTCCTCCAGCAGCGGCAACCGTTCGGCCGTAGGCGCCCGGCCGCCGGAGGCCGGGGCGCCGCAGCAGTCGCCCTCGGGGTCGGCGCCCTCCCGGCAGACACCCGCGCCGGGGCAGTCCGCACCGACGGCCCCCTCGCCCACGTCACCGCCGCCGGGCGGCGACGCCACCGGGTCGCCGCCCGGGGCCGCCCTGGTCTACCAGCAGATGGAGCTGCCCGCCGGTGACGGGCTGTCACTGCGCACCGACCCGCCGGCCGTCGGCTCCGGCACCAACAGCGGCGACTTCGGGCTCACCGGGGACGCCTCCGCGTTCACCGTGGACCGCACCCGCGACACCCTCGCCGTGGTCGGCCCGGACAGCCCGATGACCGTCGACACCTGCCGGTCGGCGGTCGCGGCCGGGGTGGACGCCGTCGACGCCGCCTCGCTCGGCGAGGGCTCCCGGCTGTGCGTGCGGTCCGTCGACGGCACGCTGACCGCGCTGGTGACGTTCCGTCAGCTTCCGCTGCGTCAGGTCCCGCACGCCGCCGCGGTGTTCGACGTCACGGTGTGGCACGAGGTGGGCGAGCGCTCCGCGCCGGGCACCGGAATCAGCGCGAATTTCGACAACGGAGTGGCGCGACGGTGGTCGGTTCGCGTTAACTGATCCGCCCCGGGGCGCGCCGGCGCACCGCCGCGTCCGGGTGCGGTACCGACGCGAGGGTGGGTCATACGTGGTGGTGGGGGAGACACGCGTGCTCGACGACGGGCGCGGCGGCACGGTCGGCGGCGGGCCGGGTACCGGACTGGCGGACGCGGTGGACCGTATGCGCCGGGAACTGGCCGCCTACCGGCGGGCGCTGCCGGACCGGTCGGTCGCCGAGGACGGGCTCGGCGCGCTGGCCCGCGCGGCCGCCGCGGACCGGGCGCCCGATCCGGCGGACTCCGAGCGGATGCGCCACTCCTTACTTCTCGTGGTGGCCGCGGTCGGCTCGGTGAGCGCGCTCACCGCTCCGCTCGACGCGCTGCGCGAGGCCGTCGAGACGCTCGCCCCGCCCTGCCCCTGAGCGCGGGGGCGCCCTCGCCCGTTGCCCGCTGCCCGCCGCCCGTTCGGCCGTGGACCGTTGGACGGCCCCTTGCCGGCCGGTGGCGGCCCCGCGCGTACCTGGCCGGTCGGGGGCCGCGCCCGCTGACGCCGGCTCGGGCGGCCGCTCTCGTGGCCGTGCCCGCCGGGTTCGGGCGGCCCGTGCCCGCTGCCGCGTCCCGGCCTCGCCCACGCCCGGCGCGCCGCTGACGCCGGGAGATTGTCTCCAGCCCCCGGTGGCCCCAGCTCCTCGCGCCCGCACGCCCGCACGCCCGCACGCCCGCTGACGGCGGCTCAGGTGGTCAGGGCCCGCGCCAACCGCCGTGCCACGTCGTGCAGGACCGGCACGATCCTGTCGGTGGCCGCCTCGGTCACCCGCGCGGCCGGGCCGGAGATCGAGATGGCCGCGGCGGTCGGAGCGCCGGGCACGGCGACCGCGAGGCAGCGCACCCCGGCCTCCTGCTCGTTGTCGTCCACGGCGTAGCCGCGCTCCCGGACCCGTTCGAGCTCGGCCAGGAGGACGTCCGGGTCGGTGATGGTGTGCTCGGTCGCCGCCGGCATCCCGGTCCGGGCCAGCAGCGCCCGGGCCCGCTCCGGCGGGACCTGCGCCAGCAGCGCCTTGCCGACGCCCGTGGAGTGCGGCAGCACCCGCCGTCCGACCTCGGTGAACATCCGCATCGAGTGCCGCGAGGGCACCTGTGCGACGTACACCGCCTCGTCGCCGTCGAGCAGCGCCATGTTCGCGGTCTCGCCGGTCGTCTCGACGAGTTCGGCCAGGTGGGGGCGGGCCCAGGCGCCCAGCAGCCGGGAGGCGCTCTCGCCGAGCCGGATCAGCCGCGGGCCCAGGGCGTACCGCCGGTTCGGCTGCTGGCGGACGTAGCCGCAGTCCACCAGGGTGCGCATCAGGCGGTGGATCGTCGGCAGCGGCAGCCCGCTGCTGGCGGACAGCTCGCTCAGGCCGACCTCGCCGCCCGCGTCCGCCACCCGCTCCAGCAGGTCGAAGGCGCGTTCGAGCGACTGCACGCCTCCGGCGCGGTCAGCAGGCACGTGTGTTCCCCTCGTTCGTAGGCGGCCCTCGCGGCGGGCCGCCCGAAGGCCCGGCACCCCGGCACCCGCCGCCAGGACCCAGCGGAAGGGGGTTTTCGCTTGGTGGAATCCTACCGCTCTTGACGTCCCGCGGAACGCTCCCCACCATGGCCGTCAACAGAACGTTGAAGTCTTTCCGACGGCGGAGGTCGCATGGTGGAGCAGCAGGTGCTGCGTTCGAGGCGCGTGGTCACCCCCGAGGGGGAGCGCCCGGCGTCGGTGGTCTTCGCCGCCGGCACGATCACCGCGGTGCTGCCCCACGACGCGCCGCCGCCACCCGGCGCCCGGTGCACCGACCTCGGCGACGACGTGCTGCTGCCCGGGCTGGTCGACACCCACGTGCACGTCAACGACCCGGGCCGCGCGGAGTGGGAGGGTTTCGCCTCCGCCACCGCGGCCGCCGTGGCCGGCGGCGTCACCACGCTGGTGGACATGCCGCTCAACAGCGTGCCGCCGACCACCACCGCGGCCCACCTCGACGTCAAGCGCGCCGCCGCCCTCGGCCGGGTGCACACCGACACCGGCTTCTGGGGCGGCGCGGTGCCCGGCAACGGCGCCGACCTCAAGGCCCTGCACGACGCGGGCGTGTTCGGCTTCAAGTGCTTCCTGGTGCCCTCGGGCGTGGACGAGTTCCCGCACCTGGACCGGGAGCAACTTGCCTCCGCCATGGACGAGTTGGCGCGCTTCGACGGCCTGCTCATCGTGCACGCCGAGGACCCGCGACAGATCGACGGCGCTCCGCGGCCCGGTGGCCGCCGGTACGCCGACTTCCTCGCCTCCCGGCCGCCGGCCGCCGAGGACGACGCGATCACCGGGCTGATCGAACTGGCCGCCGAGCGCGGCACGCGGGTGCACGTCCTGCACCTGTCCGCCGCGAGCGCGGTCCCGCTGGTCGCCGCCGCCCGCCGGGAGGGGGTGCGGCTGACCGTCGAGACCTGCCCGCACTTCCTCACCCTCACCGCCGAGGAGGTCCCCGACGGCGCGACGGAGTTCAAGTGCTGTCCGCCGATCCGGGAGGCCGCCAACCAGGACGCGCTGTGGCAGGCGCTCGCCGACGGCGTCATCGACTGCGTGGTCTCCGACCACTCGCCCTCCACCGTCGACCTCAAGCACCGGGACACCGGGGACTTCGCCACCGCGTGGGGCGGCATCTCCTCGCTCCAGCTCGGCCTGCCCGCGGTGTGGACCGAGGCCCGCCGCCGCGGGCACACCCTCGCCGACGTGGCCGGCTGGATGTCGGCCGGCCCGGCGCGGCTGGCCGGCCTCGACGCGGTCAAGGGCGCGATCGCCCCCGGCCGCGACGCCGACTTCACCGTGCTGGACCCCGAGCGCACCTTCACCGTCGATCCGGCGAGGCTGCACCACCGCAACCCGATCACCGCGTACGCCGGACGCACCCTGCACGGCGTGGTCCGCGCCACCTACCTGCGCGGCACCCTCGTCGCCGCCCAGGCGGCCGGCGATCCGGGCCCGGCCCGGGCCGTGGACGCTCCCGCCGGCCGGCTCATCGAACGGCCGACCGGCGGGAGTTGACAGGCGGCGCGCTCAGGCCGCGCGGCGCCCCTTGCGGCGGTGGCCGGCAACGATGTCGGCGTAGCGCCGCCCGCTGCCCTTGACGGTCCGCTTCTGCGTGGCGTAGTCCACGTGCACCAGGCCGAAGCGCTTCTCGTAGCCGTACGCCCACTCGAAGTTGTCCATCAGCGACCAGGCGAAGTAGCCGGCCAGCGGCACCCCGCGCCGGACGGCACGGGCGCAGGCGGCCAGGTGGTCCTCCAGGAACGCCGCCCGCTCCGGGTCGTCCACCTGGCCGTCCGGGCCGACCACGTCACGGTAGGCGGAGCCGTTCTCGGTGACGAAGATCTTGCGGGGGCCGTACTCCTCCTTGAGCCGCAGCAGCAGCGACTCCAGGCCGCCCGGGTCCACCTCCCAGTCCATCGCGGTGCGCGGCACGCCCGGCCGGTAGGCCATCTTCGCCCGCGGCGCCGGGCCGGTCGGGTCGTCGGTGATGTACTGCGGGAAGTAGTAGTTCAGCCCCAGCCAGTCCAGCGGAGCCGCGATCAGCTCCATGTCGCCCTCCTTGACCGGGAGTTCGACGCCGTACACCTCCAGCATGTCCTGCGGGTAGCCGCGGCCGTGGATCGGGTCGAGCCACCAGCGGTTGGTGTGGCCGTCGGCCCGCCGCGCGGCGGCGACGTCCGCCTCGCGGTCGGTGGCCGGCAGGCACGGGCTGAGGTTGTTGACGATGCCGACCTGCAGGTCGCCGTGCGCCGCCCGCAGCGCCTGCACCGCGAGGCCGTGGCCGACGTGCAGGTGGTAGGACGTGCGGACCGCGGCGGTCAGGTCGGTCCACCCCGGCGCCATGGTGCCTTCGAGGTGGCCGATCCACGCCGAGCACAGCGGCTCGTTGAGCGTCGCCCAGTACTTGACGCGGTCGCCGAGCGCCTGCCCGACCACGGCCGCGTACTCGGCGAAGCGCTCGGCGGTCTCCCGCTCCGGCCAGCCGCCGCGGTCCTGCTGCGCCTGCGGCAGGTCCCAGTGGTAGAGCGTCGCGTTCGGGGTGATGCCCGCCTCCAGCAGGCCGTCCACCAGCCGGTCGTAGAAGGCCAGGCCGGCCCGGTTGACCGGACCGGCGCCCGCGGGCACGACCCGCGGCCACGCGACGGAGAAGCGGTAGGCGTCCAGACCGAGGGACTTCATCAGCCCCAGGTCCTCCTGCCAGCGGTGGTAGTGGTCGCAGGCGACGTCGCCGGTGTCGCCGCCCGCGACCTTGCCGGGGGTGTGGGAGAAGGTGTCCCAGATGGACGGGGCCCGGCCGTCCTCGTCCACCGCGCCCTCGACCTGGTAGGCGGCGGTGGCCGCGCCCCAGAGGAAATCCGCGGGAAGAGCGCTGAGGTCGTTCACGAGTTGCCTTTCGCTGGGGGTCACTTGACGGCGCCGGCGGTCAGCCCGGCCACCAAGTAACGCTGAAGAAGCAGGAATCCGGCGACCACGGGGACGCTCACCACGAGCGAGGCGGCCATGACCTGGTTCCAGTACACGTCGTTCTGCGTCGCGTACTCGCGCAGGCCCACGGCGAGCGTGCGGGTGCTCTCGTTGGTCATGACCGAGGCGAAGAGCACCTCGCCCCAGGCGGTCATGAACGCGTAGACGCACACCGCGACGATGCCCGGGATCGCGGCCGGCACCACGACCCGGAACAGGGCGCCCATCGGCCCGCAGCCGTCCACCTTCGCCGCCTCGTCCAGGTCCCGGGGGATCGAGTCGAAGTACCCGACGAGCATCCAGATGGAGAAGGGCAGGGAGAAGGTGAGGTAGGTGATGATCAGCCCGAGCCGGCTGCCGTTGAGCGTGATGCCGGTGTCGTTGCCGATGTTGACGAAGATCAGGTACAGCGGCAGCAGGAAGAGGATGCCGGGGAACATCTGGGTGGACAGCACCGTGACGGTGAACAGCCGGCGGCCCGCGAAGCGGTACCGGCTCACGCCGTACGACGCGAAGATCGCCACCGCGACCGACAGCAGCGTGGCGCTCACCGACACGATCAGCGAGTTCACGAAGTAGTGCGCCAGCGGGATGGTCTTCCAGATGTCGACGTACGGCTTGACCGTCACGTGCCGGGGAATCCACTGGAAGGAGCCCTGCACGTCCTGGAGACTCTTGAGCGAGGAGCTGAGTATCACGTAGACGGGCACGAGCACGAAGACCAGCAGCAGGGTCAGCACGATGCGCCGGGTCCAGACGAAGGACCGGGGCTGCGCCATCGGGGACCTCGGGACGGCGGCCCTAGGCATCGGCGTCACCTCGCTTCCGGGACGTGACGAGCAGGTAGACCGCCGTGACCAGCAGCAGGAACAGCAGCAGGAGGACCGACATCGCGGAGCCCTCGCCGAAGTTCCAGGTGATGAACGACGACTGGTAGATGTGGATCGAGATCAGGTCCGCCTGGTGCGGCGCGGCCGAACCGAACAGCACGTAGGGCGTGTTGAAGTCGTTGAAGGTCCACAGGAACAGCACCAGGACCAGGACCTGGTTGACCGGGCGCAGCGACGGGAGGGTGATCTTCCGGATCTGCTGCCAGACGCCGGCGCCGTCCATCGCGGCGGCCTCGTACAGCTCGCGCGGGATGTTCTGCAGGCCGGCCATCAGCGCCAGGAACGCGAACGGCCAGGACTTCCAGACCGAGACGATCACCAGGGCCCAGAAGCTGTTGCTGCCGATCAGCCAGAACGACTTGTCCGACGTCAGGTGGAGCTGGTCGTGCAGGACGTGGTTCACCAGGCCGGTGTTCTGCTGGAACATGAAGGTCCAGGTGATCACCGTCGCGTAGACCGGCAGGGCGTACGGCACCAGGAAGACGGCGCGCATCACGGCCCGGCCGCGGAAGCCCTCCTGCATCAGGATCGCGGCCGCGGTGCCGATCAGCCACGACAGGCCGACCGACAGCACCGTGAACTCCAGCGTCACCCAGAACGAGTGCAGCAGCGCCTGGCCGATCGGCTGGTGGATCTTGACCGCGATCTTGTAGTTGTCGAAGCCCGTCCAGGGGGCGGTGCTCCAGTTGCGGATGTAGAAGAGCGTCAGGCCCTTGAAGCTGATCAGGATGCCGAAGACCATCGGCACGATGTGGATCAGCAGCTCCAGCAGGACGGCGGGCAGCAGCAGGAGGTAGGGCAGGCCGCCTTGGCGCAGCCGTGCCGGGATGCGCGGCCGGAGCCGGCCCCGGCCAGCGGGCTTGCCGCTGTCGGGACCGGCCTCGGAGGCGTTCTCGAGGGGGGCGGTGGCAGTCATGGGGAGAGCCGATCCTTAGGACGCGGGCATCTGCGACTGCGCCTTTTCCAGCGCGGCCTTGACGGAGGCGGTCGTGACGGACTTGCCACTGGCCGCGTCGGCGAACAGGTCCTTGACGGCGGCGCCGACCGTGGTCTCGAACTGGCTCTCGTTGGGCACCTGCGGCAGCGGCGCGGCCGACTTGGACAGCACGCTCGCGAGGGTCTTCAGGTCGGGCGTCTGGAACGCCGGGTCGCTCTGCGCCTCGGTGACCGGCGGCAGGGTGCCGTAGGTGGAGTTGAGGAGCTTCTGCTCCGGGGTGCTGGTCATGAACTTCACGAACTTCAGCGCCGCGGACTGGTGCTTGGTGCTCTTGAAGACCGCGATGTTGATGCCGGCCACCATGGAGGTGACACCCGCGTCGCCGGTCGCGCCGGCGGTCTGGGTCGGCACCGGCACCACGCCGTACTGGTCCTGCGACATCCCGTGCGACTTGATGGACGCGGCGGCGGACTGCCACATCATCATCGCCGCCTTGCCGGTGGCGAAGTCGGTGATGGTCTGGTTCTGGTCGTACTCCGCGTCGCCCTTGGCGGCCTCGCCGCTGGCGACGAAGTCGACGTACTGCTTGACGGCGGCCACGTTGGCGTCGCCGGTGAAGGTCGGCTTGCCGGAGGAGTCGAACCAGTCCGCGCCGCGCTGCTTGGCGAGCACGAACGCGTGGTGGATGTTCTCGGCGCCGTTGCTGCCCTCGACGGCTATGCCGTGCACGTCGCCCTTGGTCAGCTTCTTGGCGTCGGCGTTGAGCTCGTCCCAGGTCGTCGGCGGCTGGAGGCCGGCGTCGGCGAACATCTTCTTGTTGTAGTACAGGCCGTAGGACTCGGAGTACAGCGGCACCGCGGCCGGGTCCTGGCCGGCCGCGCCCGAGGCGGCGATGGCCGAGGCGGCGAAGCGGTCCTTGCCGCCGATGGCGGTGAAGTTGGCGCTGTCGAAGGGCAGCAGGGCGCCGGTGGCCTGGAGGGAGGCCGACCAGGTGTTGCCGATGTTCAGGACGTCGGGGCCCTGGCCGGAAGTGGTCGCCGCGAGGATGCGGTTGAGCAGGTCGGCCCAGCCGATCACCTCCAGCTTGACCTTGATGCCGGTCTGCTGCTCGAACTTCTTGAGTTCGGGGGTGAGCACCTGCTTGTCGTTGCCGAGGCTGGTGCCCTGGTTGCTCGCCCAGTACGTGAGCGTGACGCCCTTGTCGCTGCCGCTCGTGCCGCTGCTGTCGTCGCTCGAACCGCCGCCGCACGCGGCGGCGGTGAGGCCGAGCGCGGCCACGAGGGCGGTGGCCGCGAAGACTCTGTTGGTGCGCATAGGGGTTCCCTCTCAGGGTGGGTCCGCTTCAGGAAGTGAACAGCGCCTGTGCCTTAATTCAGGCCGTGATTTAACTTGTGAGAAAAGGTGGCGTCAAGACCCTGTGCAGCGATAGGTTCCAGCGGGGCGGAGCGGGAGGGAGACCAGATGGCTGAGCGGGCCAAGCGCACGGTGCGTGACCTGCGGCGCGGCAACCGTGCCTCGCTTCTGCGTCATTTGTATTTCGAAGGGCCCCTCAGCCGGCAGGAGCTCGGCCGGGACACCGGTCTGAGCGCCGGCTCGATCAGCAACGTCGTTGGAGAGTTGATCGCGGACGGCATGGTCGAGGAGGCCGGCGCGGTCGAGTCCGACGGCGGGCGCCCGCGCATCCTGCTCCAGGTCGCCCCCGGCTACGGCTACGTGGTCGGCGTGGACGTCGGCGAGACCCGGGTGCGGGTCGAGCTGTTCGACCTCGCGCTGACCGAACGGGCCTCCGCGGACCTGCCGTTGTCCGACAGCGGGCACGACGTGGACCTGGTGGTGCGGCTCGCGCTGGAGGGCATCGGGTCCGTGGTGCGCGAGGCCGGGATCGACGACCGCGAGGTGCTGGGCGTCGGCATCGGCGTGCCCGGGATCGTGGAGCAGGGCGACCCGCGGGACGTGGTGCCCGGCGCCGGCGACGGGATCGTGGTGCACGGCCAGACCATCGGCTGGGACGCGGTGCCGCTGGGGCGGCTGCTGCGGGCCGGCACCGACCTGCCGCTGTTCATCGACAACGGCGCCAAGACGCTGGGCCAGGCCGAGATGTGGTTCGGCGGCGGCCGCGGCGCGCGCAACGTGGTGATCGCGCTGATCGGCTCCGGTGTCGGCGCCTGCGTGGTCGCCGACGGGAGCCCGTACCGCGGTGAGAGCAGCAGCGCGGGGGAGTGGGGGCACACCACGCTGCGGGTCGGCGGCCGGACCTGCCGGTGCGGCTCGCGCGGCTGCCTGGAGGCGTACGTCGGCGCGGAGGCGCTGCTGGGGCGGTGGCCGGACGCTCCGCGCGGGGTCAGCGAGGAGAACGCGCTCGCCGCGCTGCTGGCCGCGGCCGACCACGACCCGCAGGTGGCGGAGCTGCTCGCCGAGGCCGCGGAGTACCTGGGCGCGGGCATCGCCGACCTGATCAACCTCTTCAACCCGCAGCGGATCGTGATCGGCGGCTGGGCCGGGCTGCTGCTCGGCCCCCGGCTGCTGCCGGCGGTGCGCGAGGTGGCCGCCGCGTACGCGCTGCGCCACCCCTGCGCGCAGACCTCGATCGAGCTGGGCCGGCTCGGCGCGGACGCGGTCACCGTGGGCGCGGCGACGCTGCCGCTGGCCCGCTTCCTGGACACCGGCGGCGAGCGGCCGGTGCGGCTGCCGGCGCCGGGCGGGGAGGGCGGCGGGCCGCACGCGCCGGGCGGGCCGGCGGACGACCGGGGGCGCCCGCCGGGCCGCGGGTCACGGTCCGGTGCCGCTCCCGGTGATCCGGTGCGGAACCGAACCGCACGGGCGGTACGTTGACAGGTGGGTGAGCGGCGCGCCGCCGTGTCGCGGAACGTCGCGTTCGCACCCTTTCGTCACGTTCTGCCGAGCATGCCCCCCAGGAGCCCGTCCATGACCCTTCGACAGCAGATCGTCGGCAACGCCATGCAGATGGCCGTCTGTAGCCTCGACCCCGGTCAGACCGTGTACTGCGAGGCGGGCAAGTTCCTGTTCAAGACCGCCAACGTCGGCATGGAGACCCGGCTCGGCGGCCCCGGCAACACCGCCCGGCAGGGCCCCGGCGCGCAGGGCGGCGGCATGGGCGGGATGCTGCGCCAGGCGATGGGCACCGCGATGCAGGTCGGCCAGCGCGCGCTGGCCGGCGAGTCGCTGGCCTTCCAGTACTTCACCGCCGCCGGCGGCGAGGGCACCGTCGGCTTCGCCGGGGTGCTCCCCGGCGAGATGCGCGCCCTGGAACTGAACGGCTCGCGCGCCTGGTTCGCGGAGAAGGACGCCTTCGTCGCGGCGGAGGAGAGCGTGCGCTTCGGCATCGCCTTCGCCGGCGGCCGGCAGGGCATGAGCGGCGGAGAGGGCTTCATCCTGGAGAAGTTCACCGGCACCGGCACCGTGATCATCGCCGGCGCGGGCAACTTCATCGACCTCAACCCGGCCGACTTCGGCGGCCGGATCGAGGTGGACACCGGCTGCATCGTCGCCTTCGAGGAGGGCATCCAGTACGGCGTGCAGCGCATCGGCGGGCTCAACCGCCAGGGCATCATGAACGCCGTGTTCGGCGGCGAGGGGCTGTCGCTGGCCACCCTGGAGGGCAACGGGCAGGTCATCCTCCAGTCCATGACGATCGAGGGGCTGGCCAACGCGCTGAAGAAGGCGCAGGGCGGGGACAAGCAGGGGCCCACCGGGGGCCTGTTCTCCACCCACGCCGGCTGAACCCGGCGCTCCCCGGCGCCGCCGAGCACCCCCCGCCGCCACCCGGTCCGCCCGCCGCGGACCGGGCTCCGGCGGCGGTGTCCGGCGCCTTGACCGCCCCGCACCGCGGGTCTCATGCTCCTCTCATGTCACGGTGCGGTGACAGCTCGCCCGCCGGGGTCCAACGCCCTGCCTCCCGGCGGGTAGCGTCTGATCACGTGCATCCCGCAGTGCCGCACGATCCGCGCGTGGCACCCGCGCAGGAAGGTGGACCGACTGCCGTGTACCGCTGGGAGATCACCCGGGCCGCACTGGCCCAGCGGGTATTCGCCACGATCCGCAGCGAGAGCTACGACCAGGCCGCCGCCACCGCGGACACCCTGCTGTCCGCCGGCCTGACCACGTTGGAGATCTCCCTCACCACGCCGTTCGCGCTGGAGGCGGTGACCACCCTGGTCCGCGAGGTCGGCGACGACGCCGTCATCGGCGCGGGCACGGTGCTCGACGAGGTCTCCGCGCGGATGGCGATCGAGGCGGGGGCGCGCTTCCTGCTGTCGCCCAACCTCGACGAGGCGGTGCTGCGCACCGGGCACCGCTACGGGGTGCCGGTCTTCCCCGGGGTGGCCACGCCCACCGAGGCGGTGCGCGCGATGGAGTTGGGCGCCGACGCGCTGACCCTCTACCCGGCCACCGCGTACACCCCGGACTGGGTGGGGGACGTGCGCGCGATCATCCCGCAGGCAGCGCTGCTGCCGATCGGCGGGGTCACCGTCAGCGCGGCGCCCGACTGGGTCGCCGCCGGCGCGGTCGCGGTCGGCATGGGCTCCGCCCTCACCGACGGCGACCGTGCCACGGTCACCAAGCGGCTCACCGAACTGCTGGAGCGGCTCGCCGACACGGCGTGAGCCGTGACGGCGGGCGTGCGGCTGGGCGCGGGCCGAGCGGGGCACCGTCCGGGACGGGAAACCGGGGGGACGGACGGGGCGTCCCCCGTAGAATCCTCCGGGTGACCGTACTCGCCGTTCCCGGCTCGAAGTCCGTGACCGCCCGCGCCCTGTTCCTCGCCGCGGCCGCCGACGGGGTGACCGTGCTCCGCGACCCGCTGCTGTCCGACGACACGGAGGGCTTCGCCGAGGGCCTGACCCGGCTCGGCTACGACGTGGAGCGCTCCCCGGGCGCGTGGCGGATCACCGGCCGCCCGGCCGGCCCGGCCGCCGGCCACGCCGAGGTCTTCACCCGCGACGCGGCCACCGCCGCCCGCTTCCTGCCCGCGCTGGCCGCCGCGGGCCACGGCACCTTCCGCTTCGACGCCTCCGCGCAGATGCGCCGCCGCCCGGTCGCCCCGCTGACCGAGGCGCTGCGCACCCTCGGCGTGGACCTGGCGTACGAAGGGGAGGAGGGGCACCTGCCGCTGCGGGTGGTCGCGGACGGCGTCAAGGGCGGCGCGATCGAGCTCGACGCGAGCCTGTCCTCGCAGTTCCTCACCGCGCTGCTGCTGCTCGGCCCGCTGACGAAGGAGGGACTGCGGATCAGGGTGACCGGCATCGTCTCGGTGCCGTACGTGGAGATCACCCTGGCGATGATGCGCCGCTTCGGCGTCGAGGTGGCCCGCGAGGGGGACACGTTCGTGGTGCCGCCGGGCGGCTACCGCGCGCAGGACTACCCGATCGAGCCGGACGCCTCCACGGCGAGCTACGTGTTCGCCGCGGCCGCGCTGGCCGGCCGCACGGCCACCGTGCCGGGGCTCGGCCGCGACGCGCTCCAGGGCGACCTGCGCTTCGTGGACGTGCTGGAGCGGATGGGCGCGCGGGTCGAGACCACCGCCGACGCCACCACCGTCACCGGCACCGGGCGCCTGTCCGGCCTGACCGTCGCCATGCGGGACATCTCCGACACGATGCCGACCCTCGCGGCCATCGCGCCCTTCGCGGACGGCCCGGTCCGGATCGAGGACGTCTACAACACCCGCGTCAAGGAGTGCGACCGGCTGGAGGCGTGCGCGCTGAACCTGCGCGCGCAGGGCATCGAGGTCGCCACCGGCCGGGACTGGATCGAGATCCACCCGGGCACCCCGAAGCCGGTCGAGATCGCCTGCCACCGCGACCACCGCATCGCGATGAGCTTCGCCGTCGCGGGCCTGCGCACCCCGGGCACCACCTTCGACGACCCGGGGTGCGTGAAGAAGACCTTCCCGGGCTTCCACGCGTTCTTCGCCGACCTGCGCCGGACCTGGGAGGTCTGAGCCGCGCGCTCCGGCCGGGGCTCTACGGCCCGGGCCGCTCCGCCTCGTAGGCGGCGCGGGCGGCGACCGCCGCCGGGCGGGTGGCGGTCTCGGCCACGGGGACGTTCCACCATGCCTCCGCGGGCAGGGCCGGCAGGCCGGGGTCGGTGGTGACGTGGACCGCGGTCGGGCGCGGCGAGTCGCGGGCGGCGGCCAGCGCGGCGCGCAGCTCGGCGGCGGTGCGGGCGGTGCGGACCTCCAGGCCGAGGCTGGCGGCGTTGGCCGCGAGGTCCACGGGGAGCGGTGCGCCGGTGAAGGCACCGTCGGGGGAGCGGAACCGGTAGGCGGTGCCGAAGCGTTCCGCGCCGACCTGCTCGGACAGCCCGCCGATCGACGCGTAGCCGTGGTTCTGCACGATGACGACGTTGATCGGGATGCCCTCCTGCACCGCCGTGACGATCTCCGTCGGCAGCATCAGGTAGGTGCCGTCGCCGACCAGCGCGAACACCTCGCGGTCGGGCGCGGCCAGCCGCACCCCGATCGCGGCGGGGATCTCGTAGCCCATGCAGGAGTAGCCGTACTCCACGTGGTACTGCTCCGGGTCGCGGGACCGCCACAGCTTGTGCAGGTCGCCCGGGAGCGAGCCGGCCGCGTTGACCAGGACGTCCCGGTCGCCGAGCACCGCGTCGAGCGCGCCGATCACCTCGCCCTGCGACAGCCCGCGGGGTGCCTCCTCCGATGCGCCGTCCCCGCTGCCGCCGGCGTCCGCCGCCCGGCCGGCGCCGCCGCCTGCGCCGACTCCGCCGGCGTGGGCCGCCGGGTACGCGCCGGCGAACACCGCGTCCGTCAGCGCCCGCCAGTCGGCGAGCTGCTCCGCCCGGGCCGCCGGGACGGGGAGGCGGTGGCCGCCCCACCGCGCCGCCAGCGCCTCGATGCCGGCCCGGGCGTCGCCGACCAGCGCCAGCCCCGCCGCCTTGTGGCCGTCGAAGGAGGCCACGTTGAGGTTCACGAAGCGGGTGCCGGGGGCGAAGAGCGAGCCGGAGGCGGTGGTGAAGTCCGTCCAGCGGGTGCCGATCCCGAGCACCGCGTCGGCGGAGCGCGCGGCCGCGTCGGCCGGTGCCGTGCCGGTGTGCCCGAGGCCGCCGAGGTTGCCGGGGTGGTCCCAGCGCAGCGAGCCCTTCCCGGCCTGCGTCTCGGCCACCGGCACGCCCGTCGCCGTCGCGAAGGCCGCCAGCGCGGCGCCCGCCTCGGAGTGCCGCACCCCGCCGCCGGCCACCACCAGCGGGCTGCGCGCGGCCCGCAGCAGCGCCACCGCCTCGGCGACCGCGGCGGCGTCCGGCACCGGCCGCCGCACCGGCCACACCCGGGTCCGGAACAGCTCCTCGGGAAAGTCGTACGCCTCGGCCTGCACGTCCTGCGGCAGCGCGAGCGTGACCGCGCCGGTGTCGGCCGGGTCGGCGAGCACCCGCATCGCCTGGAGGAGCGAGGGGGCCAGCATCTCCGGCCGCCAGATCCGGTCGAAGAAGCGGGAGACCGGCCGCAGCGCGTCGTTCACCGACACGTCGTAGGCCCACGGGACCTCCAACTGCTGGAGCACCGGGTCGGCGGGGCGGGTCGCGAAGACGTCGCCGGGCAGCAGCAGGACCGGGACGCGGTTGACGGTGGCCAGCGCGGCGCCCGTCACGAGGTTGGTCGCGCCGGGGCCGATCGAGGTGGTGCAGGCCATCGCGGACAGCCGGTGCGCCGTCCGCGCGTAGCCGACCGCCGCGTGCACCATCGCCTGCTCGTTGCGGCCCTGGTGGAAGGGCATCGCCTCCGGCCCCGCCTCCAGCAGCGCCTGGCCGACCCCGGCGACGTTGCCGTGCCCGAACACGCCCCACATGCCGGCGACCAACCGGTGCCGCACACCGTCCCGTTCGGTGTACTGCGCGGACAGGAACCGGACCAGGGCCTGCGCGACGGTGAGCCTCATGCGTCGTCCTCCTCGTCGGGGCGCGGCGCCCCGTACAGCGGCAGCCGGGGGTCGGTCGGCTGCTCGCGCCAGGTGTCCCGTACCCAGGCGTGCGCCGGGTCGTCGCTGATCAGCCAGGCCCGCAGCGGTCCCGGGCCGGCCATCACGTTCAGGTAGTACATGTCGTAGCCGGGCACCGCCATGCTCGGGCCGTGCCAGCCGTCGGGGATCAGCACCGCGTCCCCGCCGCGCACCTCCGCCAGCACGTCGCCGGCTCCGGCCGGCGAGGGGTAGACCCGCTGGTAGCCGATCGCGGCCGGTCCGCCGCGCAGCTCGTAGTAGTAGATCTCCTCCAGGCGGGTCTCGTGCGGACCGTCCTCGTCGTGCTTGTGCGGCGGGTACGACGACCAGTTGCCGCCCGGCGTCAGCACCTCGACCGCGATCAGCCGGTCGCAGTCCAGCACGTCGGCCGCCGCGAAGTTGTTCACCTGCCGGCTCGCGCTGCCCGCGCCGCGCAGCTCCACCGGCACGGCGGACGCCGGGACGTACCGCGCCGGCAGCCGCCGCGGGCAGCGGGCCCCGGCCAGCGCGAACCGGCCGCCGCCCGCACTGCCCACCACCGCACGGCAGTCGCGGGGCAGGTAGCAGAAGTCGGTGGTGCCGGAGAAGACGTCGGCGCGGCCGTGCAGGGTGAACTCCGATTCCGACTCCGACTCCACCCGCCCGGCGCCGGGTCCGGCGGCGCCGGATTCCGGGTCCGCGCCCTCCACCCGGACCGTGCACCTGCCGCCCAGCGGCAGCACCACCCACTCGCTGTCGCCGGTGTCGAAGCTCCGCGACCCGCCCGGCGCCAGCGTCAGCACCCGCAGCGCGCTGTGCTCCCACCCCGCCGACCGCGGGTCCACCCACAGGTCGTAGCCGTCGCGGGCCGCGCTCCCGGCCGGCACGTGGCGGGCCGGGGCCGCCCCTCCGGGGGACTCCGCCGTCCTCACACCGGCTCCTTCCGCAGCGCCGCGTCGATCTCCGCCCGGGTCGGCATCGCGTCCGCGCAGGCCAGCCGGGAGGCCACGAGCGCGCCCGCCGCGTTGGCCGCGCGCAGCACGTCCTGAAGCGGCTCGCCCGCGAGCAGCCCCGCGCACAGCGCGCCGCCGAACGCGTCTCCCGCGCCCAGCCCGTTGACCGCCTCGACCGGCACCGGCGGGACCGTGTGCGACCGGGAGGCGGTGCGGCCCAGCACGCCGTCCGGGCCCTGCTTCACCACGGCCGTGCGCACCCCCCGGCGCAGCAGTTCCCCGGCCGCCTCCACCGGGTCGCGGCTGCCCGTGGCCACCTCGACCTCCGCGAGGTTGCCGACCGCGAGCGTGGCGTACGACAGCGCGCGGGCGTACAGCGCGGGCGCCTCGGCGGGGTCGGCCCAGAACACCGGCCGCCAGTCCAGGTCGAACCACACCTCCGTGCCCTCCTCCCGGGCCTCCAGCGCCGCGAAGAGCGTGGAGCGGGTCGGCTCCACGGCCAGCGCGGACCCGGTGATCCACAGCACCCGCGCCGCCCGCACCGCCGCGCAGTCCAGGTCCCGTGGGGTCAGGCACTGGTCGGGCGCGATCGGACGGCGGTAGAAGTGGATCGGGAAGTGGTCCGGGGGGAAGAGCTCGCAGAACACCACCGGGGTCTGGGCGCCCTCGACGGTGCGCACGAAGGAGTCGTCCACGCCGAAGCCGCGCAGCGCGGCGCGGACGTAGCCGCCGAAGGGGTCGGCCCCGACGCCGGTCAGCACAGCGGTGCGCAGGCCGAGCCGGGCGCCCGCGACGGCCACGTTGGCGGCGGTGCCGCCCAGGGACTTGGCGAACGTCTCGACCTCGGCGAGGCCGACGCCGCTCTGCAACGGGTAGAGGTCCACGCCCGCGCGGCCGATGGTGATCACGTCATGGCGCCCGGGCGCGGGCGGGGGCGCCGCGTCCCGTGGGCCCGCGGGACGCGGCGCCGGAGCGTGCCCGGGCACCGGGGCCTTCCCCGGCCCGGTCGCGCGGCTCGCCTCCCGGGGCGTCATCGGGCGGCCAGCCACGCCAGCGACGCCCGCACGTCGGCCACGGGACCCTGGGACGGGGGCGGTTCGGCGGTCAGGACGGTGTCCTGCTCCATGACGTACCAGCCGTCGTAGCCGGCGGATTCGAGGGTGGCGACGAGGGTCGCGAGGTCGAGGTCGCCGGCGCCGAGCGGGCGGTAGAGGCCGTCCGCGACGGCGGCGGTGTAGGAGGTGGCGCCGTCGCGGACGGCGGCGGCGCGGGCGGCGTCCACGTCCTTGAGGTGGACGTGGACGACGCGGGAGGAGGCCCGGCGGGCGAGGTCCACCGGGTCGGTGCCGCCGACCAGGAGATGGCCGGTGTCGAGGCAGAGCCCGGTACGACTGCCGTCGAGGACCCGGTCCACGTCGTCGGGGCCCTCCACGAGGGTGCCGACGTGCGGGTGGAGGGCGGCGGTCACGCCGAGGGACGCCGCCAGGTCCGTGACGGCGTCGAGGCGGGCGAGCAGGGTGCGCCAGCCGGCGGCGTCGAGGTCCGGCCGGGAGTCGTAGCCGTCCTGCCCGGTGGCGGCGGCGAGGACCAGGGTGTGCGCGCCGGCGGCGGTGAAACCGTCCAGGGCGGCGCGGACGCCCGGCAGCGGGTCGTGGCCCGGGTCGTGCAGGACCGCGGGGACGAAGCCGCCGACCGCGGTGACACCGCGCTCGGCCAGCAGGGGGCCGGGCAGGAAGCCGTCCGGCCCGAACTCGCTGGCACCGATGCCGAGTTCCGCCATCTCGTCCAGCACCCGGTCGGGGCCGAGCTGGTGGCCCCAGCCGGGGACCTCGCACACCCCCCAGGAAATCGGTGCCCCGGCGATCCGCTCGCGCCTCATGCCACCACCACTCCCTTCGGCTCGGACGCCGGCCCGCCGCTCGGACCGGCGTTCGGTGCGTCCCCCTGTCGTGCCGCCGCCCGGCCCCGTCCGCGCAGGTCCCGGTGCCCGGCCGCGCCCCCATGCCCGTACACGTGCCCAGGATCGCGCGCGGAAACGTGCCGGTGCCTCCGGCCGGGTACGCGCCCGGGTGCGCCCCGCCGCCCCGCACTGCGCCCCGCACTGCGCCCCGCGCCGGGCGCCCGGCCCTGTCGCCCGGGAGGAACCTCCGCGCCCGGAAGCGTGCCGGTGCCTTCGGCCGGGCCCGGACCCGGGTGTGCCCCGCTGCCCCCGCCCCGCGACCCGCCCCGGGGTGGAACCCCGGCCCCGCCGCCCGGTACGCGCCCCCTGCCCGGAGACGTGCGGGCCCGCGAGCCGGCAGCCGCCCGAGCCCGTGGCCCGACCCGGGTGGGGCACCGGCCCGGGGGCGCGTTCGTGTGCGGGCACGGGCGCGGGCACGGGCACGGACCGGCGGTCGGTCCCGGGCCCGCTTCCGTGCGCGCGCCCGGTGCCGCGACCCGGAACCGGAACCGGACCTCGACCCGGACCTCGACCCTGAACCGGACCCGGGCCCGGCCGCGTCGCGCCGTCGCCGGGGCGGGGCGCCTCAGGCCCACGGTGTCGCCCGCTCGGTTGCGCGCGCGGCCCCCGCCCCCAACTCCCCGGTGACCTCGTCCAGTTCCGCGAGGGCCACCGGCCGGCGCCCCGCGCGGGAGCGCTCGCACGCCTCGGCGACGAGCAGGGCGCGCAGTGCGTCCCGCGGGGTGCACGGGTTGTCGGCCTCGCCGCGGGCGACCCGCAGGAAGGCCGCGAGTTCGGCCACGTACGCCGCGGCGAAGCGGTCGAGGAAACCGGGCCAGGGCGGGGGCACCGCCGGCCGTACGCCGCCGCCCGCCGCGGTGCCGCCGCCACGGCCCGCGCCGGCGTCCGCGGCGGACGCCGTGCCCGCCGCCGGAGGCGGCACCGCCGGGCTGAGCGGGGCGCGCGGCCCGGTGCCGACGGCGAGTTGGCCCTCCGTGCCGGCCAGCTCCATCCGCACGTCGTAGCCGGCCGCGTGGTACCTCGCGGCGGTCGCCGTCGCCAGCACGCCGCCCTCCAGGGTGAGCAGCACCGCGCCGGTGTCCACGTCCGAGGCGGCGCGGAAGAAGTCGGCCCCGACGTTGGCGCCGGCCGCGTAGACCTCCGCGACCTCCCGGCCGGTCACCCACCGCAGCGCGTCGAAGTCGTGGATCAGGCAGTCCCGGTACAGGCCCCCGGAGAGCGGGACGTAGGCCGCCGGGGGCGGCACCGCGTCGGAACTCACCGTGCGCACCGTGTGCAGCCGGCCCACCTTGCCGGCGCGTACCGCCTCGCGCGCGGCGGCGTACTCCGGGTCGAAGCGCCGCTGGAAGCCGACCTGGAGCACCGCGCCGTCCCGCTCGGCCGCGCGCACCGCGGCGAGGGTGCCCGGAAGGTCGCGGGCGAGCGGCTTCTCGCAGAACGCCGGGATCCCGCCGCGGGCGGCCCTGGCCAGCAGGTCCGCGTGGGTCGAGGTCGCGGTCGCGACCACCACCGCGTCCGGGCGCGCGGCGAACAGCGCGTCCACCGTCAGCGCCCTGCCGCCGTGGCCAGCCGCGACCCGTTCGGACCGCGCCGGGTCGGCGTCCGCGACCAGCAGTTCGGCCACGTCCGGGTGCGCCGCGAGCGTCCCGGCGTGAAAAGCGCCGATCCGCCCGGCGCCCAGCAGTCCGATCCGCATCCTCTGCCCCCTCCGCGTCGTCCCCCGCACGCACGGTCGCCACAACGATCTCCCGTCATCATGCCCTGTCCGCGGCCCCCGACGGCGCTTACCGCTCAGGTCGGGACGCCGCGCCGACCCTGCTCAGCCTCCTGCCGGCCCCTGCCGGCAACCGCCGACGCCCCGCCCGCGCCCCGACCCCGCCCCCGTGCGGACCCCGCGCCGGGCCCGGCCGCCCGGTCGCCGCCCCGGCGCGCGAGTGGTGGTCGGGGCGCGCGGAGGCTTGACGGATACTGGGGCCGCCGGGAGGGTCACACGCAGCACTCTCATCCCGGCAGCACCAGGAACGTGAAGGAAAGGCAGGGCCACGTGGCGGAGGCAAGGGCGGGACGCGACCGCGGCGACCGCGGGGGCAGGCGGCGCACGCGCCGGGCGGTCGGGGCACTGCTCGCGGTCGGGCTCTGCGCGGCGGCCCTGGCCGGGTGCAGCGCGACCGGCGGCAAGCGCGCGGAGGACCGGGCCAAGCGGCTCGCCGCGAACGGCTCCGCGGTGAACACCCCGCGCTGGACGTTCGCCATGGTGACGCACTCCGGCGCGGGCGACACGTTCTGGGACATCGTGCAGAACGGAGCCAAACAGGCCGCGCAGAAGGACAACATCAAGTTCCTGTACTCCAACAGCGACCAGGGCGACCAGCAGGCCCAGCTCGTGCAGGCCGCGATCGACCAGCACGTGGACGGCCTGATCGTCACCCTCGCCAAGCCGGACGCGATGAAGGCGGCCGTCACCAAGGCGGTCAAGGCCGGGATACCGGTCATCACCGTCAACTCCGGCGCCGAGCAGTCCAGGCAGCTCGGCGCGCTCACGCACATCGGGCAGGACGAGACGGTCGCCGGCAACGCGGTCGGCGACGAGCTGAACGCGCGCGGCCGCAAGCACGCCCTGTGCGTGCTGCACGAGCAGGGCAACGTCGGCCTGGAACAGCGCTGCGCCGGCGTGAAGGCGCACTTCCACGGCACGCTGGACAAGGTCTACGTGGACGGCACCAACATGCCCGACGTGCAGTCCGCGATCGAGGCCAAGCTCCAGTCCGACCCGTCGATCGACTCCGTGGTGACCCTGGGCGCGCCCTTCGCGCCGACCGCCGCCAAGGCCAAGCAGGAGGCGGGCTCCAAGGCCGAGATCGACACCTTCGACCTCAACGCCCAGGTGGCCGCCTCGCTGAAGGACGGCACCCTCGGGTTCGCCGTCGACCAGCAGCCCTACCTCCAGGGCTACGAGGCGGTGGACCTGCTGTGGCTGTACCGCTACAACAAGGACACCCTCGGCGGCGGGCAGCCGGTGCTCACCGGCCCGCAGATCGTCACCAAGGACGACGCGGACGCGCTGCTGGCCTACACCAAGCGGGGCACCCGGTGACCGGCACCCGTGACGCCGTGATGGACGTCGTCGGCGCGGGCGGGGACGAGCGGCTGGCGCCCCGGTCGCTGGCGCGGCGGCTGCTGGGCCGGCCCGAGCTGGGCGCGGTGGTCGGCGCGGCGGCGGTCTTCCTGTTCTTCTCGGTCGTCGCCGACTCCTTCCTGCGCGCCTCCAGCATGGGCACCGTGCTGTACGCGTCGTCCACCATCGGCATCATGGCGGTGCCGGTGGCGCTGCTGATGATCGGCGGCGAGTTCGACCTGTCCGCCGGCGTGATGGTGACCAGCTCGGCGCTGACCTCGTCGATGTTCAGCTACCAGATGACCGCGAACACCTGGGTCGGTGTCGGGGTGTCGCTGCTGGTCACGCTGGCGCTCGGCGCGTTCAACGGGATCATGCTGGTGCGCACGAAGCTGCCGAGCTTCATCATCACCCTGGGCACCTTCCTGATGCTCACCGGCCTCAACCTCGGCCTGACCAACCTGATCAGCGGCACCGTGGCCACGAAGTCGATCGGCGACATGCAGGGCTTCCCCACCTGCCGGGACCTGTTCGCCTCGCACTGGACGATCGGCCCGATCGACCTCCAGGTGACCATCCTGTGGTGGCTGGGCCTGGTCGCCGTGGCGACCTGGGTGCTGCTGCGCACCCGCGCCGGCAACTGGATCTTCGCGGCCGGCGGCAACGCGGACGCGGCGCGCGCGGTCGGCGTGCCGGTGGCCCGCACCAAGATCGGCCTGTACGTGGCGGTCGCCTTCTGCGCCTGGATCTCCGGCCAGCACCTGCTCTTCGCGTTCGACGTGGTGCAGTCCGGCGAGGGCGTCGGCAACGAGTTCCTGTACATCATCGCGGCGGTCATCGGCGGCTGCCTGATGACCGGCGGCTACGGCAGCGCGATCGGATCGGCGGTCGGCGCGTTCATCTTCGGCATGGCGAGCAAGGGCATCGTGTACGCGCAGTGGAACGCGGACTGGTTCCAGTTCTTCCTGGGGGCGATGCTGCTGCTCGCCACCCTGCTCAACGCGTGGGTGCGCAGGCGGGCGGAGGCGAGCAAGTGATCACGGTCGACGACGGCAGGGACCCCGGCGCCGCCGGCGACGCGCCCGGCGCCCCCCTGGTGGCGCTCACCGGCGTGAGCAAGTCCTACGGCAACGTGCGGGCGCTGCGCGACGTGTCCCTGGAAGTGCACGCCGGGCAGATCACCTGCGTGCTGGGGGACAACGGCGCCGGCAAGTCCACCCTCATCAAGATCATCGCGGGCCTGCACCCGCACGACGCCGGCACCTACGCCGTCGAGGGCCGCCAGGTCCGGCACGGCTCGCCGCGGCAGGCGCTGGACCTCGGCATCGCGACGGTCTACCAGGACCTCGCCGTCGTCCCCCTGATGCCGGTGTGGCGGAACTTCTTCCTCGGCTCGGAGCCGACCAGGGGCCGCGGCCCGCTGCGCCGCCTGGACACCGCGGCGATGCGCGCGGCCACCCACCAGGCGCTGCTGCGGATGGGCATCGACCTGCGCGACGTGGACCAGCCGATCGGCACCCTGTCCGGCGGCGAGCGGCAGTGCGTGGCGATCGCCCGCGCGGTGCACTTCGGCGCGAAGGTGCTGGTGCTCGACGAGCCCACGGCCGCGCTCGGCGTGAAGCAGTCCGGAATGGTGCTCCGGTACGTCGCCGCGGCCCGCGACGCCGGACTGGGTGTGGTGCTCATCACCCACAACCCGCACCACGCCTACCTGGTCGGTGACCGTTTCGTGCTGCTCAAGCGCGGCGCGATGTCCGGCAGCCACCTGAAGGAGGACATTACGCTGGACGAGCTGACGCGGGAGATGGCCGGCGGCAGCGAGCTGGACGAACTGACCCACGAGCTGAACCGGCCGCGCGGAGGCGGCACAATGGCGGAGGACACCGCCACGTCCGCACCGCAGGCTCCCCCGACCCCGTCCGCCCCCCACGCCGACCCACCCGACCCGGAGACCACCGCTTGAGTGCCAATCGTGAACGTGTCTACCGCGGCGGCGCAGCGCGCGCCACGGTGTGGCAGAGCGTGGGCATGCGCGACCGCAGGGAGCGCCGCTCGCACCTGACCGCGCCCCGCGTGCCCACCGTCGGCATCGACATCGGCGGCACCAAGGTCATGGCGGGGGTGGTGGACGCCGACGGGAACATCCTGGAGACGCTGCGCACCGAGACCCCCGACAAGTCCAAGAGCCCCAAGGTGGTCGAGGACACCATCGTGGAGCTGGTGCTCGACCTCTCCGAGCGGCACGACGTGCACGCGGTGGGCATCGGCGCCGCCGGCTGGGTGGACGCCGACCGCTCCCGGGTGCTGTTCGCGCCGCACCTGGCCTGGCGGGACGAACCGCTGCGCGACCGGCTCTCCGAGCGGCTGCTGGTGCCCGTGATGGTCGACAACGACGCCAACACCGCCGCCTGGGCGGAGTGGCGCTTCGGCGCCGGCCGCGGCGAGGCCGACCTGGTGATGATCACCCTGGGCACCGGCATCGGCGGCGCCATCCTGGAGGACGGCCACGTCAAGCGCGGCCGCTTCGGGGTGGCCGGCGAGTTCGGCCACATGCAGGTGGTGCCCGGCGGGCACCGCTGCGCCTGCGGCAACCGCGGCTGCTGGGAGCAGTACAGCTCCGGCAACGCGCTGGTCCGCGAGGCCCGCGAGATGGCCGCCGCCGACTCCCCGGTGGCCTACGGCATCAACGACCGGGTCGGCGGCAGCGTCCGCGACATCACCGGGCCGCTGATCACCGAACTGGCCCGCGAGGGCGACCCGATGTGCGTGGAGCTGTTCCAGGACATCGGCCAGTGGCTCGGCGTCGGCATCGCCAACCTCGCCGCCGCCCTGGACCCGTCCTGCTTCGTCATCGGCGGCGGCGTCAGCGCCGCCGACGACCTGCTCATCACCCCGGCCAGGGAGGCGTTCCGGCGCACCCTGACCGGCCGCGGCTACCGGCCGGAGGCGCGCATCGCCAAGGCCGAACTCGGCCCGGAGGCGGGCATGGTGGGCGCCGCCGACCTGGCGCGGCTGGTCGCCCGCCGGTTCCGCCGCGCCAACCGGCGCCGGGTCGAGCGCTACGAACGGTACGGACGCACCCTCGGACGACAGGCGGCGCAACCGTGACCACCTCCCCGCACGGCGCCCCGCGGACGGCCGCCGTGGACGACCTCGCCGAGGCGGAGGCGGAGTTCGCCGCCGGGCCCCGGCCGCCGCGCGAGCTGCCGCGCTGGGTGCGCTGGACCGTGGTGCCGCTGCTGGTGCTGGTGCCGATGGGCTACGTGGCGGTCTCCGCCGCGCAGAGCCGCGGCAGCGGCGAGGACGCCCGGCAGGAGCAGGCCGGCCGCCGGCTCACCCAGGTCTACCCGCCGCAGCTCGAACAGCGGATCTACCAGGTGACCATCCCGGTCGGCTCGCGCTACGTCCGCTATCTGGAGACCAACTCCTGGGACAACAGCGAGATGTACGCCGAGTTCGTGACCACCGCCGGCGGCCTGGACACCTTCCTGGCCCAGATCGGCACCAGCCGGGCCGCGCTGCGGTACGGCCGGGTGGCCATGTCGGCCGCCCAGTCCGAGGCGGCCGGCTGGAACTTCACCATCCCCCGCACCTGGGCGGGGGAGAGCCTGCACCGGCCCGGTGACAAGCCGGACCACGACATCACCGTCGACATGACCAACCCCGACCACCCCCGGGTCTACGTCGTGTCCACCGTCAACTTCCAGCACGGGTTCGGGGGCGGCTGAGCGCCGCCCGCGAGGGAGGCCCCTGCCATGTCCCGCCCTTCACTCGATAGCGTGAGGCGATGAGCGACGCGACCGACGAGACCGCCGACCGGCTCGGCCCGTACGCCGCCGCGGCCACGTACACCCCGTACGGCGGCCGGGTCGGCGCACCGACCGACCAGGGCGGCGGCACCGCAACCGACCCGGACGACGAACGCGACGACCTGCAACCCCCGTTGCAGTACCGGTTCGACGGCCCCGACGACGCCCCCGTGCTGGTCCTCGGACCCGCGCTCGGCTCGACCTGGCACATGTGGGACCGCCAGTTGCCGCAACTGACCGCGCAGTGGCGGGTGTTGCGGTACGAACTGCCCGGGCACGGCGGCGCGCCCGCCGAGCCCGCCTCGACGGTGGACAACCTCGCCCGGCGGCTGCTGGCCGTCCTCGACGACGAGGAGGTCGACACCTTCGGGTACGCCGGCTGCGAGCTGGGCGCGGCGGTGGGGGCCCGGCTGGCCCTGCTGCGGCCCGACCGGCTGGCGGTGCTGGCCCTGGTGTCGGCCGCGGCCCGGTTCGGCAGCGCGGACACCTGGCGGCAGCGCGGCGTGGTGGTGCGCGCCAACGGCCTGGACCGCACCGCCGCCAACACCCCCGAGCGCTGGTTCACCGGCCCGTTCCGGACCACCCAGCCGGCGATCACCCAGTGGGCCGTGCAGATGGTCAAGACCACCGACAGCGCCTGCTACGTCGCCGCGTGCGAGGCGCTGGCCGGGTTCGACATCCGCGACCAGCTCGGCAGCATCACCGTGCCCACGCTGGTGGTGGCCGGCGCCGACGACACCGAGACGCCCCCGGCCGACGCCCGGCTGCTGGTGGCCGGCATCCACGACGCGCGGCTCGCGGTGGTGCCCGGCACCGGGCACCTCGCGCCGGTCGAGGAGCCGGCCGCCGTCGGCACCCTGCTGGTGCGGCACTTCGAGACCGCGTGGACGGCCGACCGCACCCCGGGCGCGGTCCCGCACCCGCCCGCGCCGCCGCCGGTCCAGCCGCGGCTGCCCGCTCCCGCCGCCCCGCCCCCCGGGCCGGACGCGTACGAGGAGGGCATGCGCATCCGCAAGGAGATGGTCGGCGAGGCGGAGGTGAACGCGGCGGTCGCCCGGGCGAAGACGTTCGGGGGCGGGTTCGACGCGTACGCCACGCGGTGGGGCTGGGGGGAGACGTGGACCCGGCCGGGGCTGGACCGGCGCACCCGCAACTTCGTCGCGCTCACCGCCCTCACCGTGCTCGGGCAACTGGAGGAGCTGGCCGACCACACCCGGGCGGCCCTGCGCGGCGGGCTGACGCCCACCGAGATAGAGGAGACGCTGATCCAGACCTCGGTGTACTGCGGGCTGCCCGCGGCGCGCGCGGCGGTCGACCGGGCCCGCAAGGTCATCGCCGAGGAGACCGCCACCGGCAAGGGGTGACCCGTCGGCCCGGGCACCCCCCGGCGCGCCGTGCGCGGGTGCCGCACGGCGCGGGGGACCCGGGCAAGATGGCGGTATGGAGCTGACGAAGAAATCGCACGCGTGCGTGCGACTGGAGCAGGACGGCCGCACGCTCGTCATCGACCCGGGCGCGTTCAGCGAGCCGGACTCGGTGGCCGGGGTGGACGCGATCCTGGTGACCCACGAGCACGCCGACCACTTCAGCGAGGACCGGCTGCGGGCCGGGCTGGAGGCGAACCCGGCCGCGGAGCTGTGGACCCTGGCGAGCGTCGCGGACCAGATGTCGGCGGCCTTCCCCGGCCGCGTGCACGCCGTCGGCCACGGCGACAACTTCATGGCGGCCGGCTTCGACGTGCAGGTGCACGGCGAGCTGCACGCGGTGATCCATCCGGACATCCCGCGCATCACCAACATCGGTTTCCTGATCGACCGGGCCGTCTTCCACCCGGGTGACGCGCTGACGCTGCCCGGCCACGCGGTGGACACCCTGCTGCTGCCCGTCCAGGCGCCCTGGAGCAAGGTCTCCGAGATCATCGACTACGTCCGCGAGGTGCGGCCCCGCAGGTCGATCGACGTGCACGACGCGCTGCTCACCGACCTGGCCCGCCCGATCTACGACCTGCAGATCGGCAACCTCGGCGGCGCCGACCACCTGCGGCTGGCGCCGGGGGAGGCCACCACCGCCTGAGGGGCGCGGCCGGGCTGTCGTACCCAGCGGCTAGGTTGGGGCCATGCGTATCGCGACCTGGAACGTCAACTCGATCACCGCGCGGCTGCCCCGGCTGCTGGCCTGGCTGGAGAGCAGCGGTACCGACGTGCTGTGCGTCCAGGAGACCAAGTGCACCGCCGAGCAGTTCCCGCACGAGGAGCTGCGCGCGATCGGTTACGAGGCCGCCGTCGAGGCCACCGGCCGGTGGAACGGCGTGGCGGTCGTCTCCCGGGTCGGCCTGGCCGACGTGGTGCACGGCCTGCCCGACGGCCCGCGGTACGAAGAGGTCGCCGAGCCCCGGGCCCTCGCCGCGACCTGCGGCCCGGTCCGCGTCTGGTCGGTCTACGTGCCGAACGGCCGGGAGGTCGACCACCCGCACTTCGCCTACAAGCTGCGCTGGTTCGAGGCGCTGACCGCCGCCGTCGCCGGGGACGCGGCGGGGCAGCGCCCCTTCGCCGTCCTCGGCGACTACAACGTGGCGCCGGCCGACGCCGACGTGTGGGACACCGCCGTCTTCGAGGGCGCCACCCACGTCACGCCGGCCGAGCGCGCCGCCCTGGCCGCCCTGCGCGGCACCGGCCTGACCGACGTGGTGCCCCGCCCGCTGAAGTACGACCACCCGTACACCTACTGGGACTACCGCCAGCTCGCCTTCCCCAAGAACCGCGGCATGCGGATCGACCTGGTCTACGGCAACGCGCCGTTCGCCGAGGCGGTCTCCGACGCGTACGTGGACCGCGAGGAGCGCAAGGGCAAGGGTGCCTCCGACCACGCTCCGGTGGTGGTCGACCTGGAGGTGTGAGCGGGGGCATGGGTGCGGCGTGCGGCCGACCGGGGTCATCAGCGCGGGGGACCACCACGGGCGTGTCAGCCGCCGATCGGCCGGAAGGCGTGTACCGCGCGTGCATGATGGCGCCAGCGGACACACAGGAGCGCGCCCTCACCGGTTCCTGACGCTCCCTCAGACCACCTTCACCACCGGCTCGTACGGAGGCATGACGTGGACTCCCTTCAGCAACTGCCGAACATCGGAGCGGTGCTCGCCGACCGGCTGCGCCGCGCAGGCGTGGACGACGCGGGCGAACTGCGCCGGCTCGGCTCGGGCCGGGCCTTCGAGAAGATCCGTCCGGAGCTTCCGGAGGACGCCTGCACGCACACCCTCCTGGCGCTCGAAGGGGCGCTGCGGGGGATGCGGTGGACCGCGATCCCGCAGACCGAGCGGGACACCCTCGTCGACCGCGTCCTGGGGTGCCCCTGACCCATCCGTTTGGTGCGGGCCTGGTCGGGCAGCCGGACGGAAGGGGGGCCGTTCGGACACCTCGGACACCTCGGACACCTCGGACAAGGGAGAACCGCACCATGCCCCCGACCGTCACGCAGGACACCGTGCTCAGCGACGCGCAGGTCGCCGAACTCGCGCAGCAGCTCAGAGTGGACGCGGTCCGCGCCGCGGACGCCGCCGGCTCCGGCCACCCGACGTCCTCGATGTCCGCCGCGGAGATCTTCGCGGTGCTGCTCGCCCGGCACCTGCGCTACGACTTCGACCGTCCCGAGCACCCCGGCAACGACCACCTGATCCTGTCCAAGGGCCACGCGTCCCCGCTGCTGTACGCCGCCTACAAGGCGGCCGGCGCGATCGCGGACGACGAGCTGCTCACCTTCCGCAAGCTCGGCAGCCGGCTGGAGGGCCACCCGACCCCGAAGGTCCCGTGGGTCGACGTGGCCACCGGCTCGCTCGGCCAGGGCCTGCCGATCGGCGTGGGCGTGGCCCTGGCCGGCGCGCGCCTGGACCGCCTGCCCTACCGCGTGTGGGTGGTGTGCGGTGACAGCGAGATGGCCGAGGGATCGGTGTGGGAGGCGTTCGAGCAGGCCGGGATGGAAGGGCTCGACAACCTCACGCTGATCGTCGACGTCAACCGGCTCGGCCAGCGCGGACCCACCCGGCACGGCTGGGACCTGGACGCGTACGCCCGGCGGATCAGGGCCTTCGGCTGGCACACCGTGGAGATCGACGGCCACGACGTGGACGCCGTCGACCGGGCCATGGCCACCGCCCGCGCCAACCGCGGCGCGCCCACCGCGATCATCGCCCGCACCCGCAAGGGCAGGGGCGTGGCCGCGGTGGAGAACCAGGAGGGCAAGCACGGCAAGCCGCTGCCGGACGCCGAGGCCGCGATCCGCGAGCTGGGCGGCCGCCGCGACCTGCGGGTCCAGGTCCAGGCGCCCGCCGACGCCGAGCGCCCCGCGCGCGAGGCCCCCGACCCCGACGCCGCCCTGCCCCGCTACGACCGGGGCGGCAGCGTCGCCACGCGCACCGCGTTCGGCGAGACGCTGGCGGTGCTCGGCGACCGGCGCGGCGACGTCGTCACGCTCGACGGCGAGGTCGGCGACTCCACCAAGGCGCAGCTCTTCGCCGCCGACCACCCCGAGCGCTACATCGAGTGCTACATCGCCGAGCAGGAGCTGATCGGCTCGGCCGTCGGCGTCGGGGTGTGCGGCTGGACGCCGTACGCGTCCACCTTCGCGGCGTTCCTCACCCGCGCGCACGACTTCCTGCGGATGGCCGCGGTGTCCCGCTCCGACCTCAACGTGGTCGGCACCCACGCGGGCGTCGCCATCGGCGAGGACGGCCCGTCCCAGATGGGCCTGGAGGACCTGGCGATGCTGCGCGCGATCCACGGCAGCACCGTGCTCTACCCGTGCGACGCCAACCAGACCGTGCAGCTCGTCACGGCCATGGCCGAGCGGCGCGGCATCACCTACCTGCGGGCCAGCCGCGGCGACTTCCCGGTGATCTACGGCCCCGACGAGGCGTTCCCGATCGGCGGCAGCAAGGTGCTGCGCGCGGGCGGGGAGGACCAGGTCACCCTGATCGGCGCCGGCGTCACCGTGCACGAGGCGCTGAGCGCGGCGGACAAGCTCGCGGCCGAGGGGATCGCCGCCCGGGTGATCGACCTCTACTCCCTCAAGCCGGTCGACGTGCAGACCCTGCGGACGGCCGCCCGGGAGACCGGCCGGTTCGTCACCGTCGAGGACCACCACCCCGAGGGCGGCCTCGGCGACGCGGTCCTGGAGGCGTTCGGCAACGGGCACCCGATGCCGCTGTGCACCCGGCTGGCCGTCCACTCGATGCCGGGGTCGGCGACCCCGGACGAGCAGCTCGACGCCGCCGGTGTCAGCGCCCCCGCCATCGCCGCCGCGGCCCGCAAGCTCCTCGCCGACTGAGCCGTCCGCGGGGAGGGGCCAGGGCGGCCCTACGTCGGGGAGGGGCGCCTGGGCCCCTCCCCGACGTAGGGCCGCTCGACGCCTTCCCGCGCGCCCGTGACATGCCGGACCGGCCCCACTCCGGAGTGGGGCCGGTCCGGCACGCCGCGGGGGTCAGTCCACGTTGGGGCCGCTGTGGCGGCGCGGGTGGGAGGGGACACGACCGGAGCGCACCCCGGAGTCGTGCACCTCGTGCGGGAACCTGCGCCGGCCGTCCTGCGGCATCTCGTCGGGCTCGATCCGCCGCGCGTCATGGCTGCGCAGCCCGTCGCCCTGGTGCCCGGGACCGTGGTCCGGCGGTGCACCGCTGTCGTGCTCCTGGCGGGTCTGCCACGCGCCCGACCGGGGCCGTGTGCCCGTCGGCACCCCCGGGCCCCTGCCCAGCCGCCGCATCCCGAACACCACGGCCGCGATCAGGACGATCACGATGCAGATACCGATCACCAGGGGACCGATCGAACCGGCGGGAAGAGCGAGCTGGACCATGTGCTGCTCGGAAAGAGACATTTCGGCACCTCCTCAACCAACGGGTGCCCGCGATCTGCGGGGGAACACGACCGGAGACCGGGAAATGCGGATCACCACACGAGGGGTCACACCCAGTGACCGATGAGGAGAGAGCGGATGGCAGACACGTCACGCGACCAGGGAACCCGCGGCGCCGTACTGGTCGCACTCGGCGCGAACCTCGTGATCGCCGCCGCCAAGACCGCCGCGGGCCTGTTCGCGGCCTCCCCCGCCCTGCTGTCCGAGGCCGCCCACTCGGTGGCCGACAGCCTGAACGAGGTCTTCCTGCTCACCTCGCTGCGCCGCTCCCGCCGCGCCCCGGACCGCCGGCACCCCTTCGGCTACGGCAAGGAGCGCTACTTCTGGTCGCTGCTCGCCGCGGTCGGGATCTTCGTGCTCGGCGGCTGCTTCTCCTTCTATCAGGGCATCCACGCGCTCGGCGAGCACGGCGGGGAGAGCCGGAACGGCTACCTCGCGGGCCTGGCGGTGCTGCTGGTGGCGCTGCTGGCCGAGGGCGGTTCGCTGCTGCGTGCGGTGGTCCAGGCCCGCCGGTCGGAGGAGGGCTCCGACGACCCGGCGCTGCGCACCGTCCTCGCGGAGGACGGCACCGCCGTGATCGGGGTGCTGCTCGCCGCCACCGGCATGATCGTGCACATGGCCACCGGCGACGCCGAGGCGGAGGCGGCCGCCTCGATGGCGGTCGGGGTGCTGCTGATGGTCGTGGCCACCAGCCTGGCGCGCACCGCGCACCGCCAGCTCATCGGCCTGGCCGCCGACCCCGGCCTGCGCGACGAGATCGAGGGCCTGCTCGCACGGCAGCCGGAGATCGACACCGTCGAGGAGCTGCTGACGATGCGGCTCGGCATGGACTCCACCCTGGTCGCCGCCCGGATCGACCTGCTGGGCGGGATGGACAGCGAGCGCGTCGAGGAGGTCAGCATGCGCATCCGGCACTCCATCCGCGAGCGCTGGCCCGCCGCGGACCGGGTCTTCCTGGACATCACCGACGCCGGTGCCGAGCGGGCGGAGCGCGCCGCCGCCCGCGGCGACGCCGGCTGACCGCCCGCCCCGCGCCCGGCGGCGGCCCGCGGCGGGGGCACCCGGATTCGCCAGCGCGGACGCCGTCCTGGATCATTGCCGCATGCCGGTCCTGATAGCCATGTGCGCCTTCGTGATGACCCTCGTCGGCGGTGTCGTCGCACAGCACATCGGAGACCGCCGCCACCTCGTGCTGGGGCTCGCCGCCGGGCTGATGCTGGGCGTCGTCGGGTTCGACCTGCTGCCCGAGGCGCTGGAGAACCAGCCCCGGCACGTCTTCGGGGTGCCCGCGGGCCTCCTGATGTTCGTGGCCGGCTTCCTGGCCCTGCACGTCGTGGAGCGGTCGGTCGCCATCCACCGCGCCCACGAGGGCGAGTACGCCTCGCACACCCACGGACACGCCCACGCGCACGACCCCGTCAAGGGCGTCGGCGTCGCCGCCGCGTGCGCGCTGGTCGGGCACAGCGTGATGGACGGCTTCGCGATCGGCGCCGCGTTCCAGGCCGGGAACACCGTCGGCATCGTGGTGGCCATCGCGGTCGTCGCCCACGACTTCGCCGACGGGTTCAACACCTACACGATCACGCGGCTCTACGGGAACGGCCGGCGCCGTGCCCAGACGCTGCTGGCCGCCGACGCGATCGCCCCGGTGGCCGGCGCCGCGATCACCCTGGCCTTCACCATCCCGTCCGGGGTGCTCGGCCTCTACCTCGGCTTCTTCGCCGGCTTCCTGCTCTACCTCGCCACCTCCGACATCCTCCCCGAGGCCCACAGCCCGCACCCCTCCACCTCCACCCTGCTCTGCACGGTCGGCGGCGCGGGCGTCATGTGGATGGTGATCGGCCTCGCCAACTAGCCGTCCCGGCACGACGCGCAGCCGACCGCCGGCAGGCGGAGCAGAGGGCAGGCGGTTCAGGGGGCGGGGGTCTTGGGGGCGGTGGTGGCCTGCTTGGTGACGTCCGCGACCAGTTCCACCACGTCGGAGCCGTACGCCTGCGAGTTCACCACCCGCAGCAGCAGGCAGAAGGTCGGGTCCTGGCCGTACTTGCGGATCAGCCGGGCGTGGTGGCGGGCGAGGTAGCGGGTCGCGGCCTGGTTGGCTATGCCGCGCTGGCCGGAGGCGAGGAAGACCGGCCGGTCGTTGCCGGACTCGCGGCCGGACGACAGCCGGGCCAGCAGGACGTACTCCACCGCGCCCTTCTCCAGCCGGTACGTCTCGCCGGCCACGGTGATCGCCCCCTGGTTCGGGCCCTGCGACGGGTCGGTGTCGACCTCCACGCCGGGCAGCATCGAGCGCAGGTGCGCCGCGAGGCGGTAGTTGGCGGTCGGGCCGCCGATGCAGAACTCGGTGCGGGCACCGAAGCCCTGCCACGCCGTGTCGTGGGCCAGCACCTCGGCGTGCGCACCGCACTCCTTGATCACCGCGGCGAGTTCCAGCAGCGCGAACGCGTCGTGCCGGGCCAGGCTCCAGCCGCGGGACCCCGGGTCGCGCGGCACCACGAGCAGGCACTCGGAGTCCTTCGGCAGCCCGAAGAAGCGCTGCCTGCGGTGGAGCCTGCGCCGCCACAGGCTGCCGCGGACCAGCCAGCCGAGCAGACCGCCGATGGCCAGACCGGCCAGGACCAGCACGAGGTTGCGCACGTCGTCGCTCATGGCGCGGCATCGTAGCGGTGTTCGAGCCGGGCCGTCGCCCCCTCGAAGGAGCGCGCGGACGCGGCCGCCGCCGTACCCGGGCGGGCACGGCGGCGGCCTGCGGATCACGGGTCCGGGTCGGCCGGCGCGACCCGGTCGGGTCCGGCCGGTCGGGTCCGGCCCGGCGCGGGTCGGGCGCGGTCAGGTCCCGGGCCGGGAACGCCGGGTCAGTTGCCGGCGGCGGGCAGCAGCGCCAGGATCTCGTCGGTGCCGCCGGTCTCCCCGAGCCGCGGGAAGATCCGCTGCACGGAGTTGGCGTGCGCGTCCGCGTCGGTGTCGGTCACCGCGTCGGTGGCGATCGTGACGTGGTAGCCGGCCTCGAAGGCGTCGCGGGCGGTGGACTCCACACCGATGCTGGTCGAGATGCCGACCAGCACGATCTGGGTCACCCCGCGCCGGCGCAGCTCCATGTCGAGCCCGGTGCCGTAGAACGCGCCCCACTGCTGCTTGCTGACGGTGATGTCGGAGGGCTGCCGGTCCAGCTCCCCGACGAGGTCGGCCCAGCCGTCGGGGAAGGAGACGGGGCCGCCGGGGCCGCCGTCGGTGCGGCCGGGGGCCACGCCGGTGACGTTCACCAGGACCACCGGCAGGTCGCGCGCCCGGAAGGCGGCGGCGAGCCGGGCGGCGCGCTCGACCACCTCGGCGGACGGGTGGACGGTCGGTAGCGCGGTGATGCCCTGCTGGAGGTCGATGACGACGAGCGCGGTGCGGGCGTCGAGGGTGGTCGCGGTCATGGCGGAGTGCTCTCTCTCACGGGATGGGTGGTGGTGCGTGGTCGTACGGGAAAGGTCGTGGGTCACCGCTCCGGCCGGCGCAGCGACCGGTCGGCCACGGTGAGCAGCAGGACGACGACCCCGAGCACCGCCGAGGTCAGCGCCATCTCGTGCAGGCCCGCGTCGGTGGCCCGCCGGCCGTAGAACAGGCCGATCAGGCTCGCCGCGGTGATCGCGCCGAGGTACTGCGAGGTGCGCTGCAACCCGGCCGCGCTGCCGGTCTCGCCGGGAGGCGCCTGGGCGTAGACCGCCGCCTGGTTGCCGGTGGCGGTCAGGCCCTGCGGCAGGCCGAACAGCGCGCCCGCCGCGCACAGCGCGAACGCGGGGGTGGTGTGCCCTGCGGCCAGCAGCAGCCCGCCGCCGCCGGTCAGCAGCACCGCGGAGGCGGTCAGCGGCCCCCTGATCCCCTTCGTCCGCGCGCCCAGCAGCGACGTGGCCATCGCCGCCACCGACATCGGCAGCATCAGCAGCCCGGCCGTCGCCGAGGAGTAGCCGTGCGCGTCCTCCAGCCACTGCGCGTAGCCGTACATCACGCAGTACACGACCAGGTACGTCATGCCGTGCCGCAGGTACGTCAGCGACAGCGGGCGGTTGCGGGCCAGCATGCGCAGGTCGAGGAACGGCGCGCTGCGGCGCAGCTCCCACCGGGCGAGCACACCGGCCAGCACGGCGGCCACCGGCAGCAGCGGCCACGGCGGTGCCGACAGCCGCATCAGGAAGAGCATCAGGGTGGTGAGGAGCGCCGCGAACAGGGCGATCCCGACGGGGTCGATGCTGCCCGGACGTCCGCTTCCGCTTCCTGGGGCACCCGAGCCGGGCGTGGCCGGGGCCGGCGCCGCGGGCGGGGCGGCGACCGGCGCCGGGGACGTGCGCGGCAGCCAGAGCGCCGCCAGCACGAACCCGGCCAGCGCGAGCGGAAGGTTCACCGCGAAGACGGCGCGCCAACCCAGCGTCGCGGCGAGCACGCCGCCCAGCACCGGGCCGACCGCCGCGCTCGACAGGCCCGCCAGGGACAGCAGCCCCAGCACCGGGCGCGGCGTCGGGACGCCGATCCGCTGCGAGTGGGCCCGCAGCAGCGCCATCGCCGCCGGGTACGCCGCCGACGTGCCGATGCCGAGCATCACGCGGGAGACGATCAGCCACGCCAGGGAGGGAGCCGCGGTGCCCACCACTCCCGCCGCGGCCACCACGAGCAGCCCGGTCAGGAACACCCGGCGCGGGCCGAGCCGGTCCGCGAGCCGTCCCATCGTCGGCTGCGCCACCGCGCTGGCCAGGTAGAGGCTCGACACCAGCCAGGCCGTGTCCGCGGCGCCCGCGTGGAAGCTGCCGCCGATCGCGACCAGCGCGGTGGCGATCATCGTGGAGTTGATCGGGTTGAGGACGGCGCCGAGCATCAGCGGCACCACCAGGCGGGGTCCGAAGCCGGGGGCGGCGCCCTCGGCGGGCCGCGCGGCCTGGGGGTCCGCGGCTTCCGGCGGCCGCTCGGCGCCGGGTGTCCCCGGCTCCCAGCGCCCGCGCGCGGGGCCGTTCGTCGCCCGGCTCACCGGTCGGCCGTCCGGTGGCCGCCGGGCCGACGGGTGCCGGGCCTACGGGTGCGGGGGCGCGGCCGACGATCCGGGGGAGGGGCGAGGCGCGCGCACCGGCCGGTGCACGTGCGGAGGGCGGGGATCGCGCGAGCCGTGGGAGGTGTGCCGACCGGGTGCCGCGGGCCGGCCGAGGGGTGTGGGGCGACCGGGTGCCGTGGGGCGACCACCGGGCGTGTCCGGAAGGCGGAGCGTGTGCGGGTGAGGGCGGGCCGTATGCGTGCGGCGGTGGAACGTGCCCGAGGGCCCGGCCGTGCCGCGGGTATTCCGGTCACGACTCGACCAGGCGTCGCAGCAGCGGTACCAGGTCCGTCATCGCGCGCTGCTCGGCCGGGCTGAGCCGCGCCTCCATCACCTCGGCGAGCCATCCTCGGCGCGCCCGGCGGCCGGTGCGCAGCAGGTGCGCGCCCTCGTCGGTGAGGGAGAAGACGACCTGGCGGCCGTCGGTCGGGTGCGGCGCGCGCGCGACCAGCCCGCGCTCCTCCAGTGCGGCGAGCGTCATCCGCATGGACTGCGGCCTGACCAGCTCGCCCCGCGCCAGTGCCGCGGTGGTGGCCGGGCCCTCGCGGTCGAGCCGGCTGATCACCGACTGCTGGGAGGGGGTGATCTCCGCCCCGCTCGACGCGATCCGCATCCGGCGCGACAACTGCGCGACGAGCGTGGTCAGCTCGTCGGCGGTCCGGAGTCGTTCGGCCTGTGACATGCCTCCACCGTAGGAGATCGACAGGAAGACTTGCAAGTTTGCCTGTCGAGACCGGGCGGCGGGGCCGTACGGCCGCCCCGCCCCCGCCCGCGCGTCCCGGCGGGCGGGACCAGGAGCGAAAAGAGCGCGTAGCGGGCACGTAACGCAACGGGTGTGCAATGCCGGACGGAGGCCGGGCGGGCGGAGCCCGGCGTGTGAGGGCGGAGGGCGCGGTGGCGGCCGAGTTTGCGTACTACTTCCGGTCGTTGCTCGCGGCACTCGGTGAACGGCCCGGCTGGTACGGCGTGTTCGCCCAGCGGCACCCGGAGGACGCGGCCGCCTACGGCAGCGGGCGGCGGCTCCCGCCGTGGGACGTGGTGCGTACGGTGCTGCGCGACGTCGCGGTCAACGGCGGTGCGGCGGACGCCGATCCGGGCGAGGCGGGCCGGGCGTACGCGCTGCACCGGGCCGCGGTCGTCGCCGAGGACGCGCTGCCCGGTGCGGCCGACGTGCTGCGCGCCCGGCTGGACGCGGCGATCCGGGAGCGCGACACCGCGGCGGCGCGGGCCAGGGCCGCCGCGCGCGCCTGCGAGGACGCCGACGGCCGCTCCGGGGGAGCGCAGGGCGCCCGGCTGGCCCACGGCCTGGCGTGGGCGCGGGACGACCTGGCCCGGGCATCGGCGCGCTGCGGGGAACTGCGGGAGAGGCTGCTGGCCGCCGCGGGCACGGACGCGGGTGTCGGCGCCGCCGGTGCGGGCGGTGGCCGGTCCGAGGCCGCGGAGGTACGGCGGCCCACGGGCGCGCGGTTCGCGGGCGCGGGCGGCGGGAGCGGTGGGGACGGTGCCGGGGGTGGGAGCGGTGCGGGCGGAGCCGGCGGCGGGAACGAGGGGAGCGGCGCGGGCGCCCCCACCCCGGCGCCCACCCGGACCCGGACCTGGACCCGGTCCTCGGCGCCGCGCGGCGCCCGGTTCGCCGGCGCCCCCACCGCGGAGACGTTACTGCCCGCGCCGCCCGTGCCCGCCGCGGGGCAGGCGCCCAGCGGGGCGCGGTTCGCCGGCGCTCCCAGGACGCGCTCCGCGCCCGCCGCCTCGGCCGCCCCCGACCCGCGCTGGACCGGCGAGGCGCAGGCCGCCGCGGCCCGGCTCGGCGCGCTGCGGCGGGCCGGGGAGAGCGGGGCCGCCTACCTCGTCCTGTGCGCCGCGGCGGAGGGGCCCGCCGACCGTATCCCGTACGTCGTCCGGGAGTTGGAGCGCACCGGGCTCGGGGCCGATGTGGCCACCCTGCTCTGGGAGATCGCCGCGCTCCCGCCGGAGCCGCTCGCCGAGGCCGCCGCCGCGCTCGCCGGCGACGGGCGCGGCGGCGACTGCCTGACGCTGCTGCGGCAGGCCGCCGCCCGCAGTCCCGAGGACGTCGCCGTCGTGGCCGAAACCCTCCACCGGGCCGGGCGGGCCGGCGAGGCGGGCGAGTTGCTGGAGACCCTGGCGCGCTCGCGTCCCGCCGCCACCGCGGCCGCCGTCGCCCGCACCCGCCCCTCCCTGGCGGCGCCCCTGCTGGCCGCCGCCTCCCGCGTCTCCCGCCCCTGCCACCGCGAGATCTCCGCGGCGCTCGGCTGAGAACCGCCCCGCCGCCCCCCGGCGATTCCCGCGGCGGCCGACCCGTCACGCGGGCGGGCCGATGCCGCCGTACGGGTCGGGAGGGTGCGAAACAAGGCCGTTGTCGGCTGGTAACCGCAGGGGCCTTGCCACAGTGGTGCGCGGGACTTACGTTCGTCGGACGGCTGGGATCTACGGGCGTAGAACCGACGTGACGTCACGTCAGAGGAGCTGCGGATGAGCAACGTCGTCAGGGCCGCGCTGGTGCAGGCCACCTGGACCGGGGACACCGAGTCCATGATCGCCAAGCACGAGGAGCACGCGCGGGCCGCGGCCGCACAGGGCGCGAAGGTGATCGGCTTCCAGGAGGTGTTCAACGCCCCCTACTTCTGCCAGGTGCAGGAGGCCGAGCACTACCGGTGGGCCGAACCGGTGCCGGACGGCCCGACGGTGCGCCGGATGCGGGAGCTGGCCCGGGAGACCGGGATGGTCATGGTCGTGCCGGTCTTCGAGGTCGAGCAGTCCGGCTTCTACTACAACACCGCCGCGGTGATCGACGCCGACGGCACCTACCTCGGCAAGTACCGCAAGCACCACATCCCGCAGGTCAAGGGCTTCTGGGAGAAGTACTACTTCAAACCCGGCAACCTCGGCTGGCCGGTCTTCGACACCGCGGTCGGCCGGATCGGCGTGTACATCTGCTACGACCGCCACTTCCCCGAGGGCTGGCGCGCCCTCGGCCTGGCCGGGGCCCAGCTCGTCTACAACCCGTCGGCCACCAGCCGCGGCCTGTCGGCGTACCTGTGGCAGTTGGAGCAGCCGGCCGCCGCCGTCGCCAACGCGTACTTCGTCGCGGCGATCAACCGCGTCGGCACCGAGCCGTACGGCGACAACGACTTCTACGGCACCAGCTACTTCGTGGACCCGCGCGGACAGCTCGTGGACGGCGCCGCCTCCGACACCGCGGAGGAACTGCTCGTCCGCGACCTCGACCTCGACCTGATCGACGAGGTCCGCCAGACCTGGGCGTTCTACCGCGACCGCAGGCCCGACGCCTACGGCGACCTGACGGAGGCGTGAGCAGATGGCAACCGCGACCGGCAGCGCGCACGCCGCGCTGCACGCCCGCCACCAGGCGGTGCTGCCCGACTGGCTGGCCACCTACTACGCCCGGCCGATCGAGCTGACCCACGGCGCCGGCCGCTACGTGTGGGACGCCGAGGGCAACCGCTACCTGGACTTCTTCGGCGGCATCCTCACCACGATGACCGCCCACGCGCTGCCCGAGGTGACCGCCGCGGTCACCGAGCAGGCCGGCAGGATCCTGCACACCTCGACGCTCTACCTCAGCCGGCAGGCGGTCGAACTCGCCGAGCGGATCGCCCAGTTGTCCGGCATCCCGGACGCACGGGTGTTCTTCACCACCTCGGGCACCGAGGCCAACGACACCGCGCTGCTGCTGGCCACCACGTACCGCCGCTCCAACCAGGTGCTGGCGCTGCGCAACAGCTACCACGGCCGGTCCTTCACCTCCATCGGCATCACCGGCAACTCCGCCTGGTCCCCGACCAGTCTCTCCCCGCTCCAGACGCTCTACGTGCACGGCGGGGTCCGCACCCGCGGGCCCTACGCGCACCTGACGGACGCCGAGTTCACCGACGCCTGCGTGGCGGACCTGGAGGACCTGCTCGGGCAGGCGAACGGCACCGTCGCGGCGCTGATCGCCGAACCGGTGCAGGGCGTGGGCGGGTTCACCTCCGGCCCGGACGGGCTGCTCGCCGCGTTCAAGCGGGTGCTGGACCGGCACGGCATCCTGTGGATCACCGACGAGGTGCAGACCGGGTGGGGCCGCACCGGCGACCACTTCTGGGGCTGGCAGGCCCACGACCAGGCCGGCCCGCCGGACATCCTCACCTTCGCCAAGGGCATCGGGAACGGCCTGTCCATGGGCGGCGTGGTGGCGCGCGCGGAGGTGATGAACTGCCTGGGCGCGAACTCCATCTCCACCTTCGGCGGCAGCCCGATCACCACCGCGGGCGCCCTGGCCAACCTCACCTACCTGCTCGACCACGACCTCCAGGGCAACGCCCGCCGGGTCGGCGGCCTGCTGCGCGCCCGGCTGGACGCGGTCGCCGCGCGCAGCGGCATCGTCCGCGAGGTGCGCGGCCGCGGCCTGATGCTCGGGGTCGAACTCGTCGAGCCCGGCACCGACACCCCGTCGCCGGCCGCCGCCGCCCTCGTCCTGGAGGCCGCCCGCGAGCGCGGCCTGCTGATCGGCAAGGGCGGCCGGGACGGCAACGCGCTGCGCATCGCCCCGCCGCTGAGCCTGACCGTGACCGAGGCGGAGGAGGGCGCCGCCGCACTGGGCGAGGCGCTGGCCGCCGCGCAGGCCGAGCTCGGGAAGCCGGCCGAGGGGGGCACGCGATGACCCGCACGCTCATCACCGGCGGCCTGGTCGTCACCGCAGCCGAGGAGACGCACGCCGACGTGCTGGTCGAGGACGGCCGGGTGGCCGCCCTGGCGACCCCGGGCAGCCAGCAGTGGACGGCGGACCGGGTGATCGACGCGTCGCGGAAGTACGTCGTCCCCGGCGGCGTGGACGCGCACACGCACATGGAGATGCCGTTCGGCGGCACCTTCTCCTCCGACACCTTCGAGACCGGCACCCGCGCGGCCGCCTGGGGCGGCACGACCACGATCATCGACTTCGCCATCCAGTCGAAGGGCGGTTCGCTGCGGGCGGGACTGGACGCCTGGCACGAGAAGGCGGACGGGCGCTGCGCGATCGACTACGGCTTCCACATGATCGCCTCCGACGTGAACGAGTCGACCCTGAAGGAGATGGACGCCCTCGTGGAGGAGGGCGTGACCTCGTTCAAGCTGTTCATGGCGTACCCGGGGGTCTTCTACTCCGACGACGGGCAGATCCTGCGGGCGATGCAGCGGGCCGGACAGAACGGCGGCCTGATCATGGTGCACGCCGAGAACGGCATCGCCATCGACGTCCTCGTGGAGCAGGCGGTGGCCCGCGGGCACACCGATCCGCGCGTCCACGGCGAGGTGCGGAAGGCGCTGCTGGAGGCGGAGGCCACCTACCGCGCGATCAAGCTGGCCCAGGTGGCCGGCGCGCCGCTGTACGTGGTCCACGTGTCGGCGGCCGAGGCGGTGGCGGAACTGACCCGCGCGCGGGACGAGGGCCTCAACGTCTTCGGTGAGACCTGCCCCCAGTACCTGTTCCTGTCCACGGACAACCTCGCCGAGCCGGACTTCGAGGGCGCGAAGTACGTGTGCTCGACACCGCTGCGGCCGCGCGAGCACCAGGCGGCGCTGTGGCGGGGACTGCGGTCGAACGACCTCCAGGTGGTCTCCACGGACCACTGCCCGTTCTGCTTCACCGGCCAGAAGGAACTGGGCCGCGGCGACTTCTCCAAGATCCCCAACGGCCTGCCGGGTGTCGAGAACCGGATGGACCTGCTGCACCAGGCGGTCGTGGACGGGCACATCAGCCGCCGCCGCTGGATCGAGATCGCCTGCGCCACACCGGCCAGGATGTTCGGCCTCTACCCGCAGAAGGGCACGATCGCACCGGGCTCGGACGCGGACATCGTGATCTACGACCCGCGGGCCGAACAGGTGATCTCGGCCGAGACCCACCACATGAACGTCGACTACTCCGCCTACGAGGGCAGGCGGCTGACCGGCCGGGTGGAGACCGTGCTCTCGCGCGGCGAGCCCGTCATCTCGCAGCGTACGTACACCGGGCGGGCCGGCCACGGCGCCTACACGCCGCGGTCCACCTGCCAGTACCTGAACTAGGGGGCCTCCCTTGGACTTCGGACTCGTCCTTCAGACCGACCCGCCGGCCTCCCGGGTGGTCGCCCTGATGCGGCGCGCGGAGCGCAACGGCTTCACCCACGGCTGGACCTTCGACTCGGCCGTGCTGTGGCAGGAGCCGTTCGTCATCCTCAGCCAGGTGCTCGCGGCGACGGAGCACCTGAAGGTCGGCACGATGGTCACCAACCCCGGCACCCGCACCTGGGAGGTGACCGCGTCCTCCTTCGCCACCCTGAACGACATGTACGGCAACCGCACGGTCTGCGGTATCGGCCGCGGCGACTCGGCGATGCGGGTCGCCGGCCGCAAGCCGAACACCCTGGCCCGGATCAGCGCCGCGATGAGGGTGATCCGGGCGCTGGGCCGGGGGGAGGAGGCCGACCTCGGCGGCGGGACGGCGGTCCGGTTCCCCTGGATCTCCGAGGGCGCGGAACTCCCCGTGTGGATGGCCGCGTACGGGCCGAAGGCGTTGAGGATGGCGGGGGAGGAGGCCGACGGCTTCATCCTCCAACTCGCCGACCTCTACCTCACCGCCTCCATGGTGAAGGCGGTGCGGGGGGCCGCGGAGGCGGCGGGCCGCGACCCCGCCTCGGTCACCGTCTGCGTGGCCGCGCCGGCGTACGTCACCGAGGACGACTCTCCGGCCGCCCTCGCCCACGCCCGGGACCAGTGCCGCTGGTTCGGCGGGATGGTCGGCAACCACGTCGCCGACCTGGTCGCCCGCTACGGCGCCCACTCGTCGGACGTCCCCGACGAGCTGACCGACTACATCAAGGCGCGTGAGGGCTACGACTACTCCCACCACGGCCGCACGGGCAACCCCGACACCGCGTTCGTGCCGGACGAGATCGTGGACCGCTTCTGCGTGATCGGCCCGGTCGAGGCACACGTCGAGAAGCTGTCGGCGCTCCGGGCCGCGGGCGTCGACCAGTTCGCCGTCTACGACATGCACGACGCCCAGGAGAGCGTCATCGACGCGTACGGCAGCCGCGTCATCCCGGCCCTCAACGCCTGACCGGGACCGGATCGGGACCGACCCGGGCCGCTCGCAGCCGCTCGCAGCCGCTCGCAGCCGCTCGGAGCCGCTCCGGGCCGCGCCCGGGGCGCCCGGCGGGCCCGGCGGGGTCACTCCTCGCCGAAGCGGGCCAGCGCCGACTCCATCAGGACGGTGATGTGGCGACGCATCAGGTCGGCGGCCAGGTCGCCCTCGCCCGCCCGGATCGCCTTGGCGACGGCGACGTGGTCGTCGGCCCGCCCCGCCTGGTCGGGGGGTGCGGGCAGGTCGCGCCGGGAGAGGGTCAGCGTGAAGACGTGCGCCTGCTCGACGGCCTTGCGGAGCAGGGCGTTGTCCGTCGCCTGGGCGATGCGCAGGTGGAAGTCCCGGCCGGCCGCGTAGTACTCGTCGCTGCTGTCGGCGCCCGCCACCGCCCGCTGCGCGCTGGCGGCCACCTGGTCCCTGACCGTCGCGCCGGCCCGCTGCGCGGCGAGCCGGGCGCAGTGCGGCTCCATGTACAGGCGGAACTCGTACGCCTCGTGGATCAGTTGGCGGGAGGGCGTGATGACCCGCAACTGTCTGCCGTCCGGCACCAGCAGGCCGGCCTCCTTCAGCCGGATCATCGACTCCCGCACCGGCGTCTTGCTCACGTTGAGCCGGGTCGCCAGGTCGCTCGCGGTCATCACGCTGCCCGGGGCGAGCGACTTGTTGATGATCGCGTCACGGACCAGTTCGAAGACGAAGTCGGTGAGGCTGTCGGGGCGCGCCGGAGCACCGGGGAACAGCACGGGGTCCGGAGTCACCGAGGTGGATTCGCGAGGGCTCATGCGCGGGACAACTCTCCTTCGAACTGCCGCGTCGTCCTGGCGAGCGGCACTTCCCGACCGGGCACCGGAGGGTCCGTCACTCCGATGCGTACTTCGTATCCAGTATTCTGTACTCTTCGCGGGCCGGGCATCGCTACGCGCGATCCGGCCGACTTGCGGCGGTCGGCCCCGGGGGGACCGGCCACCGGTGGTAGGCCGCCGGCACCACGGTGGCCCCGCGTTCGGCCATGGCCGCGCGGGTCCGGTGGAACACCACGTCGGCGCGCGACCGCCGCGCCTCCCCGCCGGACGCGAGGTCCGACGGCCGTCCCTTCGCCGCCTCGACCTCACGGTGGGCGGCCAGCACCGCCGCGGCCTGGTCGGCGGGCACCACCACGATGCCGTCGCCGTCCGCCGCGACGACGTCGCCCGGCTGCACCACCACCCCGCCGCAGGCGACCGGGACGTTGACCTCGCCCCAGCCGGCCGTGGAGGTCCCGCTGCGGGGGGTGACCGCGCGGGCCGCGACCGGCAGGCTGAGGGACGCGATCTCGTCGAGGTCCCGTACCGCGCCGTCGACCACGAGGCCCGCCACGCCCCGGTCACGGGCGGCCAGCAGGACGGTGCCGCCGAGCACCGCGCGGTCCGTGGCCCCGAAGGCGTTGACCACCAGCACGTCACCGGGACGGGCCAGGCCGATCGCCTCCCGCAGCATCAGCCCGTCGCCGGGCGAGACGGCCACGGTCACGGCGGGCCCGGTGACCCTGGCGGCGGGCGTCACGACCGGGCGGATCCCGCTGTCCATGGTGTACAGGCCGTGCATGGCGTCGGAGAGGTTGCCCACTGCGGCGCCGGCGAAGCCCTCCAGCAGGGCCCGGTCCGGGCGCAGGACGTCCTGGTGGACGCGGAAGCCGACGTTCACGCGTGCCCTCCCGCTTCGGCGGCCGTCTCGCGCGGGGTGTCCCGCGGGCCGGCCCCCGTCCTGGCGGCCGCCGGTTCCCCCAGCCCGAGCCAGCGCGCGATGCCGTCGCCGAGCAGCGAGGCGCGCTCGGCCGGCGACAGCCCGGGCAGGCCCGTGCGGAAGAGGTCCAGCCACTCCGCGTAGGGGCAGCACAGCCGGGACAGGTCGCTGCCCCAGAACACCCGGTCGGCGCCGAACAGTTCCAGCGCCGCCAGCACGGCCGGCGCCAGCTCCCCCGGGTCCGTGCCCGGCGGCAGGTAGTTCGGCAGCGCCGACGCCTTCACGCTGACGTTGGGGCACGCCGCCAGACCGGCGAGCCGGGCGATGTCCGGCAGGAGCCGCCCCACCGTCGGCCGCCGCGTGCCGAGGTTGAGGTGGTCGAGGGTGATGCGCAGACCGGGGTGGGCGCGGGCCACCTCCTCCAGCGCGTCCTCCATACCGGCGGCCAGCACCATGACGGGGATGTCCAGCCGCTCGCACACCTGCCACAGCCATCCGGCGCCGCCCTCGGCGAGCACCCGCCGCAGGTGGTCCTGGTTGAACGCCAGCCGGAACCCGGTCAGGCGGAAGTCCCGCCGCCGCGCCGCCAGTTCCCGGACCCCGATCGGCCGGTGGAGCGGGAGGCGGCCGAACGCCAGGAACCGGTCCGGGAGCCCGGCCACCGCGTCGCGGACGAGTTCGTTGCTGTCCCCGGCGAAGGAGGGCGGCACGAGGACCGCCATGTCCACGCCCGCGCCGTCCATGGCCCCCACCAGTTCCCCGGTCCCGAGGGGGTCGTCCAGGCGGTGGACGAACGGCAGGTCCCGGGCGCCCGGCGGCCAGGGGTGCGCCGGGGCGTCCGGCCGCCAGACGTGGACCTGGGAGTCGATGATCATGTGCGCTCCTCCTCCTGACGCCGGCTCAACGGTCCTGGTCCACGACGGGCGCGCCGACCGGGAACACGCACGACGGGTCCAGGTCCGCGAGGCTCTTCACGCCCATCAGCGTCATGGCCCGGGACATCTCCTCGCCCAGGATCTCCAGCACCCGTCGCACGCCGTTCTCCCCGTCGACGGCCAGGCCGTACAGGTAGGGCCGGCCGATCAGGACGGCCCGCGCGCCGAGCGCCAGGGCCTTGATCACGTCGGTGCCGCGCCGGATCCCGCCGTCGAACAGCACCTCGGCGCCGGTGCCGACACGCTCCACGATCGCCGGGAGCGCGTCCAGGCTCGCCGGGGCCCCGTCGAGCTGGCGCCCGCCGTGGTTGGAGACGACCAGGCCGTCCGCGCCCACGTCGACGGCCCGCGCCGCGTCCTGCGGGTCGAGCACGCCCTTGACGTACAGCGGGCCGTCCCAGCGCTTGCGCATCCAGGCGAGGTCGTCCCAGGACAGCTCGCGGCGCATCATCCTCTCCTGCTTGACCAGCGAGGACATCGCCGCCCTGCTGCCGCCGGTGTCGACCAGGTTGCGCATGGAGATCCGCTGGTGGCGCACGAAGCCGTACGCCCACCGCGGGTGCAGCGCGCCGCTCATCGCGCGGCGCGGGGTCATGACCGGGGGCTTGCCGAGCCCGCGGCGGCGCTCGGCCTCCTTGTTGCCCGACATCGGCACGTCGGCCGTGACGAACATCGCCCGGAAACCGGCCTCCTGGGCCCGGTCCATCAGCGAGGCCACGACGTTGTTCTGCATCGATCCGGTCGAGGACGAGCTGTCGTGGTACGGGTAGAGCTGGAAGAAGTGGTCCCGCTCGGTGGCCTCGGCGACCTCCTCGTACGAGTACGAGCTGGCGGTGCTGAGCACGGCCAGGGTGCCGGCCTTCTCGGCGGCGACGCACGCCGCGCGCTCGCCCGACCAGTGCACCAGCCCGGACAGCCCGGTCGGCGCCAGCAGCACCGGCAGGTCCAGGCGGTCGCCGGCGACGGTGGTGCCGAGGTCCACGGGCTCGTTGCCCACCAGGACGCGCTGGCGCAGCGCGTACCGGGCGAACGCCTCGCGGTTGTGGGCCAGGGTGACGTTGTCCTCCGCTCCGTAGTCGAAGAAGGACCACACCATGTCGGGCAGGCTGCGGCGGGCCTGCCGCCGGTAGTCGTCGATGTTGATCGGCTCACGGCCGGCGGTGAGCTGGTACTTGAACACGGTCATCAGGGCCTCCACGGTGACGGGTGGGCGGGCGGGGCGGGGGGCGGGACGGGGATCCGGTACACCGCGCGCGCCGTCCCGCGGAACAGGGCCGCCTTCTCGTCGGCGCTCGCGTCCGCCACGATGCGCTTGTAGGTGTTCCACAGGACCCGGTAGGAGCACGTCACCCGGTCCACCGGGAAGTTGCTCTCGAACATGCAGCGGTCGACGCCGAACAGCTCGATCACCCAGCGGACGTCCTCGGCCCAGTGGGCGGCCAGTTCCCCGGAGGTGGGCGGGACGGCGTCGGGGTCCAGGCCGTCGGCGGCCAGGGCCCGGCGCGCCTCGGGGCCGCGCCGGGCGACGACGGCCGAGGGCTCGATCATCAGCGGGAAGCCGATGCCGCCCAGCTTGACGTGGACGCTGGGCACGCGTGCGAGGTCGGTCAGCGCGGCGCGCCAGGCCGCGCGCACCGACTCCCGGCGGCCGGCGTAGGGGCCGACCGCGAGAGGGCCGCCCAGGTGGTCGACGACCACCGGGACCTCGGGCCGGCTCCGGCACAGGTCGCGCAGCCCGGGCAACTGGTGGTGGTACACCCAGGCGTCGAACGACAGGCCCCTACGGGCGAGTTCGGCGAACCCGGCCCGGAAGCCCGGCTCGCTCACGGCAGCTCCTCGCATCCACACCACTGCACAGCGGTGTGACTCGCATCACTCCCGCCTCGGAATACGGAACGCGATATATGGAACATCGGCCGGGGGGAAGGGGTTAGTTTCCGCGGAGTTAACCGGGCGTTGCCGGAAGGCCCAGGTCAGCGGGTCGAAATCGGCTGCGGGCGGCGCGGCCTGACGGGGCCGCACGCGCCCGACCCGGCTCAGGACCCGCTGGTGCCGTGGGCCTCGCGCAGTTCGGCGGGGTGGCGGCGCAGCCGGAAGACGACCACGGCGAGGACGGCCAGGAGCGGAGGCAACAGGGCGAGCCCGCGCACGTGTTCCGCCAGGACGGCGCCGCACACGGCCCCTCCGACCAGGGCGGGCAGGCCGACCACCGCGGCCGGGTCCACATGCCGCCGGCGGCCGGTGAAGAGCGCCTCGACCAGGGTGGTGAGCGCGCCCGTCATGAAGGTGGTCGAGGGGGTGCCGGCAACGGAGCGCAGGGCCGCGCCCTGAGCGCCCAGCGCCAGGGCCGCGCCGACCAGGAGCACGTCCGTGGCCCGGGCCGGAGGCCGCCCGTGGTAGGCGAACCAGGCCGCGTTGACCGCCGCCAGCACCGCGCACTCGGCGGCGAGCACGACGGTCGCCCGCCCGGGCCACTCGCCCGACGGGCCCCAGTGGGCGAACCCGTGCCCCAGCCGGCTTCCCGCGGCGACCCCCAGGACGTAGCCGGCCACGGCCAGCACGGCGTGCACGGCGGGGGTGGCCGTGCCGGTGCCGATCGCGCGGCCGACGAAGATCAGGTTCCCGGTGACGACACTGGTGAACGCGCCGCCCAGCGCGATGAGGCTGACGACGTCGACGCACCCGCTGGCGAAGGCCAGCAGGCCCACGAGCGGGATCTTGCCGGTGCCGGTGCCGGTGCTGGAACTGGTGGTGGCGCCGGAGGCGGAACCGGTGCCGGTGGTGGCGCCGGTCTCGCTGCCGGCGCCCCCTCGCGACGTCGGCCCGGAGGGTTCGGAGACTTTGCTGCTGTGCACAGGACATCCCTTGGGTAGGGGCGCCCCACGGCTCGCCCGTGCCTCCGCGCGCTGGGGCGCTTCGGCGCACGGCCGCTCCGCCGCGGGCCGAGGCCGGCGGACGGGGGACCGCGGCCTGTGCCGCCGGGAGGGCGGGCGGCGCGTGGGGCGCCACGTGCTGGAAGGACACGGGAGTACGTCGTCCGCCCCGGGTCTCGGGGCGGCGCTCCCGTGCGGGAGAAGAGAACGGTCCGGTCGTGCCGGCCGGCGACCTGAGGCCGGCGACCTCCGTCCGGCGGACGGCGGACACTGAACGGCGTACCGCGGATCGAGAAGGGTGAAGAAGGGCGAGGGGTGCGGGTCGGACAGCCGGTGGCGGGCCGCGCCGGTGTCATCGGCGGCGGCCGGGGCGCGGCCCGGGTCGCGCCCGCGTCACCCGGCCCGGAACTCCCCGCCCGCGGCCGGTTAACCCGGCCGGCGGGGCCCGTCCGTCGTCCGGCCGCTGGTCACGCGAGAAATCCGACCCGCGCCCCGGTCGGGCGGGGCGCCGGGCCGGGGCGGGTCACTCGTCCCCGATCCGCTCCAGGGCGGAGACGAGCAGGGACTGCAGGTGCCGCTCCATCAGGTCGAAGGCCCGCCCGCCGTCGCCCTCGCCGATCGCCTGCGCGATGGCCAGGTGGTCGTCGGCGTGTCCGGGCTGGTCTATCGGCCCGTGGGTGTCCCGACGGGTGAGCGTCAGGGTGTAGAGGTGGCTGCGGCGCACGGCGCCGCCGAGCAGGCTGTTGCCGGAGGCGGCGGCCACCCGCCGGTGGAACTCGTACCCGGCGTCGTAGAAGCCGAGCGTGCCGCGGGTGTCCGCCACGACGACGCCCCGCTCGGCCCCGGAGAGCAGGTCGGCGGCCTGCTCCGGCGAGGCGCGCTCCGCCGCGAGTTGGGCGCACTGCGGTTCGAGGCAGACCCGGAACTCGTACGCCTCCCTGATCCGCTGCGGCGACGGCGTCACCACCCGCAGGCGGCGCCCGACCGTCTCCAGCAGCCCCAGTTCCTTGAGCCGGATCATCGACTCGCGCACCGGGGTCTTGCTGACGTTGAGCCGGGTGGCCAGGTCGCTCTCCACGACGGCGCTCCCCGGGGGGAGGGACTTGTCGATGATCGCGGTCCGGATCAGGTCGAAGACGTAGTCGGTCACTCTGTCCGGGCCGGGAGGCAGGGCGCCGAACGCCGCTGGGGCCGTGCTCCCCGGGTCCGGTCCCGGCATACGGGTAGTCATCCGCGTCCCTCCGTCGACCGGTGACCGGTGCGCCGCCGGCCCGCGTCACCAAGGCTGCCGGGTGCGGTGGAGCGTCGGTCCCGTCCACCCTGACCCGATGTCGAGAATACGATATACGAAGAGGGGGTCCGGGGGAGGGAGTGACGGTCAGCGGGTCAGGAGTTCCACGGCGACCCTCATGCGCGCCACGAAGAACTCCCGCGAGGACGCCTGGTGCTTCAGGCCGATCGACGCGCTGATCATCGTCCGCGCGACGTCGGGCGCCGCGTCGCGGTCCGGCCCCGCGGCGAGCGCGTCGGTGAGGAGGTCCTCGAAGCGGCGCGGCGCGGTCCGGGCGATGTCGCCGAGCAGGTCGGGGTGGGCGTCGACGACGTCGCGGACGTCGCGCGCCAGGGGGCCGACGTAGCGGCCCGCCCACTGGTCGAACGCGCCGACGAGGCGCTCGGGGAGGGGGCGCCCGTTGTCGGCCAGGATCCGTTCGACCGCGGCAAGGTCCCGTTCCAGGAGCTGGGTGACCGCGGCCCGGAACAGCGCCTCCTTGGAGGAGAAGAGGAAGTAGAGCCCCGGGCGGGAGATGTGCGCCGCCCGCGCCACCTCCTCCATCGAGGTCTTCCGGTACCCGAACCGCGCGAACGTCGGCAGGGCCGCGTCGAGCACCGCGCTCCGCCGGCGGGCGTCGCCGGCCGCCGGGGTCGCGCCGCGCTCCGCCGGCGGCCGGTCGGCATCAGGGCTGCTCATGGAGCGAGGTTACGAGAAGTGCCCGAACTATACAAACAAGGTCCAGTACGTATAGTGCGTACATGACCGAGCCACGACTGATCACCACTCCCTTCACCGCTGCCAGCACCGCCGACGACGTGCTCCGCGGCCGGGACCTGACGGGCCTGCGCGCGATCGTGACGGGCGCGTCCTCCGGCATCGGGTTCGAGACGGCCCGCGCGCTGGCCTCGGCCGGCGCGGAGGTCACCCTCGCGGTCCGGAACCCGGCCGCGGGTGACGCCGCCGCCGAGTCCGTCGGCAGGGCGACCGGGGGAGCGCGCCCCCGGGTCGCGCGGCTCGACCTGGCCGACCGGGCGAGCGTCACGCGGTTCGCCGACGGGTGGACCGGCCCGCTGCACCTCCTGGTCGACAACGCGGGCGTGGTGACCGGCGGCCTCGAACGGACCGCCGAGGGCTGGGAGGCGCAGTTCGCCACCAACCACCTCGGCCACTTCGCCCTCGCCACCGGCCTGCACCGCGCCCTGGCGCGGGGCGCGTCCGAGCGCGACGGCGCGCGGATCGTCGCGGTCAGCTCGACGGCGCACATGCGGTCGGGCGTGGACTTCGACGACCTCCACTTCGTCCGCCGCGCCTACGACCCGCAGACCGCCTACGCCCAGTCGAAGACGGCCAACTCCCTGTTCGCCGTCGAGGCCACCCGGCGGTGGGCGTCGGACGGGGTCGTGGCCAACGCCGTGAACCCCGGCGGCGTGGCCACCGGACTGCAACGGAACTTCACGCCGCGGCAGCGGGCGTCACTGGACGCGGCCGAGGCCGCCGGCGTCTTCACCTACAAGACGGTCGCGCAGGGAGCGGCCACCACTCTGGTCGCGGCGGTGTCCCCCGAGTTCGCCCGATCCGGCGGCCACTACCTCGACGACTGCCAGGAGGCATACACGGTGCCGGACGACGCGGAGCTCGCGCGGCACCCCCACGGCGTCAAGGCGTGGGCGCGCGATCCCGCCCTCGCCGAACGGCTCTGGGAGGTCTCGGCCGACCTGGTGCACGGCGGGGTCCGAGGCCGCCGCGCCTGAGCGGACCCCTCCCTGGCGCCGGGCGGTGTCCGGGCGGCGGACAGGCAGCGGACAGGCGGCGGGCGGGCCGTGCGCGGGCGGGAGGCGGGAACGCGACCGGGACCCTGGCGGCGGCCCGTTCTCTGGTTGGATAGGGGCCATGGGCAACGATGCAGGTGTGGTCGGGCCGGCTCCGGACGACGCGTTCATGGCCGTGGTCGAGGAGACCGTCAGGGACGTCGTCGCGGCGGAAGTCACCCCGCGCTGGCGGCGCCTGGCCGCGGGCGACATCGTCGAGAAGCACGGCCCGCACGACCTGGTCACCACCGCCGACCGGCGTGCGGAGGAAGCCCTCACCGAGCGGCTGCCCGCCCTGCTGCCGGGGTCGGTCGTGGTCGGCGAGGAGGCCGTCGCCGCGGACCCGTCGCTGCTGGAACTGCTGCGCGGCGACGCCCCGGTGTGGGTGGTCGACCCGGTCGACGGCACCTCGGCGTTCGTCCGTGGCGACGAGGGCTTCTCCACGCTGGTGAGCCTGGTCCGCGGCGGCGAGCCGGTCGCCTCCTGGACGTACGCCCCGCAGTTGGGCCTGTTCGCCACCGCCCGGCGCGGGCAGGGCGCGTACCTCGACGGGGAGCGGCTGCGGACCGCCGCCGACCGCGAGCCGCTGCGGATATGGATCTCCAACCCGGTCTTCCGCCACGACGAGGAGCGCGCCGCGCTGGCCCGCCTGGAGCAGGCCGGTGTCGAGACGGTCCCCTGCACCACCAGCGCGGGCCTGGCCTACCTGGAGGTCGCCCGCGGGATCGCGGACGGGGTGGCCTTCTTCTGGGAGGCGCCCTGGGACCACTCCGCGGGGCTGCTGCTGGTCTCGGAGGCGGGCGGCGCGAGCCTGACGCCTGCCGGCGAGCCGTTCCGCGTGCCCGGCGGCAACCGGCTGCCCTTCACGGTGGCCCGCGACGCGGCGACCGCCCGGCGCGTGATGAGCACCCTGGGCGTCGGCTTCGCCGCGGACGCACGGGGGACCGAGCGCGCGGAGGCCGCCGGCCGGGAAGGCGGCACGCGGTGAGCCGGGCGGTGGTCGCCGACGCCGTCGTGGTCGGAGCCGGCCCGAACGGGCTGACCGCCGCGGTCGAACTCGCCCGCGCCGGCCTGTCCGTGCAGGTCTACGAGGCGGCCGACACGGTCGGCGGCGGCGCCCGCACCGAGGAGTTGACGCTTCCCGGTTTCCGGCACGACCCCTGTTCGGCGGTGCACCCGTTCGGCATCGGCTCGCCCGTCTTCAGCGCGCTGCCGCTGGCCCGGCACGGGCTGGAGTGGCTCCAGCCGCGGGTGCCGATGGCGCACCCCTTCCCCGACGGCACCGCGGCCGTGCTGGGCCGTACGGTCGGCGAGACCGCGGCCTCGCTCGGGCCGCGCGACGCCCCCGCCTACCGCAAGCTGCTCGCTCCGTATGTCGGCCACTGGGAGACCCTGGCGGCGGACTTCTTCCGGCCGCCGTGGTCCGGGCTGCCCAAGGACCCCTACCGCTTCGCCCGGTTCGGGCTCACCGGGCTGCCCCCGGTCGGGGTGCTGGCGCTGAGGTTCCACGACGCGAAGGCCCGGGCTCTGCTCGCGGGCCTGGCCGGGCACGCCATCGCCCGGCTCCGCGAACCGCTCACCGGCGCCATGGCGATGATGTTCGCCCTGGCCGCCCACGAACGCGGCTGGCCGGTGGCGCGCGGCGGCTCCCAGGCGATCAGCGACGCCCTCGCGGCGCACCTCACCGAACTCGGCGGCGCCGTCACCACCGGCGTGACCGTGCGCAAGCTCGACGAGCTCCCGCCGGCCCGCGCCTACGTGTTCGACACCTCGCCCTCCGCGCTGGCCCGGATCGCCGCGCTCGGCGACGCCTACCGCGGCTACCGCCACGGTCCCTCCGTCTTCAAGATCGACTACGCGCTGGACGGCCCCGTGCCGTGGACCGCGCCCGCCGCCCGCGAGGCCGGAACGGTGCACGTCGGCCCCACCTACACGGAGATCGGCGACGCCCTCGACCGCGCCGTCACCGGCCGCCCGCCGCAGACGCCCTTCCTCATCACCTCCCAGCCGACCGTGGTCGACCCCTCGCGCGCGCCGGAGGGCAAGCACGTCTTCTGGGCGTACGCCCATGTCCCGCGCGGCTGGCACGGCGACGCGACCGACGCCGTCGAGCGGCAGATCGAACGGTTCGCGCCCGGCTTCCGCGATCTGGTGCTGGCCCGCGCGGTGACCGGCCCCGCCGGCCTCGCCGCCCGCAACGCCAACTACGTGGAGGGCGACATCGCGTGCGGCGCGTTCTCCGGGCTCCAGACGGTGCTGCGGCCGCGGCTGGCCGCGATCCCGTACGCCACGCGGCGCCCCGGGGTCTTCCTGTGCTCGGCGGCGACCCCGCCCGGGCCGGGCGTGCACGGCATGAGCGGCCACAACGCGGCGAAGGCGGTGCTGCGGCACCTGCGGCGGGCCGCGGCGCGTTCGTAGCCGTAGCCGTAGCCGTAGCCGTAGCCGTAGCCGTAGCCGTAGCCGTAGCCGTGGCGCGTCGGCGGTCGGCGGGGGAGCGGGTCGCGGGTGGTGCGGGGCGGGCGGTCAGGCGCGGTGGGTCCGGCGGTAGCTCCACGCCAGCAGACCGAGCAGCACCAGGCCGGAGAGGATCAGGCTGGAGCCGGTGCTCCAGCCGCCGAACGGCAGCCGCGGCACCAGCCGGGCGCCCCACACCACCCCGGCGCCGATCAGCGCGAGCCCGGCCAGCGCCGTGCCGGCGATCCGCCAGGGGGAGGCGACGCTCGCCTCGACGCCCTGCATGGCCCGGACCCGCACCGGTTCCTCGAAGCGGGCCACCGCGGGCACCGCGCGCGAGAGCAGCACCAGTCCGGCCAGCACCAGCAGCATTCCCGGCCCCGGCAGCACCAGCAGGGCCAGCCCGACGAGCAGCAGCAGACCGCCGACGACGCCGAGTACCAGCCGCTTCGCCGGGTGCATCCGCCGGGCCCGGTCCGCCGCGCCGGGCGCACCCTCCCGCCGCGTCCCGCCCTGCCCCGTCCGCCGTGCCGCGCTCACCGCCTCACCGTAACGGCCCGGCGCGCGTGCGGCGCGGCAACGCGCCTGCGCCGGGGACGGTCAGACAGACCCTGGCGGCGCGGCCGGGCTCAGCCGAGGGTGAGCTGCTGGAGGCCGACCACCCGCAGCAGCTCCAGCCGCTCACGGGACTCGCTGCCGGGGCGGGCGGTGTAGATCACCAGCCGCTGGTCGTGCTCCGGGTTGAGCAGCACCTCGCAGTCCAGTTCCAGCAGTCCGACCACCGGGTGCAGGAGGCGTTTGACGTCGCTGCGTCGTACGGCGACCTGGTGGTCGTCCCACATCGCCGCGAACTCCTCGCTGCGCTGCCGCAGTTCGCGCACCAGCGCGGTCAGCCGCGGGTCGTCCGGACGGCGGGCGAACGTGGCGCGCAGGTCGGCCACCGCCGCGCGGGCGGCGCGGTCGCGGTCCTCGGCCGGGAAGCGGTCCCGGGCCGCGGGATCGGTGAAATAGCGCCGTGTGATGTTGCGTTGTGCCTCGGGCCGGGCGGACGCGTCGCCGTGCAGCGCCTTGGCCATCGCGTTCTGCGCCAGCACGTCGCCGATGTCGCTCAGCACCTGCGCGGGGGTGTCGGTCAGCCGGTCGAGCACGAGCAGCAGTCCGGGGCGGACGTGCTCCGTGGCCGGGCGGCCGCCTCGCGGGGGCTCCTCCCCGGCGAGGTGGAAGAGGTGGTCCCGTTCGTCACCGGACAGCCGCAGGGCCCGGGCGACGGCGGCGAGCATCTGGCGCGAGGGGTGCGAGCCCCGGGCCTGCTCCAGCCGCGTGTAGTGGTCGGTGGACATGCCGGCGAGTTGCGCCACCTCCTCGCGGCGCAGCCCGGGGGTACGTCGCCGCGGCCCCTCGGAGAGCCCCACGTCGGCGGGGGAGAGGCGGGTGCGGCACCGGCGCAGGAAGTCGGCCAGCTCGGATCGGTCCACCCCTCCACCATGCCCTGCGGCGCCGTCCCCAGCCAGGGAGAGCTTGTCCCTGGCTGGGGAGCGGGGAGCGGGGGGGCCGGGAGCCGGGACGGGCTCGGTCAGGCGCTCGGGTAGCCGTAGCCCTGGCCGGGCTGGGCGCCGGGCTGCTGAGGGTAGCCCTGCTGCGGGGCGCCGTAGCCGGGGGCCGGCTGCTGGTAGCCCTGCTGATACCCCTGCTGCTGGTAGCCGAGCTGCGGCTGGCCGGCTCCCGGGAAGGCGGCGGCGGGGTCGCGCACCTCGGACAGCGCGCGCTTGAAGATGACCTTGCTGAGGTAGCCGCTGCCGCCGAATATGCACAGGATCACGTACCAGAACTGCTCTGCGCCGGTCATCTGGACCAGGCCGTACTCGCTGAGCGCCTTCTTCGCCGGCACCTTGGCGAGGTAGTACACCCCGAAGTAGATGCAGCCGAGGACGTACCAGAACTTCTCCCAGGACGTGTTGGTGCCGTGCCCGAGGTACTGCCGTTCCGCCATGGGACTTTCCGCCTTCTGTCGCTGTGGTGGCAGGGCCGGGGTCTGCCACCCCGCTCCCTCGCGGAGCAACGCCGACGCCATATGGCCGTCGCCAAGCGAAAAGCCGTCGTCCCCCCGTGCGCAGAATCTTAGGTCGGTGGGTGCACGGATGTCCCGTCCCATTTCCGTAACCCTTGCCAGTTGAGAGGCGGTTCACTAATCTTACTCGCCGGTAAGGTTACTCCGAAGTCAGGAAGAGGCAGATCCATGGCCGCACTTGATGATCTCGACCTGGAGGCGTTGGACTTCGGGGCCGTGGAGCCGCGGGAGTTCGCCCGGATCGTGAAGGGGCTGCCCGGCCGCCGGCTCGCCGAGCTGATGGCCGGACCGCAGCGCCGGCGGGTGCTGGACGAGGTGTTCGGCCGGATGCACACCCAGTTCAAGCCCGAGGCGGCCGGCGGTCGGGACGCCCTGATCCGCTGGCGGATCACCGGCAGCGGCACCGAGCCGGGTGACGGCGACGACGTCTACGAGACGCACATCGCGCAGGGCGCCTGCACCGTGACCTCCGAACGCACCGACCGCACCCCGCAGTTGAGCCTCACCATGGCCGCGCCGGAGTTCCTCAGGCTCGTCTCGGGCAACGCCTCGGGCCCCACCCTGTTCTTCACCCGCAAGCTGAAGGTGAAGGGCGACATCCGGCTGGCGGGCGGCCTGACCTACTTCTTCGACATCCCCCGGGCGTGAACCCGGACCGCGTCCGCGGTCAACTCCCCTGCGGGCCGGCCTGCACCGCCGGGTCGCCGTTGACCAGTTCCACGGTGCCGGTGCCCGCCGCCAGCGCGGCCAGCCCGGCGCGGACGCGGCGAGCGCCGTTCGCGTACAGGTACTGCTCCAGGTCCTCGGGCGCGACCAGCCGCCAGGAGTCCAGTTCCTCCTCCTGGAGCCTGATCGCGGCCAGTTGCCGGTCGTCGAGCACCCCGCCGTCGTACAGGTAGATCGCCAGCGGCGGCCGCCCGGTCCCGCCGATCCAGTCGACCGCGAGCAGCGCGCCGGGCGGCACGTCCAGGCCGATCTCCTCCAGCGTCTCGCGGTGGGCGCCCTGCCGCGGGTTCTCGCCCTGGTCCGACTCGATGGTGCCGCCCGGCAGCGTCCAGGTGCCGTCGTCCCGGTAGTTCGGCTCGACCAGCAGCACCCGGCCGTCGGCGGACCGGAACAGGGTGTTGGCACTGGCCAGGATCTTGGGCAGCGAGGCGATGTACGCGGCGTAGTCGGTGGTCATACGCCCCAACCTACGGGGCGGGCGCCGCAGGTGGGATAAGGTCCGGAACTGGCGCGACGTTCCGTTTCGGATCAGGAGATTGCACGTGTCCGACGCACGACGGCGGCAGGCGGGGCACGTCCTCGTCGCCGCGGACAAGTTCAAGGGCTCGCTGACCGCGGTCGAGGTGGCCGCCCACGTCACCGCCGGGCTGCACCAGGTCGCACCCGGTGTGACGGTGACGTCGCTGCCCGTGGCCGACGGCGGCGACGGCACGGTGGACGCGGCGGTCGCCGGCGGCTTCGAGCGCCGCACCGCGCGGGTGACCGGCCCGCTCGGGGAGCCGGTCGAGGCGGCGTACGCGCTGCGCGGGGACACCGCGGTGGTCGAGATGGCCGAGGCGTCCGGACTGCGGCACCTGCCTCCGGGGGTCTTCGCGCCGCTCACCGCCACCACCTACGGCACCGGTGAGCTGCTGCGCGCCGCGCTCGACGCCGGGGCCCGCACCGTCGTGCTCGGGGTCGGCGGCAGCGCCACCACCGACGGCGGCGCCGGCATGCTCGCCGCGCTCGGCGCGCGGCTGCTGGACGCCGAGGGCGTGCCCGTCGCGCCCGGCGGCGCCGCGCTCGCCGCGCTCGCGACCGCGGACCTGTCGGGGCTGGACGCGCGGCTGGCCGGAGCGGACATCGTGCTGGCCGGCGACGTGGACAACCCGCTGCGCGGGCCCCAGGGCGCCGCGGCGGTCTACGGGCCGCAGAAGGGCGCCTCCGCGCAGGAGGTGGCCCTCCTCGACGGTGCGCTCGGCCAGTACGCCGCCGTGCTCGGGGCCGCCCTGGGCGGCGGGGCGCTCGCCGCCGCCGACGCGCCCGGTGCCGGGGCGGCCGGCGGGATGGGCTACGGCGCCCTCGTCGGGCTGCGCGCGTCCTTCCGGCCCGGGATCGAGGTCCTCCTCGACGTCCTCGGGTTCGCCGCCGCGCTCGACCGGGCCGACCTCGTCATCACCGGCGAGGGCTCCCTCGACGCCCAGACGCTCCACGGCAAGGCGCCGGTCGGGGTCGCGGCGGCGGCCCGCGCCCGTGGGATCGAGGTGGTCGCGGTGTGCGGTCGGCTCGCCCTCTCGCCCGGGGAACTGGCGGGGGCCGGGATCTCCCGCGCCTACCCGCTGGCCGAGCTGGAGCCCGACGTCCGGCGCTGCATGGCCGAGGCGGGCCCGCTGCTGCGCCGCGCCGCCGCCACCCTCGCCCGGGACCTCCTCGTCTGACCCTCGCCGTCTGACCCTCGCCCAGGGCCCGGAACGACTGTGCGGCCCCTTCCACCCGGAAGGAGCCGCACACGGCCAGGGGCCCGGGAGCGCTCAGCGCGCGGTGGCGCGCTCACGACGGTTGGCACGGAACGTGTTCACCCGGCGGGTGGTCGCGAACCCGGGAATCGTGGCCGCGGCCACGCACTGGAGGGCGCATCCGGCCTGGAGGAGCTGGTGCCCACCGGGAATGTCCAGGGTCCAGGCGGCCAGGCACCCCATGCTGACCAGCGTCCAGCAGAACGTGACCAGCGCCAGCCGCCCGCGCGGCTTGGGGTACTCGACGCGGCTCACCATCAGCCACGCCACCCCGACGATCGCCAGCACGGTCGGCACGAAGGGCAGCTCCAGCAGCACCAGCGACACCACGGTCATCGCCCCGAACGGGCTCGGCATCCCCTGGAAGACCCCGTCCCGCAGCGTGGTGCAGGAGAAGCGGGCCAGCCGCAGCACCACCGCGAGGACCACGAGCACCGCCGCGGCGGCGGCCACCTTGCCGTGCGCGTCGTCGGTGACGATGCCCCACACCACGACGAAGTAGGCCGGTGCGAGCCCGAAGCTGATCAGGTCCGAGAGGTTGTCCAGCTCGGCGCCCATCGCCGAGCTGCGCAGCTTGCGCGCGACCAGCCCGTCGAAGAGGTCGAAGACCGACGCCATCAGCATCAGCGTCACCGCGTTGGCCGCGCTGTGCTTGGACATCGCGCTGTCGCCGTGCCCCATCAGGTGCGGGACGAGGACGCCGGTGGTGGTGAAGTAGACGGCCATGAAGCCGCAGATCGCGTTGCCCAGCGTCAGCGCGTCCGCGATCGACAGCCGGGTGGACAGGGGCAGGTCGTCGTCCTGCTCCTCGATCTCGCTGACCCAGTTGCTGTGCGTCTCGTGCTCAGTCACGGTCAAGACGCGTCACCCCAGCCGTCATGGTCTCGCCGACCTCGACCGCGGAGCCCACGCCTTCCGGCAGGTAGACGTCCACCCGGGAGCCGAAGCGGATCAGCCCGATCCGCTCGCCCTGCTCGACCTTGCAGCCGCGCGGCACGTACGGCACGATCCGCCGGGCCACGGCGCCCGCGATCTGGATCACCTCGACGTCACCGATCTCGGTGTCGAAGTGCCAGACCACCCGCTCGTTGTTCTCGCTCTCCTTGTTGAACGCCGGAACGAAGCCGCCGGGGACGTGCTCGACGGAGGTGACCGTGCCGCTGAGCGGGGCGCGGTTCACGTGGACGTTCAGCGGGCTCATGAAGATCGCGACGCGGGTGCGCCCGTCCTTCCACGGCATGACGCTCTGGACCACGCCGTCGGCGGGGGAGACCACCCCGCCCTCGGTGATCTTCCGCTCTGGGTCGCGGAAGAACCACAGCATGCCGGCCGTGAGCACGGTGGCGGGGACGGCCACCGCGGCCCAGCGTCCGGAGCGGCGGGCACGCAGCAGGCCGACGGCCGCCGTGGCCGCGGTCGGCAGGAGCCAAGGCGACGCTCCGCGCGCGAGACCGACCCGGCGGCGAGGTGCAGAGGACTGGCTGTGGGGCATGGAAGACCTTCGTAGCGGAGGGTGCCGCGAAATGCTTCTGGGGACGGCGGCTTTCACTGATGGTATCGGCTGACACCGGCAACTCGGCAAGCTGATGGGCGAGTCGATGGCTGGTTCCCGTGTCCCCGGCCTTCACGCAGTGTGACCCTCATCTCAGGAAAACCGCCGCGAACACGGGCATTCATCCTTGGACACGGTACTCCTCCAACAGCCGCCTCCCGATGATCATTTTCTGGATCTCGGCGGTCCCCTCGCCGATCAGCAGCATGGGAGCCTCGCGGTACAGCCGCTCGATCTCGTATTCCTTGGAGAAGCCGTACCCGCCGTGGATGCGGAAGGCGTCCTCGACGACCTCCTTGCAGTACTCGGAGGCGAGATATTTGGCCATGCCCGCCTCCAGGTCGTTCCGCTCGCCGGAGTCCTTCTTGCGGGCGGCGTTCACCATGAGCTGGTGGGCGGCCTCGACCTTGGTGGCCATCTCGGCCAGCTTGAACTGGATCGCCTGGTGCTGCGCGATCGGCCGGCCGAAGGTGGACCGCTGCTGCGCGTAGGAGATGCCCAGCTCGAAGGCGCGGCGGGCGACCCCGCAGCCGCGCGCGGCGACGTTCACCCGGCCCACCTCGACGCCGTCCATCATCTGGTAGAAGCCGCGGCCGCCGGTCCCGCCGAGCACCCGGTCGGCCGGGATGCGGACGTCCTGGAGGATCAGCTCGGTGGTGTCGACGCCCTTGTACCCCATCTTCTCGATCTTGCCGGGCACGGTCAGCCCGGAGACCTTCGGGTTCGGGCCGAAGCCCGGCTCCTTCTCGATCAGGAAGGTGGTCATCGACCGGTGCGCGGGCGCGTCCGCCGGCCGGCCCTCGTCGGTGCGGCACAGCACGGCCACGAGGTTGGCCGAGCCGCCGTTGGTGAGCCACATCTTCTGGCCGTTGAGGACGTAGGCGTCGCCCTCCCGGACCGCCTTCGTGCGGATCGCGGACACGTCGGAGCCGAGCCCCGGCTCCGACATCGAGAACGCTCCGCGTACGTCGCCGGTGGCCATCTTCGGCAGGAAGTAGTCCTTCTGCTCCTGCGTGCCGTGCTGCTTGATCATGTAGGCGACGATGAAGTGCGTGTTGATGATGCCGGACACGCTCATCCAGCCGCGGGCGATCTCCTCCACCGTGAGGGCGTAGGTCAGCAGCGACTCGCCGAGCCCGCCGTACTCCTCGGGGATCATCAGACCGAAGATGCCCAGCTCCTTCAGGCCCGCGACGATCTCGGTCGGGTAGGCGTCCTGGTGCTCCAGCTCGGTCGCGACCGGCAGGATCTCCTTGTCGACGAAGGAGCGCACCGTGGCGAGGATCTCCTGCTGGACGTCGGTCAGGCCATCGGTCTGCGCGAGGCGGTCGGCCATGTCACTTCCCTCCCCGGGAGTCGGTGCCGGCATCGGTGCCGGTGGCGGTGCCGGCATCGGTGCCGGCGGGTTCGGGGCGGCCGGGCTGCTCGCCCCCGCGCTCCTCGACGTACGCGGCGGTCGGCACCATCACCTTGCGGCGGAAGACGCAGACCAGGGTGCCGTCCTGCTTGTAGCCGCGGGTCTCCACCTCGACGATGCCGCGGTCGTCCTTCGACTTCGACGGCCGCTTGCCGAGCACGGTCGTCTCGCCGTAGACGGTGTCGCCGTGGAAGGTGGGTGCCACGTGCCGCAGCGACTCGACCTCCAGGTTGGCGATCGCCTTCCCCGACACGTCGGGCACGGACATGCCCAGCAGCAGCGAGTAGACGTAGTTGCCGACCACCACGTTGCGGCCGAAGTCCGTGGTGTTCCCGGCGTAGTGCGCGTCCAGGTGGAGCGGGTGGTGGTTCATGGTGAGGAGGCAGAAGAGGTGGTCGTCGTACTCGGTGACCGTCTTGCCGGGCCAGTGCCGGTAGACCGCGCCGACCTCGAACTCCTCGTAGGTGCGCCCGAACTGCACAGTCATACCTCCAGCTTGTTCGCTCGGCGGATCTCGTCCACGATCCGGCCGATGATCCCGGTGATGCCGAAGTCCTTCGGCGTGAAGACGGCCGCCACGCCGGCCGCCCGCAGGTCCGCCGCGTCCGCGGCCGGGATGATGCCGCCGACGATCACCGGGATGTCGTCCACCCCGGCCCGCCGCAGCCGGCCGAGCACGTCCGGCACCAGGGCCGCGTGCGACCCGGACAGGATCGACAGGCCCACGCAGTGCACGTCCTCGGCGACCGCCGCGGAGACGATCTGCTCGGGGGTCAGCCTGATCCCCTGGTAGACCACCTCGAAGCCGGCGTCGCGGGCGCGCACCGCGATCTGCTCGGCGCCGTTGGAGTGCCCGTCCAGGCCCGGCTTGCCGACCAGCAGCCGCAGCCGTCCGCCGCCGAGTTCGGCCGCGGTCGCGGCCACCTTCCGCCGTACGTCCGCGAGTTCGCCGCTCGCCTCGGCGCTCACCGCGACCGGGGCGCCGCTCACCCCGGTGGGCGCGCGGAACTCGCCGAACACGTCGCGCAGCGCCGAGGCCCACTCGCCGGTCGTCACCCCGGCCCGCGCGCACTCCAGGGTGGCGGGCATCAGGTTCTCCGCACCGGCCGCGGCGCCCCGCAGGGTGACGAGCGCCTTGTCCACCCGCGGCTGGTCCCGGGACAGCCGCCAGTCGTGCAGCGCGGCCACCACCCGGGCCTCGCCCGCCGGGTCCACCGTCATGATCGCCCGGTCCAGGTCCGCGGTGAGCGGGTTGGGCTCGGTGGACTCGTGGATGTTGACGCCGACGATCTTCTCCGCGCCGGACTCGATCCGCGCCCGCCGCTCCGCGTGCGAGGCGACCAGTTGCGACTTGAGGTAACCGGACTCCACCGCGGCCATCACGCCGCCCAGTTCGGCGATGTGCGCCATCTCCGCGGTGGCCTGCTCGACCAGTTCGCCGACCTTCGCCTCGACCACGTGGCTGCCGGCGAAGATGTCGTCGTACTCCAGCAGGTCGCTCTCGTGCGCCAGCACCTGCTGGATGCGCAGGCTCCACTGCTGGTCCCAGGGCCGGGGCAGGCCCAGCGCCTCGTTCCAGGCGGGCAGTTGCACCGCGCGGGCGCGGGCGTCCTTCGACAGCGTGACGGCCAGCATCTCCAGCACGATGCGCTGGACGTTGTTCTCCGGCTGGGCCTCGGTGAGTCCGAGCGAGTTGACCTGCACGCCGTACCGGAAACGGCGCTGCCTGGGGTTCCGCACCCCGTACCGCTCGCGGGTGACGTCGTCCCAGATCCGGCCGAAGGCGCGCATCTTGCACATCTCCTCGACGAACCGGACGCCCGCGTTCACGAAGAACGAGATCCGCGCGACCACGTCGCCGTGCCGCTCCTCCGGGATCCGGCCGGACGCGAACACCGCGTCCAGCACGGCGATCGCGGTGGACATCGCGTACGCGATCTCCTGGACCGGGGTCGCCCCGGCCTCCTGGAGGTGGTAGCTGCAGATGTTGATCGGGTTCCACTTGGGGATGTGGTTCACCGCGTACGTGATCATGTCCGTGGTCAGCCGCAGCGAGGGGCCGGGCGGAAAGACGTGGGTGCCGCGGGACAGGTACTCCTTGACGATGTCGTTCTGCGTGGTGCCCTGGAGCGTGGCGATGTCGGCGCCCTGCTCCTCGGCGACGACCTGGAGCAGCGCGAGCATCCACATCGCGGTGGCGTTGATCGTCATCGAGGTGTTCATGCGCTCCAGCGGGATGTCCTCGAACAGCCGCCGCATGTCGCCCAGATGGGATATCGGCACGCCGACCCGGCCGACCTCGCCGAGGGCCAGCACGTGGTCGGGGTCGTAGCCGGTCTGCGTCGGCAGGTCGAACGCCACCGACAGACCGGTCTGCCCCTTGGCGAGGTTCCGCCGGTACAGCGCGTTGGACGCCTCGGCGCTGGAGTGCCCGGCATAGGTCCGCATCAGCCACGGCCGGTCGCGCTGCCTTCCCGGCTCGCTCGCCTCCGGGGGTGCCGTTTTCGTCGCGTCGGCCTGCGGGTTCTGGTGGTACGTCATGTGACCGCCTCACGCGTCCTTGAAGCGGTTGATGGCCGGCAGGTGGCGGGCGCGCAGCTCGGGGTCGGTGACGCCCAGGCCCTCGCGCGGGGCGAGCGCGAGCACGCCGACCTTGCCCTGGTGGAGGTTGCGGTGCACGTCGTACGCGGCCTGGCCGGTGTCCTCCAGCCGGTAGGTCCTCGACAGCGTCGGGTGGATCCTCCCCTTGGCGATCAGGCGGTTGGCCTCCCACGCCTCGCGGTAGTTGGCGAAGTGCGAGCCGACGATCCGCTTCAGGCTCATCCACAGGTAGCGGTTGTCGTACTCGTGGGTGTAGCCGCTGGTGGAGGCGCAGGTGACGATGGTCCCCCCTTTGCGCGCGACGTAGACCGACGCGCCGAACGTCTCGCGGCCGGGGTGCTCGAAGACGATGTCGACGTCCTCGCCGCCGGTCAACTCCCTGATCCTGCCGCCGAAACGCTTCCACTCGCGCGGGTCCTGGTGCCGGTCGTCCTTCCAGAACCGGTACCCCTCGGCCGACCGGTCGATGACCGCCTCGGCGCCCATCCGCCGGCAGATCTCGGCCTTCTGCGGGCTGCTGACCACGCAGACCGGGTTGGCGCCGCCGGCCAGCGCGAACTGCGTGGCGTACGACCCCAGTCCGCCGCTCGCGCCCCAGATGAGCACGTTGTCGCCCTGCTTCATGCCGGCGCCGTTGCGGGAGACCAGCTGCCGGTAGGCGGTGGAGTTGACCAGCCCGGGTGCGGCGGCCTCCTCCCAGGACAGGTGCGCCGGCTTGGGCATCAGCTGGTTCGCCTTGACCAGCGCGATCTCCGCCAGCCCGCCGAAGTTCGTCTCGAAGCCCCAGATCCGCTGCTCCGGGTCGAGCATGGTGTCGTCGTGGCCGTCGGCCGACTCCAGTTCGACGCTCAGGCAGTGCGCCACCACCCGGTCGCCGGGATGCCACTTGTTCACGCCGGGACCGGTGCGCAGCACCACGCCGGCCAGGTCGGAGCCGATCACGTGGTAGGGCAGGTCGTGCCGGGCGGCGAGCGGCGAGGTGCGGCCGTACCGCTCCAGGAAGCCGAAGGTGGAGACCGGCTCGAAGATCGAGGTCCACACCGAGTTGTAGTTGACCGAGCTGGCCATGACGGCCACCAGGGCCTCTCCCGGGCCGAGTTCGGGCACCGGGACCTCGTCCAGGTGGAGCGACTTGCGCGGGTCCTTGTCGCGGGACTCCAGTCCGGCGAACATCCCCGCCTCGTCCTTGTGCACGGTCACCGCCCGGTACGACGCGGGCAGCGGCAGGGCCGCGAAGTCGGCGGCGGTGGCATCCGGTGCCTGGATCACGTCCAGGACTTCCCTCGTGGAACTCGTCGTCATGTGGCTCGCCTCCGGCGGAGCGTATCGGGCGTCGCCGCGCGTCTCGCGGCAGCGCCCGAGCGGGGAACGCTGTGTCGATGGGATGGAGGTGCCGTCGTCGGTTCGGCGCACAGAAGGGGATTCGGCCCGGGCCTGGGGGACAGGTGCCCGGACTACGGATACGGTATGGCACTGCGTGCCAGCCGTAAAGACACTGCGTGCCAGTATTTTTTCTCAAGTGTCGCCCGGGCGTCACCGATGAGCAACGCGGGCGCCGTCCGCCCCGGGAACGCCGCCGTCCGCCCCGGGAACGCCGACGGCCGCCCGGAGACACTCCGGACGGCCGGGGCCGCGGCAGGACCGGACGGGTCCTCGCGCGGGGTGCGGACAGGCGCTACGCCTTGCGCAGCACCTCCTCGATGCTGCGCAGGATCTCCGCTGGGGAGGCGTCCGTGCGGGCCACCGCGACCACCACCTCGCCCTGCCGGGAGACGGCCGTGGTGCCGCCGGTGCCGGCCCGGGAGGGTATCCGCCCCGCCCCGATCCCGGTGCCGAAGGTCGCCTTGATCACGTCGAAGGCGTGGTCGAGCTGCGCCTCGACGTCGCCCTTGCCGTCCGCCCGCAGCCAGCGCCGCAGCACGTGGTTGTGGGCGGCCACCACCGCGGAGGCGGCGACCTCCGCGAGCAGCGGGTCGTCGTCGCCGTCGCGGTGCGCCCCCTCGTCGAAGTGGCCCAGCAGGTAGCGGGTGAACAGTCGCTCGTACCGGGCCACCGAGGCGATCTCCCGCTCCCGCAGGGTGGGCACCTCACGGGTCAGCCGGTAGCGCTCGACCGACACCTCGGGCATGTTCGCGTACATCCGCAGCACCTCGGTGATGCCGCGGCAGACCGTGTCCAGCGGGTGTTCGTGCGGATCGGCGGAGTCCAGCACCGCCTGCACCCGGACCAGGGTGTCGTCGTGGTCCGGGAAGATCGCCTCCTCCTTCGACCGGAAGTGCCGGAAGAAGGTGCGCCGGGCCACCCCGGCGCTGGCGGCGATCTCGTCGACGGTGGTGGCTTCGTAGCCCTGGGTCGCGAACAGCCTCATGGCCGCTGACGCGATGTCCTGCCGTACCCGTTGGCGCTGGGCGGCCGCGCGGCGGCCGCTCGCGGTCTCGGTGGCGGACTTCACACTCTGGGGCATGCGGGGAACGTAACACGTACGGTCGCCGGTGATCGACGGATCATCCCTTCGGCCGCCCCGACGACCCGCCGGCGGCGGTGGAAGGGCGCGAGGCGTACTCGCGGAAGCCGCGGCCGGTCTTGCGCCCGAGACAGCCCGCCGAGACCAGGTGCTCCAGCAGCGGCGCCGGGGCGAGGCCCGGATCGCGGAACTCGTCGTGCAGCACCTGCTCGATCGCCAGGGAGACGTCCAGGCCGACCACGTCCAGGAGTTCGAAGGGGCCCATCGGGTAGCCGCCGCCCAGCTTCATCGCGGCGTCGATCGCGTCCACGGTCGCGTAGTGGTCCTGCACCATCTTCACCGCGTTGTTCAGGTACGGGAAGAGCAGCGCGTTCACGATGAAGCCGGCCCGGTCGCCGCAGTCCACCGGGTGCTTGCGCAGCGCCCCGCTCACCTCGTGTGCCGTCGCCACCACGTCGTCCGCGGTCAGCACCGTGCGCACCACCTCGACCAGCTTCATCGCCGGCGCCGGGTTGAAGAAGTGCAGCCCCACCACGTCCTGGGGCCGCCCGGTGGCCCGCGCGACCGCCACCACCGGCAGCGAGGACGTGGTGGTCGCCAGCACCGCGCCCGGCCGGCACACCTTGTCCAGCACCCGGAACAGCTCCTGCTTCACGTACAGGTCCTCCGCCACCGCCTCCACCACGAGGTCGGCGCCGGCGAACGCGTCGTACGACCCCGACGGCGTCACCCGCGCCACCGCCGCGTCGCGCTGCTCCGGCGTGATCCGCCCCTTGGCCACCGACCGGTCAAGCGAGGCCGCCAGCCGCTCCACCGCCTGCCGCGCCTTCTCCGGGCTCCTGGCCGCCAGCGCCACCTCGAACCCGGCCTTCGCGAAGACCTCGGCGATGCCGGTGGCCATGGTGCCGGAGCCCGCCACCCCGACCGAGCGGACCGTACGGCCGCGGGCGCCGCCGCTCCGCTCGCCCGGCGTCTCGGCGTCCGGCACCACCGTGCCGGAACCGGGGGCGTCGTAGCGGTAGAAGCCGCGCCCGGACTTGCGCCCCAGCAGCCCGGCCGCGGTGAGCTGCCGCAGCACCGGCGCGGGCGCGTGCAGCCGGTCCCGGCTCGCCTCGTACATCGCCTCCAGGACCGTGGTGGCGGTGTCCACGCCGATCAGGTCGAGCAGCGCCAGCGGGCCCATCGGCAGCCCGCAGCCCAGCCGCATCGCCGCGTCGATGCCCTCCCGGGTGGCGTACCGCGCCTCGTACATCGCCGCGGCCTGGTTCAGGTAGCCGAACAGCAGGCCGTCCGCGATGAAGCCCGCGCGGTCGCCGACCGGAACCGGCTCCTTGTCCAGGCTGCGCACCAGCGCGGTCACCGCGCGGGTCGCCTCGGGCGCCGTGAGCACCGTGGAGACCACCTCGACCAGCTTCATCGCCTGCGCGGGCGCGAAGAAGTGCAGGCCGAGCACGCGGTCGGGCCGGCCGGTCTCGGCCGCCAGGCGTGTCACCGACAGCGCGTTGGTGCCGGTCGCGAGGATCGCCTCCGGCTTGACGACGCGGTCCAGCCTGGTGAACACCTCGCGCTTGACGTCATAGCGCTCGGAGACCACCTCGATCACCAGGTCGGCCGCCGCGGCCGCCCGCAGTTCGGGGAAGGTGCGGAACCGCGCGAGCACGTCGGCCCGTTCGGCCATGCTCAGCCGGCCGCGCTCGACCAGGTGGACGGTGCGTGCCTCCAGCGCGGCGACGGCGCGGCGGGCGGCGGCGGCGTCGGTGTCGATGCCGACCACCTCGTGGCCGGCGCAGGCGAGCACCTCGGCGATGCCGGTGCCCATGGTGCCCAGGCCGACCACGGCCACCACGGCGGGCAGGACGGGCGGTTCGCAGCCGGAGCCGGAGGCGGAGGCGGATGCCGCGCCGGGGTGTTCCCCGGGCCGGGGGGAGGGCGCGGAAGCGGCGCCGGCGGTCGGGTCGGTCGGGGCAGAGGCGGTGGGACGGTCCATCGCGTGACTCCAGGGATGGCGAGAGCCGCGCCGCGCAACGCGCGGGCGCACGGCAGAGGGATGAGTGGAGCCGCGGGCCTGACCGCAGGAGAAGGTGCGAGTGCGCGCCCGCGCGAGTCGGCGGGCCCTGTCCCGGGGCCACGCCGCGAAGTGCCGAACCGACAACGGCAGCCGCAGAGCGGCCGGTTCACCGGCCGCCGTGCGTGTCCTCCGACTGTAACCCGTGAGTAACTTGACCGCCAGCCTTTCGCGCATGTGATTTCCGCGCGCGACAGATGAGCGGGAGGCGGGTGCGGATGTGGTTCCGGCTTCTGGTGCGGTCTCGGCTCCGGGTGCCGCGTGCGGGCGTGGGCGGTCCGGGCGGGGTGCTACCCGAGCGCGCGGGTGTAGGGGGGACCAGGACCCGGGCGGAGCTGCCGCTCCTGGGCGCTACCCGAGCGCGCGGGTGTAGCGGGTCTCCTCGACCGGGACGCCGTCGTACAGCTCCGTCATGGTCGCGCCGTCGGGCCGGAAGCCCGCGGCGGCGTAGAAGCGGCGCGCCCGCGCGTTGCCGGTCAGGACCCACAACGCGAGCCGGGTGCGGCCGAGTTCGGCCGAGCGGCGGATCGCCTCCGCGGTGAGCGCGCGCCCGGTGCCGGTGCCGATCCGGTCCGGCCGCACGTACAGCGCGTACAGCTCGCCGACCGCCGCGCCGGTGTCCTCCCCGCGGTAGGGCCCGAAGGCCGCCCATCCGACCAGGGACGCGGTGCCGTCGGGCGCGGCCTCCTCGGCGACCAGGTTGTGCACCCGCCCCGCCGACCGCGCGAGCCACTCCCGGCGCCGCGCGGCGTCCTCGGCCGGGTCCATCGCGTCGAGGTAGCCCTGCGGCAGCAGTCCGGCGTAGGCGTGCCGCCAGCCCAGGACGCGGATCGCCGAGACGTCCGCCACGTCCGGCTCGCCCATCGCCCTGATCCGCAGCATGGGCCGCATTCTAAAGGGCGCGTCACATCAAGGTGAGCTGCGTGTTCTCCGGCGGCGCCGTCCCCGGCGCTCCGGCCGGCGGCTCCCGCTCCGCCCCGTCCCCGACGCCGGCCCCGTCCCCGACGCCGGCCCCGTCCCCGACGCTGGCCCCGTCCCCGACGCCGACCCCGTTCCCGGCCGTGGTCCGGCCTCGCGCCGCCCCGAGCCGCGCCGGGCCGCAGCCGAACTCCGCCGCGAACTCGTGCACCTGCCGGGTGACCTGCCGCTGGTACCACTTCGGCGCGTACGAGCCGCCCGCGTACAGCGCTTCGTAGCGCCGTACCAGGTGGGGGTGGTGCCGCCGCAGCCACGCGGTGTACCACTCCCGCGCGCCCGGACGCAGGTGCAGCACCAGCGGCGTCACCGAGGTGGCGCCGGCCGCGGCGATCGCCCGTACCGCCGCACGCAACTGCTCGGGGGAGTCGCTGAGGAAGGGCAGCACCGGTGCCATCAGCACCCCCGTGGGTATGCCGTTCTCACTGAGGGTGCGGCAGACCGCCAGGCGCGTCTCGGGGGAAGGCGTGCCCGGTTCGACGCTGCGCCACAGCTCGCCGTCCAGGAAGCCGATCGACAGTGCGACGGACACATCGGTGACGCTCGCGGCCTGCCGCACCAGTTCGAGGTCCCGCAGGATGAGGGAGCCCTTGGTGAGGATCGAGAAGGGGTTCGCCCGGTCGCGCAGGGCGGTGAGGATGCCGGGCATGAGCTGGTAGCGGCCCTCGGCCCGCTGGTAGCAGTCCACGTTGGTGCCCATGGCGACGTGGTCGCCCTGCCAGCGGGGCGCGGCCAGCTCGCGGCGCAGCAGCTCCGGGGCGTTGACCTTCACCACGATCTGCGAGTCGAAGTCGTGGCCGGTGTCCAGGTCCAGGTAGCTGTGCGTCTTGCGGGCGAAGCAGTAGACACAGGCGTGCGAGCAGCCGCGGTAGGGGTTGACCGTCCACTCGAACCGCATCCGCGAGGTGCCCGGCACCCGGTTGAGGATCGAGCGGGCCCGCACCTCGTGGAAGGTGATGCCCCGGAACTCGGGGGTGTCGAACGTGCGTGTCGTCACCGCCGAGGTCCCGAAGAGCGCACCCGCGGAGCCCTCGGCGTCCAGCCCGTCCCAGCGCATCGCGCCCTCCTTCCGTCGTCCGGCCCCCACCGGCGGTCCCGTGGCCGCCCTCGCCGTCCACAATAGAACAGATTTTCGATAAGCGAGTGTGGTTGGCTGGTGTGTCGCGTGACGCACACGCGCAGCAAGCACCCCGATGCCCGCAGGGGCATGGACCCGAGGAGAAGTCATGGCGCTGGTCGAGGCCACCACGGAGCGGATCGTCGCGGCGGAGCCGGAGCGGGTGTTCGCCGCCCTGGCCGACTACGCCGGCACCCGCGGCCGGGTCCTGCCCGGTCAGTACAGCGAGTACGAGGTCCGCGAGGGCGGCGAGGGCGCGGGCACCGTCGTGCACTGGAGGCTCCAGGCCACCAGCAAGCGGGTGCGCGACTGCCTCTTCGACGTGACCGCACCCGCCCCCGGGCAGCTCGTCGAGACCGACCGCAACTCCTCGATGGTGACCACCTGGACCGTCGCCCCGGCCGGCGAGGGGCGCAGCAAGGTGGTCAACGCGACCGTGTGGCAGGGCGCCACCGGCGTCGGCGGCTTCTTCGAGCGGACGTTCGCCCCCAAGGGCCTCAACGCCATCCACGGCGAGGTGCTCGCCAAGCTCGCCGCCGAGGTGGAGCAGTAACTCCGGCGGTACTCGCCCGGTTTCGCGGTCATTCACCGATAAGGGTGGTTTCCGCAACTTCCTGAGACTCCCCGGGTCCGTCCGTCGTTGTCGCCTCATGGCGGGAGACGGTGGTGGAACAGGTGGGACGAGGGGAGTGGCAGTGAGCGGCGGCACACTGATCGAGCGACTGGGGGAACCCCGCCCGGACGAAGTCCTGGGCGAGGGCGGGCCGGTGCAGGCACCGGTCGGCGGGCCGGCGGGCGGCCCGGAGGGCGGTGCGGCCGAGCCGCCCGAAGGGTCGGCCGCCGGCCCGGCCGGAGTGCGGGGCACCCTCACCCCGCGCCAACTCCGGCTGGTCTTCGTGGGGCTGATGCTCGCCCTGCTGCTGGCCGCCCTGGACCAGATGATCGTGGCGACGGCGCTGCCCAAGATCGTCGGCGAGCTGCACGGCCTGGACCGGATGTCCTGGGTCGTCACCGCCTACCTGCTCGCGTCCACCATCGGCCTGCCGATCTACGGGAAGCTCGGCGACCTGCTCGGCCGCAAGAGCGTCTTCCAGTTCGCGATCCTGACCTTCGTGATCGGCTCGGCACTCGCCGCCTGGTCCCAGACCATGAACGAGCTGATCGCCTTCCGCGCGGTCCAGGGCATCGGCGGCGGCGGACTCATGATCGGCGTGCAGGCGATCATGGCCGACATCGTGCCGCCCCGCGAACGCGGCCGGTACATGGGTCTGATCGGCGCCGCCTTCGGCGTCGCGTCGGTCGCCGGACCGCTGCTGGGCGGCTTCTTCACCGACCACGCCTCCTGGCGCTGGTGCTTCTCGATCAACGTGCCCTTCGGCCTGGTCACCCTCCTCGTGGTCAGCCTGGTGCTCAAGCTGCCCAAACCGGCCTCGCGGCCGCGGCTGGACGTGCTGGGGGCCCTGCTGCTGGCGGCCGGCTCGACCTGCCTGGTGCTGCTGACCACCTGGGGCGGTTCCACCTACGGCTGGCGGTCGAAGGAGATCCTCGGTCTCGGCGCGGGCACCGTCGTGTGCGTGCTGCTCTTCGCGCTCGTGGAGCGGTTCGCCGCCGAACCCGTCATCCCGCTGCGGCTGTTCCGCGACGGGGTGTTCAACACCTCGGCGCTGATCGGCGCCGTGGTCGGCGTCGCGCTCTTCGGCGCCGCCAGCTACCTGCCGACCTTCCTCCAGATGGTCGACGGCGCCAGCGCCACCGGCTCGGGGCTGCTCATGCTCCCGATGATGCTCGGCGTCGTGGTCGCCTCCATCGGAGGCGGCCAGCTCATCAGCCGCACCGGCCGCTACAAGATCTTCCCGATGGTGGGCAGCGCGCTGTCCGCGATCGGCATGTACCTGCTGTCCCGGCTGGACGCCGACACCGGACGCCCCGAGTACAGCGCCTACATGGCGGTGCTCGGCCTCGGCATCGGCATGATCCTGCCGGTCCTGGTGCTCGCCGTGCAGAACTCGGTCCGGCCCGCCGACATCGGCTCCGCGACCAGCGCCAACAACTACTTCCGGCAGATCGGCGGCTCGGTCGGCGCCGCGGTCTTCGGCACCCTGTTCGCCAACCGGCTCAGCCACCAGCTCGCCGCCGACCTGCCGCACGGCGTGCGACTGCCCGACCCCGAGTCGGTCACCCCCCAACTGGTCCGCACCCTGCCCGCGCCCCTGCGCGACGGATACGTGCACGCGTACTCCGACGCCATGCCGCGGATCTTCCTCTACCTGGTGCCGGTCCTCGTCCTCGGCTTCCTCATCACCTTCCTGCTCAAGGAGAAACCCCTGGTGACCCAGCACGGCCCGGCCGCTCAGGCGGCGTACGAACCCGGATTCGACCCCGGGTACGAATCCCCCTACGAGTCCGGCCACGACCCCGTGTACGGCGCGGGGCCCGCGACCGCCACGATCGCCCCCGGCGGGCCCGCCCCCGACTCCCCGGTGCCCGGCGCCCGGCGCGGCCAGGGCGGCGTCCCCGTCTGCGGCACCGTCCAGCACTCCGACGGCACCACCGTCGGCCGCGCCGCACTGACCCTGATCGACGGCTCCGGCCGCCAGGTCGGCCGCGGTGCCACCGCCGAGGACGGCAGGTACGCCCTGAGCACCCCCGGGCCCGGCAGCTACGTCCTGATCGCCGCGGCCGGCGGGCACCAGCCGCAGGCCGTCACCGTCGCCGTCGGCGAACACCCGGTCGAGCTCGACGTGGTGCTCGGCGGCGCCGGCCGGCTGGCCGGCACCGTGCACACCGCCGACGGCACCCCGGTACGGGACGCGATCGTCACGCTCACCGACGTGCGAGGCGACGTGGTGGCCACCTCGCGCAGCGGGCGCGAGGGCGTCTACACGCTCACCGACCTCGTCGCGGGGGAGTACACCCTCGCGGCCAGCGCGCCCGCCTACCGGCCGGCCGCGCTCCCCGTCACCGTCCAGGCGTCGCGCGAGACCCGGCAGGACGTCGAACTGGCCGGCGGGGCCTCGCTGCGCGGCATCGTGCGCGCACCCGGCGGCCGTCTCGTGGAGGACGCCCGGGTCACCCTCCTCGACGCCGCCGGGAACGTGGTGGACTCCGTCACCACCGGCGCGGACGGCCACTTCCGCTTCGTCGACCTGGCGGCGGGGGAGTACACCGTCATCGCCGCGGGGTACCCGCCGGTGGCCACGGTCCTCCAGGTCGCCGGGGGCGGTCGCACCGAGCGGGACCTCCAACTCGGCCACGCCGACTAGGGCCTAGCGGCGGGATCCGCCGGACAGGCCCTGGCCGGCTCCTGCCGGTTGCTGCGGACGGCCCGAGCCGTCCCTCCCGGGCGCCCTGCCCTCGATTCCGGGACCACCTGCCCGGTGGGCTGCTGGTCGTGCCCTTCCCCGCGCCCCTGAGTGCGTGCGGCCCCCACGGAGGGCCGCCCCTCAGGGGTCGCGGGGATTCGTGCGTCGGCCCGGAAGGAGGCGCAGGTACGCCCCGGAAGGAGGCGCAGGTACGCCCCGGAGGGAGGGGCAAGGTGCGCAGGGCCGCGGAGAACCGCGCGCTCGGCCGCGGTGCACCGTCAGGCCGGTGTGCGGCGCATGGGCCGGCACCCGGGGTCGCGGAGAACCGCGCGCCCAGGAGGACACCGGGTGGTGGCCGGAGCAGCCCGGGGCACCCCGGCGGCGGGCCGCCGTGAGCCCGCGCCGACCGCAGGGTCCGGGAACCCCCCAAGGGTCACACCGGGGGGCAGCCGGCTCAACCCCCGGAGGACGCCGTCGGCTCGCGACCCGTACCGTCCTGGATCTGCGCCTTGTCGCACTGGGTTCCGCGGATCAACGCGTAGGTCCCGCCGATCTTGTACGTACCGGGCTCGGGCGCGTACAGGCGCGTCCAGTCCCCGTCGGGTGCCAGGCACCCGCTGTCGTTGTCGGTCGCGCCCTCGATCCCGAGGACCGGCGACCACGGGATGCGCAGCAGCACCGACCCGCTGTTCGGCATCGTGACGGTCAGCTCGGCCGGCCCGGCCTGGTCCACCACGGCGGGCGGGTCCGCCATCGGGTCCGCCCCCGCCACGGAGTACACCTGCCAGTCGGCGTCGTGCCAGACCTCGGTCATCCAGGGCTGTCCCGCCGCCACCAGCTTCGCCTCCGCGACGGCGGCGCCGTCCGGCTGGGCGACGGACGGCAGCACCACGTAGTTGACGCTCCAGCGCCGCAACCAGTCCCGGTAGGTGTCGGCGGTCAGCGTGCCGTCGTAGAACAGCGGGTTGCGCTCGACGTCCGCCTGCCGGTTCCAGCCCCGGGCGAGGTTCACGTACGGCGACAGGCCGGACGCCTCCCAGTGCGACCGCAGCGGCACCACCTCCACCCGGCCCCGGTCCGCGTGCAGGGTGCCCAGCTCGTGGATCAGCGACGACGCGTGCACCGAGGAGGAGGTCGCCGACGTGGTGACCTGGTCGACTATCGGCTTCGCAATCTGCCAGGACGCGGTTCCGGCGAACGCCAGCCACAGCACCAGCGCCCGCTTGGTGCCCCAGGTGCTCGCCATCGCCACGACCAGCAGGATCGTGCCGCCGTAGAGCAGCGCGAGGCGTTCCACGTTGCTGCCGATCGGCGAGGGGATGACGAAGGTCAGCGCCACGCCCAGCGCGTACACCCAGGAGCCCAGGTGGATGGCCTTCCACGCCTTGGGCACCGCGAGCGCGATCGCCACCGACACCGCGAACGGGATGATGGCGAAGTACCACTTGAAGGGCTGCACGCCGTAGAACGGGAAGAGCAGCGAGGTCGCGCCGACCACCAGCGGCGGGGCGGCGGCCAGGATGTAGGCGTCCTTGCGCCGGCCGGTCAGGAACAGGGCCGCGGCCACCACGAGCAGGAAGAGCCCGGCGACCGGGCTGCACATCGTGGCGAAGGCCGCCATCGCCGTCGCCAGCGCCAGCCGCGGCGACCTGCCGCGCGCGGCCCGCTCCGCGGGGTAGAGCACCACGGTGGCGACCACCGCGAACAGCATGCCCAGCGCGAAGGTGACCCGCCCGGAGACGACATCACCCCAAAGAGCGAACGTCGTCCACAGCACCGGCACCAGGGGCCGCTTCACCCGGGCCCGCATCAGCATCGCCGCCGAGAACGTCGCGGTGAGCGTGCCGGCGATCACACCGGTCATCCGCACCCCGAGCGCGGCCATGATGTAGGGCGACAGGATGCTGTAGGAGGCCGGGTGCATGCCGCCGTACCACGACAGGTTGTACGACGCGGCGGGGTGCGCCTTTATGAACTCCGTCCACGCGTACTGGGCGGCCATGTCGCCCGAGTCCTTGGCCAGGTACAGGGCCCACAGCACGTGCAGCACCGCGGCCAGCAGCGTGGCGACGACCACCGGGTGGCGAAGATCGACCCGCCGCAGCAGGCCCCTCGGTCCGCGGACGACGGCGACGCGCGCGGGCTGCCAGGTGGTCACGTGGCCTCTTCCGTAGCGGGTGCGGAGTGTCCCGGCCGGGTCCCGTCCGGCGGGGCCGGACTCCCACCGTGACAAGAGTTCGAACACAGGCTTTGGACGCTAGCACGCTCGGAACGGTTGCCACCGTGCGGGCGTACCCGGGATGCGCGCTGTTCCCTCCCCCACGGGCGCGCTCCGGCCGCACTGTGGTAAGGGCACCGCGCACGTCCGGGCATCGCGCACCGCGCCCACGGGGGCGTCCTCCCGCGCCGGCTCCGGGAACTTCGCCGCACCGGTCGCGGGCACGGTCCCGGGACCGTCACGGCGGCGACCCGGGACCGTCACGAAAGGGACCCGGGACCGTCACGGCAGCGAGCCCAACGAACCACGGACCGCCGCGATCCGCCACTGGTTTTCGGTCGGCGCCGCGGTGTCCCCGGGGCGGCCGCGGAAGGCTCCCGCGGGCCCCTCCGAGGGCGTCCGGAAGGTGCGCGGAGAGCGAACGGCCGCTGCCCGAAGCCGAGTTCGGCGCGGCCGGCGGACGGGGCGGCGCTGCCGCGGAATCCGCTGGTCGCGGGTATACGGAGGGGTTCGGGCGGGCCCGGCTCCGGCCCCGGCGGGTCACGCGAATTGGTCTAGGCCACTGAAGTTATCCACAGGCCGTGCGGGGGGCCTGGCACGCGTGTCCGAAGGCCGCGTAACGTGACGCGCATGACGAAGATCCTCATCTCGGCGGACATGGAAGGCGCGACCGGCGTGACGTGGCCGGCTGACGTCCTGCCGGGAAGCGAGCAGTGGCAGCGCTGCCGCCATATGTTCACGTCCGACGTCAATGCGGCGATCGCCGGTTTCCTGGACGGCGGCGCCGACGAGGTCCTCGTCAACGAAGCGCACTGGTCCATGCGGAACCTCCTGCTGGAGAAGCTGGACGAGCGCGCCCAGATGCTCACCGGCCGCCACAAGGACCTGTCGATGGTCGAGGGCGTCCAGCACGGCGACGTGGACGGTGTCGCCTTCGTCGGGTACCACACCGGCGCCGGCACCGAGGGCGTCCTCGCCCACACCTACCTGGCCAACTCCATCACCGGCGTGTGGGTCAACGGCGAGCAGGCCAGCGAGGGCCGGTTGAACGCCCTGGTGGCCGCCGAGTACGGCGTCCCGGTGGTGCTCGTCACCGGAGACGACCGGACCGGTCTGGACGCGCGGGGATACGCCCCCCGGGCCCACACCGTCGCCGTCAAGGACTACGTCTCGCGGTACGCCGCGGTGTGCCGCCCGCCCGCGCGCACCGCCGCCGACATCCGCGCCGCCGCCCAGCAGGCGGCCGCGCTCGCCGTCCGGCACGAACCGGCGGACGCCGGGCCGTACACGGTGGAGTTGGAGTTCGACGCGGTCCACCTGGCCGGAGCGGCCACCGTGGTGCCCGGCGTCGAGCGCACCGGAGAGCGGCGGGTGGCCTACACCCTGCCGACGATGTACGAGGCAATCCGCGCCTTCAAGGCGGTCACCACCCTCGTTTCGCAGGCCGTGGAGGAGCAGTATGGCTGAGCAGTCCGTCGACGCGCAGGCACTCGACGAGGTGGTCCGCTTCACCTCCGAGCTGATCCGGATCGACACCACCAACCGCGGCGGCGGCGAGGGCAACGAACGCCCCGCGGCGGAATACGTCGCGGAGCGGCTGGCCGACGCGGGCATCGAGCCGCGCGTGCTGGAGTCCGCCCCCGGCCGTGCCAACGTGGTGGCGCGCATCCCCGGCACCGACCCGTCCGCCGACGCCCTCCTCGTGCACGGCCACCTCGACGTGGTGCCCGCCGAGGCCGCCGACTGGAGTGTGCACCCCTTCTCCGGCGAGGTGCGCGACGGCGTCGTGTGGGGCCGCGGCGCCATCGACATGAAGAACATGGACGCGATGGTGCTCGCCACCGTCCGCGGCTGGGCCAGGTCGGGCGTCCGCCCGGTCCGGGACATCGTGCTCGCCTTCACCGCCGACGAGGAGGACAGCGCCGCCTACGGGTCCGGGTTCCTCGCCGACAAGCACGCCGAACTCTTCGAGGGCTGCACCGAGGGCATCAGCGAGTCCGGCGCCTACACCTTCCACGCCGGCGGCGGCCTGCGCCTGTACCCGGTCGCCGCCGGCGAGCGCGGCACCGCCTGGCTCCGGCTCACCGCCCGCGGCCGGGCCGGCCACGGCTCGAAGGTCAACGGCGAGAACGCCGTCAGCCGGCTCGCCGCCGCCGTCGCCCGGATCGGCGAGCACCGCTGGCCGCTCCGGCTCACCGACACCGTACGTGCCGCGCTCCTCGAACTGGCCGCGATCCAGGGCGTGGACATCGACCTCGACCGCGTCACCGACGGCGACGCGACCGACCCTGCCAGCATGGACGCCCTGCTCGCCCGGCTCGGCCCGGCCGCCTCCTTCATCCGCCCCACCGTCCGCAACAGCTCCAACCCGACCATGCTCCAGGCCGGCTACAAGGTGAACGTCATCCCCGGCGCGGCCACCGCCCACGTCGACGGACGCGTGCTGCCCGGCGGCGAGGAGGAGTTCGTCACCACCATGGACCGGCTCACCGGGCCCGACGTCGACTGGGCGTACCACCACCGCGAGGTGGCCCTCCAGGCGCCGGTCGACTCGCCCACCTTCGCCGCGATGCGCGAGAGCCTGGAGCACTTCGACCCGGGCGCGCGGGTGCTGCCGTTCTGCATGTCCGGCGGCACCGACGCCAAGCAGTTCTCCCGCCTCGGCATCGCCGGCTACGGCTTCTCGCCGCTGAAGCTGCCGCCCGGCTTCGACTACAACGCCCTCTTCCACGGCGTGGACGAGCGGGTGCCCGTCGAGGCGCTGCACTTCGGGGTCGAGGTGCTGGACCGCTTCCTGCGCCGCACCGGCGCACCCGCCGAGACCGCCGCGACCGCCGGGGAGGGCGCCCGATGACCGCCGCCGACCGCACGGCCCCCGCCCGCGGCACCTGGCCGTCGCCGATCGACGCCACCACCGCCGCCTCCCACGACGGCAGCCCGGAGTTCGTGGGCGTCGTCGGCGACGAGGTGTGGTGGACCGCCCCCCGTCCGGCCGAGGGCGGCCGGCGCGCGCTGGTCCGCCGCCTGCCGGACGGCAGCGAGCAGTGCCCGCTGCCAGCACCGTGGAACGTCCGCAGCCGCGTCATCGAGTACGGCGGCACCCCCTGGGCCGGCGCGGTCCTCGACGGCTCCGTGCTGATCGTCTTCGCCCACCACCTCGACCAGCGGCTGTACGCCTTCCGCCCCGACCACCCCGACAGCGAGCCCCGCCCGCTCACCCCGGTCTCGCCGGTCGGCGACGGCCTGCGCTGGGCCGACCTCACCATCCGCCCGGAGCGGGGCGAGGTCTGGGGGGTGCTGGAGGAGTTCACCGGCGACGGCCCGTCCGACGTGCGCCGGGTGCCCGCGGCCGTCCCGCTGGACGGCTCGGCCGCCGAGGACCGCGGCGCGGTGCGCGAACTGGCCGCCGCCGACCACCGCTTCGTCACCGGACCGCGTCTGTCGCCCGACGGCACGCGGGCGGTCTGGCTCGCCTGGGACCACCCGCTCATGCCGTGGGACGGCACCGAGCTGCGGATCGCCGAGATGGGAGCCGACGGCGTCCTCGGCGCGGCCCGCACCCTGATCGGCGGTCCCGAGGAGTCCGTCTCGCAGGCCGAGTGGACGCCTGACGGCACCCTGCTGGCGGCCACCGACCGCACCGGCTGGTGGAACATCCACCGGGTCGACCCGGACACCGGTGAGGCGGTCGACCTGTGCCCGCGCGAGGAGGAGTTCGCGGGCGCGCTGTGGAAGCTCGGCCAGCGCTGGTTCCTGCCGCTGGGACCGGGCCGGGTCGCGGTGCTGCACGGCGTCGGCGCCCCCCGGCTCGGAGTGCTCGACACCGTCACCGGCGACGTCACCGACGCCCCCGGCCCGTGGACGGAGTGGAACCCGACGCTCGCCGCCACCGGCGGCCGGGTGATCGGCATCGCCGCCGGCGGCCGCACCTCCCACGAGGTGGTCGAGCTGGACACCGCCACCGGCCTCACCCGGGTGATCGGCAACGCCCACCACGACACCGTCGATCCCGCCTTCCTCCCCGACCCGGTGGCCCGCACCTTCACCGGCCCCGGCGGCCGCGAGGTGCACGCCCACCTCTACCCGCCGCGCCACCCGGACTTCACCGCCGAGGGCCCCGGCCCGTACGTGATCTGGGTGCACGGCGGCCCGACCAGCCGGGCGGCGATGGTGCTCGACCTGGAGATCGCCTACTTCACCTCGCGCGGCATCGGTGTGGCCGAGGTCAACTACGGCGGCTCCACCGGCCACGGCCGCGCCTACCGCAACCGGCTGCGCGAGCAGTGGGGCGTGGTCGACGTCGAGGACTGCGCGGCGGTCGCCGAGGGGCTGGTCGCCGAGGGCGCGGCCGACCCGGACCGGCTCGCCATCCGCGGCGGCAGCGCCGGCGGCTGGACCAGCGCGGCGGCCCTGACCAGTACCGGCACCTACGCCTGCGGCACCGTGATCTACCCGATCCTGGACCTGCTCGGCTGGTCGAAGCAGGGCGGGGAGACCCACGACTTCGAGTCGCAGTACCTGGAGTCGCTGGTCGGCCCGGTCGACGAGGTGCCCGACCGCTACCGCGAGCGCTCGCCGATCAACCGCGCGGACCGGATCACGGTGCCGTTCCTGCTGCTCCAGGGGCTGGACGACGTGATCTGCCCGCCGGTGCAGTGCGAGCGCTTCCTCGCCGAGGTCGCCGGGCGCGGCATCCCGCACGCGTACCGCGCCTTCGCCGGCGAGAGCCACGGCTTCCGCCGCCTCGACACCATGGTGACCTGCCTGGAGGCCGAACTGTCCCTCTACGGGCAGGTGTTCGGCTTCACCCCGGCCGGGGTGCCGGTGCTGGAGCTGACCACGTGACCGGGCGGGAGCCGACCTCATGACCGAACGACTCAGGCGCGTCGCGGACGCGGTGGGCGTGCCCGTGCCTGCGCTGATCCGCCCGCACCGGCTCGCCCCGGGCGACCGGATCTCGGTGGTGGCCCCCAGCGGCCCGGTGCCGGCCGACCGGCTGGCGGCCGGACTGGAGGTGCTGCGCGGCTGGGACCTGGAGCCGGAGGTGTCCCCGCACGTCCTGGACGGGCACCCCTGCGGGTACCTGGCCGCGGGCGACCAGGCCCGGGCCGACGACTTCCAGGACGCCTGGTGCGACCCGACCACCACCGCGGTGCTCTGCGCCCGGGGCGGTTACGGGGTGCAGCGGATGGTCGACCTGCTCGACTGGGACGAGATGCGGGCCGCGCCGCCGAAGGCCCTGATCGGCTACAGCGACATCACCGCGCTGCACGAGGCGGTGGCCACCCGGCTCGGGCTGGCCACCGTGCACGGCCCGATGGCCGCGGCAGCCACCTTCCTGGAGGACGAACCGACCCGCGAGGGCCTGCGGCGCACCCTGTTCGCGCCGGAGTCCGTCCAGGTGATGGCCCCGGCCGGCGCCCGCACCCTGGTGCCCGGCCGGGCCGAGGGCGTCACCCTCGGGGGCTGCCTGTCCCTGCTCGCCGCCGACCTGGGCACGCCGTTCGCCCGCGCGTCGGCGGCCGGGGGCATCCTCCTGCTGGAGGACGTGGGCGAGGAGCCGTACCGGCTCGACCGCTACCTCACCCAGTTGCTGCGGGCCGGCTGGTTCGACGGGGTGGCCGCGGTCGTGCTCGGCTCGTGGGCGGAGTGCGGCCCCCATGACGCCGTGCGCGACCTCGTCGTCGACCTGCTCGGGCCGCTCGGGGTGCCGGTGGTGGAGGAGTTCGGCTTCGGGCACTGCGCGTCCACCCTGACGATGCCGCTCGGCGTCCCGGCGGTCCTCGACGCCCCCGCGCACGATGCCCCCTCGCCCGGCGACCCGGCGTCCTCCGGCCCCGTCCTCACCATGGAGGTGCCGGCACTGGCGTGACCGGGGGCCGCCGGCGGGTCAACTGCCCGCCGGCCGGCCCGCCGGCAGGAGCACGGCGGGGACGACGGCGGCGACCGCGATGCCGACCGACCACCAGAACGCCCCCTGGAACGCGCCGACGGCGCCGTGGTCGACGAGCGACTGGAGGGCGACCGCCACGATCGCGGTGCCGAACGAGGCCCCGACCTGCTGCGAGATGCGGGTGTTCATGGTGGCGTGCGGGATGCCGGCCGGCCGGATGTCCTGGTAGGCGACGGACATCGGGGGGATCAGCACCGATCCCACCCCCACCCCGCGCAGCAGCAGCACGCCCTCCAGCCACCACAGGCTCGTCCCCGGGCCGGCGAGCGCGAAGGGGACGGTGGCGGCTGCGGTGAGCAGGAAGCCGGCGACGGTCAGGGCGCGCGCGCCGATCCAGTCGACCAGCCGGCCCACCACGAAGCGCGAGGCGAGTGCGCCGACCCCCTGCGGGATCAGCAGCAGCCCGGCCTGGAGCACGCTCTCCCCGCGCAACTGCTGGTAGTACAGCGGCAGCAGGAACATCCCGGCGTACATCGCCGCGCCCGCGGTGAACAGGACCGCCGAGGCGCTGCCGAGCGAGCGCAGCCGCAGCAGCCGGATGTCCACGACCGGCTGGTGCTCCCCGGGGCGCGTCGCCCAGCGGATGAAGACCACCAGCAGTCCGACCCCGACCAGCAGCGGGACGAGCACGCCGGCGTGGCCGATCCCGCCGTCCTCGGAGAGCTGCGAGAGGCCGAGCAGGATGCCCGCCAGCGACGGCGTGAGCAGTGCCAGCCCGGTCCAGTCCAGGCGGGGGCGCCCGGCCGCGGCGTCGGGTCGGTCGTCCGGGAGGTGCCGGCGGGCGAGCAGCAGCCCGACGGCGACCACGGGCACGTTGATGAGGAACAGCCAGCGCCAGCTCAGCCAGTTGAGGACGACCCCGCCGATCACCGGGCCGAGGATCGGGCCCAGCGCGATCGGCAGGCTCACGGCCGCCATCAGCCGGCTGCTGACCTGCCCGCCCGCGGCGCGCACCGCGAGCGTCTGCATCAGCGGGAAGATCAGGCCGGCGCCGAAGCCCTGGAGCGCGCGGAAGGCGATCAGCGAGGGGGCGTCCCACGCCACCGCGCACAGCACGGAGGAGACCACGAACACCGTGAGCGCGGCCATCCACACGCGCTTGCCGCCCCAGCGCCGTTCCGCCCACCCGGTGACCGGGATGGCGACGGCCATCGCCAGCAGGAACCCGGTGGTGACCCACTGGATCGCGTCGGTGGTCGAGTGCAGCTTCCCCACCAGCGTGTGGATCGCCAGGGTCACCATCGTGGAGTCGAGGATCGCCGCGATGCCGCCGACGACCAGGGCGATCAGCGCCCCCTTCACCTGCGGCGTCAGCTTCGGTTCCGCCGCCTCCGATATCCCGGCCGCGTCGTCCGCGCCGTCCGTGCCGTCCGTGCCGTCCGCCTCGGGTGTCCCGGGTGTCCCGGGCGTCCTGCTCGTCTCCGTCATGGTCTCGTCGCCCCATCCTCGCCAATAAGAGTCGAATCCATTCCTTAGGAGAGTAGGGCTTCTTGTTAAGAGGTGCAAACCTCTCTTATGATGGACTCATGACTACCGCGGCTCCCGATCCCACCCGACGGCGCCGACGCGGAGCGGAACTGGAGGCCGCGCTGCTGGACGCGGCGTGGGACGAGCTGATCGAGGCCGGGTTCGCGAAGCTGACCATGGAGTCGGTCGCTTCTCGGGCGGGCACCGGCGTGGCCGTGCTGTACCGCCGCTGGGCCAACAAGGACGAGGTGGTGCTCGCCGCGCTGGAGCGCTACCGCAACGCCCACCTGGTCGACATCCCCGACACCGGCAGCCTGCGGGGCGACCTGGTCGCCGTGCTCACCACCATGGGCGAGGCCCGCTCGGTGTTCTTCGCGATCGCCGCGGCCACCGCCTTCTCCGGGCTGCTGGTCGACACGGGGATGACCCCCACCCAGGTGCGCGACAGGATCATGGGCGACAAGCGGCTCTCACGCATGCGCTCCGTCTACGAGCGGGCGCACGACCGCGGCGAGATCGACCTGGAGTCGATCCCCCCCGCCCTGCTCGCGATGCCCTTCGACCTGGTGCGGCACGACCTGGTCATGGACCTCAAGCCCCTGGAGCCCCGGCGGATCGAGTCGATCGTGGACGAGCTGTTCCTGCCGTTGGTCCGCCACTACGGCCGTGACGGGGGCGGGTCGTCTCCGGCCGGAGGGGCCCCGGGAGCCGCCGGAGTCGCCTGAACGGCCGGGCCCGCCGGGGCGCCCCGGCGGGCCCGGGATATAGGGACGGCCGGAACCGCCCGGCGCAGGAGGGTGTGGCGGCGTGGCGGGCCGTGGACGGGCCCGCCGAGGCGCGCCCGCCTCAGGGCGCCGCCGGCAGCAGCACCTCGAAGCGGCAGCCGCCCGGCACGTTGTGCACCGAGGCGCGGCCGTGGTGGGCCTCCACGATGCCGCGCACGATGGCCAGCCCGAGGCCCGCGCCGGCCGGAGGGGTGCGCGCCCCGGTGCCGCGCCACCCCGTGTCGAAGACCCGCGGCAGGTCGTCCGGCGGGATGCCTCCGCATCCGTCGGTGACGGACAGCACCACGGAATGCGTGGCCTCGTCGCGTCGCGCCGAGACCGCCACGGTGCCGTCGGCGGGGGTGCGGTGGATGGCGTTGGCGAGGAGGTTGGCCAGCACCCTGGTCATCTCCCGGCCGTCCACCTCGACGGGCACCTGGTCCACCCGGTCGCCGACCAGCCGGACGCCGTGCTCGGCGGCGAGCGGGTCGGCGCCGGCGATCGCGTCCCCCACCAGGTCGTACACCGACACGCGGGCGGGCGTCAGCGCCAGTACCCCGGCCTGGATGCGGGACAGCTCGAAGAGGTCGCCCACCATGCCGCTGAGCCGGTCCACCTCGGCGCGGATCTGCCGGTGGTAGCGCGCGGGATCCTGGGCTATGCCGTCCTCCAGCGCCTCCGTCATCGCCCGCAGCCCGGCCAGCGGGGTGCGCAGGTCGTGCGAGATCCACGCGACCAGGTCGCGCCGGGACGCCTCCAGGGCGCGCTCCCGCTCCCGGGAGGCGGCCAGCTTGGCGCTGGTGGCGGCCAGCTCCCGGCCCAGATCGGCGAGCTCGGCGGTGGGCGCCCCCGCGGGGGCGGCGAACGGGCCGCCGTCGCCGAACGCCCGGGCCGCCTCGGTCAGCGCGCGGCTGCCCGCGACCACCCGGCGCCCCAGGATCAGGGAGACCGCGAGCGAGACGACGGCGGCCATCGCGCACACGGTGGTGACCACCCCGAGGTCGTGTTCGGAGAGGAACATCGCCCAGGCCACCGACAAGGTGCCCGCGAGCATCGCGCCGACGGTCACGACCGCGACCACGGCGAGCGACAGCGCGACCGAGCGGTTGCGCAGCAGCCGCAGCACCAGCGCGCCCAGCAGCCCGGCGGCCACGGCGCCCATCGCCGCGTACGCGGCGATCAGCAGCAGGTCACGCATCGCGCACCTCCGCCTCACTGGCCGCCGTCCCCGGGCGCGCCTCCCCGGCGGTACCGCCCGCCGGCCGATCCGGTTCCGGTTCCGGCGGGTCGAAGCGGTAGCCCACCCCCCAGACAGTGCTGATCAGGCGGGGCCGGGCCGGGTCGTCCTCGACCTTCTCGCGCAGCCGCCGCACGTGCACCGTGACGGTCGACAGGTCACCGAACTCCCAGCCCCACACGCGGCGCATCAGCTCCTCGCGGCCCAGCACCCGGCCGGGGTGCCGCAGGAAGAAGGCGAGCAGGTCGAACTCGCGGATGGTCAGCGCCAGTTCGACGTCCCCGCTCAGTGCGCGGCGGGCCGCCGGGTCGAGCGCGAGCGTCCCCGACCGCAGCCAGGGCCCGGCGGGCGGCGGGGTGCCAGCCCGGCGCAGCACCGCCTCCACCCGCAGCACCAGCTCGCGCGGGCTGAACGGCTTCGTCACGTAGTCGTCCGCGCCGACCTCCAGGCCGAGGATGCGGTCGTCCTCGTCGCCACGCGCGGTGAGCATCACCACCGGCAGCGGTCCGTCCTCGCGCAGCCGCCGGCACACCTCCAGGCCGTCCATACCCGGCAGCATCAGGTCGAGCACCACCAGGTCCGGCCGGCTCGACGCGGCCCGGGCCACCGCCGACGGGCCGTCCGCGGCGCGCTCGACTGCGAATCCGGCCCGGTCCAGGTAGCCCGCGACGACCTCGGCGACGGTCGGGTCGTCGTCCACGACCAGGACCTGCCGCCGCGCTCCGTGCGGGGGAGCCGATGCGGCGGTCCCGGGTGCGTTGCTCATGCTCACGAGTCTGACACCCGCCACTGACAGTGACCACGGCCGAGTGCCCCGGAGCCGCCTCCGTCCCCGTTTCGTAAGGACCGTGCCCCCCTCGTCGCGTCCCGTTCGCCGCCCGGGACGGCGCGGGCGTCCCCCTGCGCCTCGCCGCCGCCCACCGAAGGACCGCCGTCGCCGCCCCCGCGCCCATGGAACGTCCCGGCGCCTCCGTCCTCCGCGGTTGCGGGACCCGGCAGCCGCGGACCCCGGCAGCCGCGGACCCCGGCAGCCGCGGGCCCGCGGCTCCGGGAGCCGCTATGCAGCGCGGGCGCCGCGGGACCCCGGCCGTTTCCGGGCGTGCGACCCGGGCCTGCGACCCGGGCGTCCAGTCCCTGCGTACCGCGCCTGCGGACGTCGCCGACGGCCGACCGGCGTATCTGCCGTATATCGACCGGTCACGGGAGTACGGGGAGCTGGGCTGTGACCGTCTGTGGGAACCCTGTGGCCGGGCGCGGGGGACGGGGAGTCCGGCGGGGCGCGGAGGAGGCATCGGCGGGCGGTCGCGGGTCGGGGCGAAAGGGGCCGGGCGGTGCCCGCCGGTGCGCCCGTCGAGGAAGGTCGAAGACAGGCGTGGGCGCCCCGCTGGCCTGCGGTTTCGCGGAGCGGCCGACCGGCGGCACGGCGGGGGAGCGGCCGCCGACCGCGCTCCCGGCGTGCCTGGGCGCGCCCGCGGCCGGGCGAAGCGGCGGCCCGGCCGCGGCCCGCCGGCGCCCCCGGGGTGCGGCGCCGGCGCGGACGCGGTGGCGGCCTGCGGGGTACGGCTCCGCATCGGTCTCGGTAGCACCGTTGACACCCCTGCGGGGGCATGACCTACTGACGGGACCGAACTCGAAGTCGTCATGCGGGGTGCGGGCTCGGGGGCCCGCGGCAGGGGGTTGCGGTGACGGAAGAGTGCTATCCGACGACGGCGGACATCACCCAGGGTGCACGTCGTCTGACACTGAGGTACCACGGTCTGTGCCGGCTCGCCGAGGTCGGCCGGTCACGGGCGGGTCGACCGCTCCTGCTCCTGACGGTGGGTCAGGGACCGCGCAACGTCCTCGTGGTGGCCGGCCCGCACGCCAACGAGGCCGCGGTCGGCGGCGCCACCGTCCTGCGGCTGGCCGAGCGGATCGCCGAGACCTGCCAGGCGGGCGACGGCGACGGCAGCACCTGGCACTTCCTGCTGTGCATCGACCCGGACGGGGCGGCGCTCAACGAGCCCTGGCTGGCCGGGCCGTACACCCTGCGCCGGCACTACGAGCACTTCTTCCGGCCGTGCGCCGCCGAGCAGCCGGAGTGGCTGCCGCCCGACGGCGCGGTGCGTGCCGCGACACTTCCCGAGACCCGCACCCTGGTCGAACTCCTCGACCGGCTCCGGCCGGTGCTCCAGTGCTCGCTGCACGGCATCGACGTCGGCGGCAGCTTCGTGCAACTGACCCGGGACGTCCCCGGTGTGGCCGAGCGGATCGGCAAGTCCGCGGCCGAACTCGACATCCCGCTGGAGAGCGGCTCCTCCGACGCCTTCCAGTGGCCCAGCCCCGGCGCAGGCGTCTACGTCATGCCGCCGGCCTCCGACCCCGCCGCTGGCGACGGCGCGCACTCCACCTGGGCGCACGCCGAGCGGTACGACGGGGTCACCGCCATCGTCGAGGTGCCGATGTGGGCCTGCGACCGCGCCGCCGACACCACACCGCACCCCGACGCGGACCGCGCCCTGCGCGTGGCCGGGGCCGCGCTGCGCCGCGATCTGCCCACCGTGGCGGGGCTGCTGGACCGGATCGATCCCCGACTCATCGGTGCGGACAGCCCGATGCTCCGCACCGTACGCGAACTCGTCGGCATCGGACCGCAGTTGAGTGCCGAGTGGGACCCCGCGGTGCGGCCGGCGGGTGCGGGCGGGCTGCCGGAGATGACCACCGCGCGCGTGACCAGCATCGAGGTCTACGCCCAGCGCATCCCGCTGCGCGCCGCCGCGATGCTGCGCCGGATCGCCGCGCTGCCCGCCGTGACCCGCCTGGTCGACTCCTGGTGCGACGCGTACGAAGCCGCCTACCACCCGCGCTGGGTGCCGGTCGCCGACCAGGTCGAACAGCAGGCGCGCAGCGTGATGGCCGTCTACCAGGAACTGGTCTCGTGAGCGCGCGCGGCTGACGCGGCCACGGTTCCACCGTCACCCGTTCGGAGTAGTCCGCCGCCCGCCCGGCCCCCTCTGCGGCGAGCATGGACGGGAGGGGGCGGCCGCGGAGCGGAGGCAGGTGAGCGCGATGAGTGCCGACAGGGCCGACAAGGCCACCGGTCGCCGGTGGCAGGACGTGCTGACGCCGCGCCGCATCATCGCGCTGGTGCTCGCCGCGCTCGCGCTCGTGTTCATCTTCGAGAACACCCGGCAGGTGCGGATCCGGCTGATCGTGCCCGAGGTGACGATGCCGCTGTGGGCGGCGCTGCTGATCACGTTCGTCGCCGGCCTGCTGTGCGGGTTGTTCGCCGCGTGGAGCGGGCGGCGCAGCCGGCGGCGCGCCAGGCGGTGAGACCGCGCTGCGTGCGCCCCGTGGTCGCGTTGCCCCGGTGCGGCCGGGCCGCCGGACGCCGGGTGGCAGGGCGGTCGGACGCCGGACGGCAGGGTGGTCGGGCGGGCCGTCAGGCGGTGAGCGGCTTGCCCATGTGCACGCTCAGCTCCTCGTACCGGTAGTGGCCGAACTTGCCCACCGGCAGGTACCCGCAGGACGTGTAGAGCGCGATCGCCTCGGGCTGCTTCTGCCCGGTCTCCAGCACCATCCGGGTCCGGCCGGCGGCGGCCGCGGTGGCCTCCAGCTCGGCCAGCAGCGCCCGGGCGTGGCCCGACCCGCGCGCCTCGCGCACCACGAACATCCGCTTGATCTCCGCGTCACCGGCCTCGAACCCCTCGGACGCGGCGTCCTGCGCCCTCCAGCCTCCGCTGGCCACCGGCTTGCCGTCGGCGTCGTACCCCAGCAGGTACAGCCCGCGCGGCGGGTCGAAGTGGTCGGCGGCCATGTGTGTGGCGTCCCCGTCGCCGTACCGCTCCGCGTACTCCAACTGCACCAGGTCGTTCAGACGTATGGCGTCCGGGTGGTCGAAGCGGGTCTTCCTGATCTCCATCCGGCCATCGTAAGCGGACCCTCCGACAGGTCGGAAAGCCCGGTCCGGTGCTTACGGCGGAGGGCGGACGGGGCCTGGCGGACGGCGGACGGCGGAGAGCCGACGGAGGCCGGGACCCCGGGCGCGGGAAAGGCGTGGAAGCCGGGAGCGGGCCGGTGGGATGCTGGTGGCGTGAGGCGAAACACCGAGGGGATGCCGCGGGTCCGTGTGCGCATCGCCCCTGAACTGCGCGTCTTCGTGGCCGCTGAGCACCGTGGGGACACCGCGGACGTGGCGACGGACGGGACGTCCTCGCTCGGGCACGTGGTCGAGTCCCTCGGCATCCCGCTCACCGAGGTGGGAGCGCTGCGGGCCGGCGGCCGGGAGGTGCCCGCCGCGCACGTGCCCGCGGCCGGCGAGGAGGTCGCCGTCGAGGCGGTGCGGCGACCGCAGCGGGTCCCCGGCCCGCCGCCGGCGTTCCTCCTCGACGTCCACCTGGGCACCCTGGCGCGGCGGTTGCGGCTGCTCGGCGTCGACGCCGCGTACGAGAACGAGGACATCGGCGACCCCGCGCTCGCCCGCTGGTCCGCCCGGGAGCGGCGCGTGCTGCTCTCCCGTGACCGGGGCCTGCTGCGCCGCCGCGAGATCTTCGCCGGCGGGTACGTCTACAGCGACCGCCCCGAGGACCAACTGCGCGACGTGCTCGGGCGGTTCGCGCCGCCGCTGGCACCCTGGACCCGGTGCGTGGCCTGCAACGGCGCGCTGGCCGCCGCGGACAAGGACACCGTCAGCGACCGCCTCCGCGACGGCACCCGGAAGTCCTACGACGTCTTCGCCCGCTGCACCGCCTGCGAGCGCGTCTACTGGAAGGGCGCGCACCACGCCCACCTGGAAGCGGTCGTGGCCCAGGCGCTGCGGGAGTACGGCCCCGCGCCGGCCGCCCCCGGTCCGACCGTCTGAGCCGGTCCGGACCGGGCGGCCGCGCCTCGCCCCGCCCCGCCCCACGCGCGGTGTCCGCGGTCGCGGGGGTCGCGGGGCGGGTCAGGGCGCGGGCGGAACCCGTCGCGGGCGGAACCGGCGGTCAGGCGCCGACGCGTGCGCGCCAGGCGAGGAACGGCACCGCGGGCGACCTGTCGTCGAGGTACCGCCACGGCATCTAGGTGGGGAGCTTGCGGACCATCCGGAACATGGCCCGGGCGGCCGCGTCCTCGCCGGCCAGCGCGAACGCCAGCGCGAAGGTGTTGACGCCCACCGCCCAGTCCCCGCGCCGGACGAACGCCGGGTGGTGCACCGAGCGCGCGCCCGCCTCGTGCAGGGCGCGCACCGTCTCCGGGGCGTGCAGGAGGGTGGAGTCGGGGTCGCCGCCGGCCTCCTTCCAGTCCTCCAGGTGGGCCTGCGCGACGAGTTGCCCGAGGCCGCTTCCCTCGGGCGCGGAGAGCGCCGCCTCCCGCGCGAAGGCGTGCATCCGCTCCTGCGACCCGCCCCACTTGGCGCAGAGCTGCTGGAGGTGCTGGCGGTGCGCGGCCACATGGCCCGGCGCCCGGCGGCCGACCTCCTCGAAGCGCCGCTCGGCCTCCTCCTGCCCGACCTGGAGCGCGCGCCCGCTGACCTGGAGGAAGTACCACGGCGCCGCCCACGACGGCTCGCGCCCGGCCACCTCGTACAACCGCTCCTCGGCGGCCGTCAGCCGCTCCCGGAAGAGCTTCTCCTGTTCCCCGGAGCCGGCGGTGCCCCGGTTGCGCGCCTGATAGGCCCACTCCACGTGCCGGGCGCCGCAGACCAGCAGCGCCAGCGTGTCGCCGGGGTCGGCGGCGACCACCTCGGCGGTCCACTGCTCGACGCGGGCGATGTCCTGCACGCCCTCGACCAGGAACGTCAGGTCCTCGTGGCCGTCGGCCGCCTCCAGGTGGCCGCGGACCTCCGGCCAGCGCGTGGCGCCGCCGTGGGCGGCCTCCCGCATCGCGGCCAGCCGCGGATCGCCGAACGAGCGGTCCACGGCCGGGTTGCCGCCCCTGCGCCGCAGCGCGTAGGCGTGCCCCTCCGGCTGGCGTACCTGCAACAGTCTCCGCCAGGCCATGTACCACCCCTCGGTGTGTGCTCCCGCCGCACCGGTCCGATCGTCCCGGCCATGCTCCCCGACGTCTGGATACCACGCCCGTCGGACAGCGCCTCACGCGGTCCGTCGGCGCGGGCGGCGGGCGCGGCCGGGGCCCGGTAGGCGGCGGCCCGGCGCGCGGGGGTCACTTGTAGACCTTGCCCGCCTGCGGTGTGCCCGGCGCGAGGAGCTGCTTGACGGTGACGAAGGTGTAGCCGCGCGCCTGGAGCGTGGAGATGATCGGGGCGATCGAGGCGACCGTGCCGTTGTAGCCCTTGTTCGTCGGGTCGACCAGGTCGTGCAGCAGGATGATCCCGTCCGGCCTGGCCGACTTCAGTATCCGGGAGGCTATCAACCGGGAGTCGGTGGTCCGGTAGTCCGCCCCGTTGGAGTTCCAGACCACCTCCGACATGCCGAGCTCCTTGACGATCTTGGTGACCTTGCCGCTGGTCCGGCCCTGCGGCGGGCGCAGCAGGGTGGGCGTCACTCCGGTGACCTGGCGCACCGCGTCCCGCCCCTCGGTGATCTCCTTGCGGATCTCCGACGAGCTGATCCTGGTGAGGATCTGGTGGCTCCAGGTGAGGGTCTCCACCTCGTGGCCCTGGGCGACCATGTCCCGGACCATCTGGGGGTGCTTCATCACGTGGTTCTTACCGAGCGTGAAGAAGGTCGCGTGCACGTGGTACTTGCCGAGGATGCCGAGTATCTGCGGGGTGCGCACGCTCGGCCCGGCGTCGAAGGTGATCGCGATGCACTTGGCCTTGCGGCAGTCCACGGTGCCCTTCGCGTCGGTCGCGAACGCGGCGGGGCCGGCCGCCGCCTCGTGCCTGCGCGCGGCGGCGGGGGACGTGCTGTCGTAGCCGTTGCACCCGGTCAGGGTGAAGGCCATGGTGGCGGCGGCCAGCAGTGTGGTCAGCGCGCGGGCTCGGCGCGCCGTCGTCGTGCGCATGCGGAAGCTCCCCCTCGTGGCGTCGGAGGACCCGTTCGGGCGGGTCCGGCAGGAACTATACACAGAAGGTATACACCTGGTGTCTAGTGTCCCCGCCGCCCTGTGCGCACGCCGTCCCGCACAGCGTTCTCGCAGGATTCTCCCAGCTTCGCTCGAACGGCCATTCGGCGGCCCTGCCGCGAGCGCGCCCACCGTTCGCCCACCGTTCCGGCGCCGGTCGTCCGACGGCGCCGCCCGCCCTTCGTACGCGCGCGACGCGCGTTTCCGTTATCCGCCCACCGTCCCGGCCGTCTCCTGTCCGAACCGGCCGCGGGAAGCGTGAAGCGGGAGGAAGCCGATGGGGACCAGGGCCAGAAGTGGGCACGGGCGCAGGCGCAGGCGGGGCCGGCGGCACGGCGCCGCGTGGTCGGCCGCGGTGATCGCCGTCGTCGGCGTGTGCGTCGCGGTGTACGTCGTGGCCGGCGGTGGTGGGCGGCTGCCCGCGGGCGCGGACGGCGCGGCGGCCGCCGCCTCGCGCCCGTCCGCCCCGGCCGCGGCGCCGGCCGGCACGGCGCCGGCGGGCGCGCCGACCAGCGCCCCGCCGTCCGCGTCGCCGTCGGGGCCCGCCCCGCGGGCGAAGCCCGCCACGCCGAGCGCCACCTCCGCGAAGCCGCCGGAGGCGCCGAAGGCGAGCGGGTCGGGCGCCCCCTCGGTCCTCGCCCCGACCACGGGCACCCGCGTCTTCACCCTCGTCAACCACGTCGACGAGACCGTGTGGGTGGGCGCAGGGCAGCAGACCGCGGAGCCCGCCCTCGCCACCACGGGCTGGGTGCTGCCGCCCGGCGTCACCCTCGCGGTCCGCGTGCCCGACCACTGGAACGGCCGCTTCTGGGGCCGGACCGGCTGCTCCTTCGACGCGTCCGGCCGAGGCCACTGCGAGACCGGCGACTGCGACGGCCGCTTCCAGTGCCCCGGCTACGGCGCGATCCCCGCCTCGCTGGCCGAGTTCAACCTCAACGCGGCCCCTGAAGGGCCGAAATGGCCCTGACCTGCTCGAACCGGCTAGGGTGAGCGGCGAATGGGAGACAATTGGGAGATGATCACTCGCATCCGGCGCCCCGCGCCTGGAAGGTCTCCCACCGCTTCTGCAACGCATCCATGATGGCACGCTCCATCGGCACCGTCACGCTGCTGTACGTCCCCTCAACGCCCCCCACCTCGTGACCCATCCGCGACTCCACCGCGAACCGGCTGTGCCCGTCCTCGTCCAGCCATGCCTTGTGGCCGTGCCGCAGCAGATACATCCGCTTGCCCTTGAACAACGGCACCTCCGGAAGCGCCGGCCGCGGCTTCCTGCCGCCCCGCTCGTCCACGCCGTCCGCGATCGACCGCCAGTAGTACGCATCGAAGTCCGTTGCCGCCAGGCTTCCACCCATCAGCGCGGGAAACACCCACGGGCCGTCGTGGGACGCCAGTTGTTCCTTCAGCATCTCCGCCAGGAAGGGGGGGATGACCAGCGTCCGCTTCGAGTCGTACTTGGGGTCCATGACGTGCAGCTTGCGCTGGTGATACTGCGTCTGCTGCTGGACGCGAATCGCCGGCAGCAGACCGAGGCCGTACCGTTCCAGGTCGTCCGCGTACCGCTCTTCCTCGTCCTCGTCCAGACGGGGGTCCGACGCAGGCCAGTTGGGATAGCAGTACTCGCGCGGCAGCCCGAACAACTCGCCAGGACGCATCCCCGTCATCGCCATCGTCCACACCAGCACCTTCCCCGTGCCGTTGCCGAAGAACACCTCGGCATTTCGGGCCAACTGGTCGACGACCTCAACGGACAGGTCTCGCTTCCGTTCCTTGGGTTTCTTGGTGAACCGGCCGCGCTTCCGGTTGCGCTCGACGGGCGAGACCTTGATGAGCCGAGGGACGGCATCGTCAAGAATCATGCCGAGGATCATCATGACGTTGGACGCCCGCCCTTTCCCTACGCGAGTTGCGATGTGTTTTCGGAACGCCCGGTAGGTGATCACATCGACGTCCGCAACGCTCATGCGCTCGAAGTAGGGCTTGATGTGAACCTTGATGATGTCGCGGTAGTTCTTCTCGGTGAGCATGCCGACGTCCATCGAATCCATCCAGGCATCGCACCATTCCGGCATGGGCGTGGCGCCGTCGCGGTTCTTGACGTGCGTGCCGTGCCGGATCTCGTAGAGCTTGTCTAGGCCGTGCTGGGTGGCGGTCTCCTCATCCGTGAACCCTCCCTTGCTCTCGTAGCGCTTGCGGCCGCCTGCCAGGTACTCGCCGCTCCACCACTTCACGCGGCACGTGCCGCCACGCCATTCGATGTGGACATGCTTGTGCACTTCGGGCACAGACCTCACCCCGTCTCAGTTGTTCAGATTGAGTGGACCCAGCGGGCAGCCTTGGCACGCACGGCAGTCGCCCCCTTGTCGGGCCACCATCTCGCGCATCACGGCGAGCACGGTCGGGTCGGTCATGTAGTCCGGCGGAGCGATGCAGATCATCTTCTCTGCCGTGCGACCTACCCATCCCCTGAAATGCGGGCCGTAGTCGGCCACATAGAAGTCGTTGCGCACCAAGTCCCCCCCATTTCGGGATCGGGAGAACCCCCCAAGGTGTGTGTCCGACTCTGCCACGACCAGGGCCGGTTGGGACCGGCTGGGGCCAAAACAGGCAGCAAGTATTTCCCGACGCACCGTCAGAAACCAGAAGGTTGTACGCCGAACGGATGAATCTGCGGTCAGATGATGCCCTGGCGCTTCAGATCCGCGACAATCCGGTCGCTCAGGTTGCGGATGTCGGGGGCCGGCAGGTCTGTGGTGCCGATGGAGGCGGACTCCACGATGCGGCGGACGGCGTCATCCCGATCGGTGGGGGTGGCGTCGGCGATGGTCACGGTCGGATCGACGGTGGACGGGGTGGCGACGGTGGGCTCACCGCCGCCCTTGATGGCGGCGCAGCTTCCGACGGCCCAGCCGAGCTCCTGGTCGATGGCTGCGTAGGCCAGGTCGCGGACCGGGAGTGCCTCCTCCACGCGTTTCCAGGTGTCTTTGTTGATGCCGGCGGACTTCGCGGCCTTGAGGCGGGCAAGGCCCAGTGCCAGGCGGCGCGTCTTCACGGCGTCCGCGAGGCGGGGCAGGTCCTCTGTCGACATGCGCCCATCTTGGCAGGGCCAGGAGGGGCCAGCTAGGGCCAACCTCACTAAGGCCGAAAGACGCGCAGGTCACATGCGCCCCCATGCTCGCACGTGTGTGCGAATCTCTAGAGATCTTGCGCCAACTAAAGCCAACTAGCGCTGGACTTGGGGGCCAACTAGAGCTATGTTCAGGGCATGGAAGTCCTCCCGAGCACCTTCGAGGTGCTAGGGGCGCAAATCCGCAAACGGCGCATGCAGATGGGAATGGGGGCGCGCGAGCTGGCCGCCAAGGCGCGAATCAGCCGTCGCTACCTCAACCACCTGGAGAACGGCTCGCGCAGCCACATGAGCCCACCGCGCTACATCGATCTGCGCACCGCCCTTGACGTGACCGACGAGTACCTCCTCGCCCCACCGAGGCCCAACACCGACAAGGAGTGACATGCCCGGCGCCAAGTACGAGAAGTACGGCCGGCCGAAGGCCCCCACCGACCTCAATCAGGAGTACATGACCGTCCAGGAGACGGCCTACGTCCTGGGGTGCAGCGTCACCTGGCTGCGGAAGTTCCTGCGGACGCACCCCAAACTCCAGGCCCGGTCGGGCCGCCGCATCATCACCGACCGCGCTGCGCGGGCGGCGATCTACCGCGCGCAGTCCGGGAAGCTCCCCGCCGCCGCCTGACCTACCCCCGCGCGTTGCGGGGCCGCCCGCTCTTGCCCGGACCAGGCGACCCCCGGCGACGCGCTCACCCACTGACGAAAGCGAGGCATCGCCTTGAATCCCATCATCCCATCCGAGCCGGGCGAGGTCGTGAAGCTCGACCTGTCCGCCGGTTCCGTACACACCGTCTTGGTCGACGGGCTGCCGCACGTCGTGTTGCGTCCGGCGATCGAGGCCCTGGGTATGGACTACTCGACCCAGCTCGCCAAGCTCAAGACCCGCTCGTGGGCATCCGTGGGGCAGAGCCCCATGACTGGCGCGGACGGCAAGACCTACCAGATGGCCGTCGTCCCGGTCCGGACGTTCCTGATGCTGCTGGCCACGGTCAACGAGAACCGCGTGAAGGAGTCGGCGCGGAAGACACTGGTCGCGTTCCAGAACGAGACGGCCGACGCCATCGAGGCGTACTGGACGCAGGGCGGCGCGATCAACCCGCGCGCCACCGAGGACCAGCTCGACTCGCTGATCGCCCGCGCCAAGCAGCAGGCCGAGGTGCTGTCGATCCTCGCGCCGATCGTCTCGCCGGAGTGGCTGGAGACGAAGGGCCGGTTGGTCGCGGCCCGCGCTCTAGGTGAGGAGCCGGAGCTGGACCCACTGGACGTGCCGCTGTACGTCCCGGACTTCCTGAAGGACAAGGGCCTGAAGCGGGCCCAGGTCGAGTCGGTGCAGTCCTGGTTCGGCCGGCGTGCCGCCGCCCTGTACGAGGCGGAGCACGGCGAGAAGCCGGGAAAGCGCCAGTCGGATCTACCGAACGGCTCCGTGCGTGAGACCTACGCGTGGACGGCCCGTCACCTGCCGGTGTTCGAGGAGACGTGGGACCGCTACTACGCGGACCAGTACCCGACCCAGGTCGAGTTCGGCGGTGCGGCATGAGCGCCCCGGACCCGCAGTTGGCGCCGGCTCTGGCGTTGGCGCAGTTGATCACGGAGTACCCGGCGCGTCCGTTGACGACGTGGTCGATCGTGGACGGCCGGCTGGAGGGCCGCGTGTACGGCCCGGAGGCGGGCGACCGGGCGGCGGTGGAGTGGTGGGCCGGAGTGCTTGCCGCTGAGCCGGTGGAGCGGCACATGTTCGAGTACGCGGGGCGCCGCATGCAGGTGGTGGAGGTTGCCGCTGTGTGGCGGGACGTGCCGCTGGTGGTGCAGGTGTCGGTTCCGGCCGTGCTGGTGCCGTCTCTGTCGTCGCTGGTGCTGGGCCGTGAGCAGGTGGCGGCGTGAGCGCCCCGTTGAGCGAGCAGCAGCTCGCGAAGATCCAGGAGATGGCGGCCCGTACCGAGGCGCGTCCGCTGTTGTTCTCGGACTGTGAGGGCCTGGTGAGGGTGTGGGCGGTGTCCGCACTCAAGCGCATCGTCCGAGACGGCGCCGGCAGGATCGAGAGTTGGTCGGAGCCCTTCTCCTACCGGCCATCGGATCTGGTCGCCGAGATCGAACTCGAAGGGGGCACCTGGGACCCGGGCGAGGACGAGGCCGACGACCAGCGCCGCCGTGACATCGGTGACCTGGTGGCCGCTCGCGAGGTGCTACCCGCGCTGCTGACCGAGGTCGAGCGGCTGTCCGCTCAGATGGCCGCGGTCAGGGCGTTCGCCACGAGCCACGAGTACCGGTGGCTGCACGAACTGCTGGACGGCCCCGGCTCGCACGGGGGTGCCCTGTGATGTTCACTCCGGAGTTCGAGAAGGCTCTGCGGCTCCTGGTCGACGCGCCAGCGACGGGTGAGAGGGCGGTCTACCGCGCCTACTTCCGGGTCGCCTTGGACGAGATCGACCGGCTGCGGGCGGGCGACGGATACGTGGCGGGTCGGGTCGCGGGTCTGCTGGAGGCGGCGGAGATCGTCGGGAACGACGACGACTGCACCTGCGGCGGCTGCGACACGTGCGTGGGCCGTGAGCTGGCCGCCAAGGTCCGTGACCGCGCAGACCAGTTGGCCGGGGGTGGCCCGCGATGACGTGGTTCCCCGAGCCCAAGCCGAAGCCGCAGAAGCCGGGTGGTGGCCACCGTGGCTGACGTGATGCTGGCGCTGGCTGCCGAGACGGTGGTCGGCGGGTCGCTGACCGCCACCGGGGTCCTGTTGGCGGCGCGTGCGGAGCAGGTTGCCGGGTCGGCCCGTGAGGGCGCGGTGTGGCTGACGGCCCACGTATCTGCCTGCCCGCGCCCGTCGACCGACACGGCCCGGACGCTGCTGCTGGCGGTCCTCACCACCGTCCTCCGCGCCCACGGCAAGCACCGGGCGGGGGTGGCGGCGTGACCGCCAACTACCCCACGTCCACCGAGACGTTCGGGCATGAGCCGTTCCGTTACGACGGCGTACCCAACTGCATCCGGTGCTACACCGAGCGGCGCGGACGCCGACGCCCCGTTCCGTGGCCGTGCACGAGCGCCGTCGTCCTCGGCCTGGTCGTGGTGGATGCGGACCGCTGGAACGCCCGCAACCCGGTCGGCACGCCGGTGTGCGCGTACCCGCTGGCACGCCCGGAGCACCCGGCGTTCACCCCGGACATGCGCCTCACCACGGCGACCCGCACCCCGGCGTGGCGCCTCGGACACGGCACCTCAGTGGTGGCCGTGGACGGCTACCCGGGCGGCATCGCACTGACCCACATCGACCCGATCGGCGGTGCGTGATGCCCCTGCTCCCGCTCCTGTCCCTCGCCGCCGTGCTGTGGGCCGGCCTGTGCGCCGCCGCCCTCGCCTGGACCCGCCCCACCCCGACACCCGCCACGCCCGAGGAGGGCAACCGATGAACGGACCGGACCACTACCGCGAGGCCGAGCGGCGCCTGCTCATGGCGTGGGAGGACGACTCCACGCCGGAGCGCTCCATGCAACTGGTGGCCGAGGCTCAGGTGCACGCCACGCTCGCGCTCGCCGCCGCCACCGCGACGCAGACCTCGGTCTCCGCGTTCAGCGCCGACATCAACAGCCGGGACGTGGACGCCTGGGACGACGCCATCGCCCCGGACAGCAACGCGGCCTCCGCGCACGACGCCGCCGACGACGAGGCGGGTGAGTCCCGGTGACCAACGCGATCGACCCGTTCTGGGCCCAGTTGCTGGCCGAGGAGGCCGCCGCGCGGGGCCGTGTCGCGGACCCGTCCGCGTGCGGTACGTGCCGCCAGCGCGCCGCCGCCGGCGAGCAGGTCGAGCATGACGCCTGCGCCCAGCGCGCCGTCCTCACCCCGGCCCCGGACGCGCCGAGCTGGGAGGCCATCACCTTCATGACGCGTGAGGAACTGGAGGCGCTGCCCGCCCGGTTCCACACCCCGGTGTTCCTGGACACGGCCAGCCCAAGTGCGTGGGTGTGCGCGGTGTGCTGGGGCGACGGATGGGTCAGCCAGTGGCCGTGCAAGACCGCGACCGAGAAGGGCACGGAGGTCTTCACGCCCGAGCACCACGTGAAGGAGCTGGCCCCGGTCGCCTCGCTGCGCACGTGCGGCGCCCCGATCCCCGAGGCGCAGCGCCGCGCCTACTGCTCGGACCGCTGCCGCTGGGCGGATGACGACCACGGGCCGAACGGAGACGACCAGTGATGCCCCGCCCCGCGCAGTGCGACGACGACTGCGACTACGACGACACCGGCCGCTGGCAGCACCACGCCCGGTGCGCCTCCCGCGACCCGTGGGCCGAGGACATGGCCGTCACGACCGCCCGCGAGGACGGCTACACGTGGCGCCCCGCCACCGTCCTGCACCTCCCGCAGCGCGACAGGAGGGCATCGTGACCGCCCGCGACGAACTGTACGAGCTGGCCGTGTGGGGCGACGACCGCACCGCCAACCAGAAGATCGACGCCTACCGCGCCGAGGTGCTGTACGAGGCGATCGCCAACGAGACCATCCCCCACGACCCGCAGCCCGTAGACGTACCCACCGGCGACGGCGGCACGTTCACCCTGCGCCTCGTCTGCGGACAGATGCCCATGCGCTGCGTCCGCTGGGGCGCACCCACCTTCTTCCAGCCCGGCCGGACGTACACCTCCGCCGGGTGGCAGTTCCGCTGCGACACCGTCACCACCCACCCGCACACCGGCGAGCGCGTCGCTCTCGGCTGGGCCCGCATCGGCCGGTCGGAGTGGACGACGTGCAGTGAGACCGAAGACACCTGGACCGCCGGGCACTGGACCGAGACCACCGATGGCGGTGCGCCCACCAAGGCCATGGAAGACGCCGAGCCGGACACCCCGGCCCGGCGGGCGGCCCGCGCCATCCAGGCCCTCCACGACCCGGCCGTCATCGGCTACATCATCGGCCCCGACAGCCTGAGCCTCAGGCTCCACCCGACCACCTGGCAGCAGTGGACGGACTGGCAGAAGCGCCTCGACTGCCCGATCGGACTCACCACGTACCGGGGCGGGTCCGCCACGGCACACGGCTGGTGGGACAAGGTGCCGGTCACCGTCACCGCGATCCTCGACCGGCTGTCCACGCGCGACGGCGGTGCCTCCTGATGGCGACCGCGACCGAGACGGCCACCGTGTGGCGCGGCCCCGGCGTGTACAGCGCCGACGAACTGAGCCTGGAGCAATACCACGCCGACATCGTGCCCGGCGGGTCGCTGTCCAGCAGCGGCGCCCGGGCCTTGCTCGACCCCGGCTGCCCCGCCCAGTTCGACTACGACCGGCGGCAGCCGCAACTCCCGAAGAAGGAGTTCGAGATCGGCACGGCCGTCCACTCCGTGCTCCTCGGCAGCGGCGCCGACCTGGTCGTGGTCGACGCGGAGATGTGGAACACCAAGGCCATCAAAGCCGAGGTCGCCGACATCCGCGCCGACGGGCACATCCCCCTCAAGCCGTCCGACATGCAGCAGGTCGCCGACATGGTCGCCGCCGTCCGCGCGCACCCCGTCGCCGGCCCCCTCTTCACGCCCGGCAGCGGCACCCCGGAGCAGTCCCTGTACTGGATCGACCCTGACACCGGCGTCACCTGCCGGGTCCGTCCGGACTGGCTCAAGCACCTGCCTGACCTGACTCTGTGCGTCGACTACAAGACCGCGGTCAAGGCGGACCCGGAGGCCGTGTCCAAGGCCATCGCGGAGCGCGGCTACCACCAGCAGGACGCCTTCTACATCGACGGCATCCAGCAGGTGCTCGGCCTGCCGGCCCGGTTCCTGTTCGTGTTCCAGTCCAAGACCGCCCCGTACCTGATCACCGTCCGGGAGTTGTCCGACGCGGACCGGGCCATCGGCCGCGCCAAGAACCAGCGGGCCCTGCGCATCTACGCCGAGTGCACCAAGACCGGCATCTGGCCCGACTGGACCGGGCCCACCGACTCCATCCCGTACATCTCGCTGCCCACCTGGGCGGCCACCCGCGAAGCCGAGGAGTACCTGAAGTGACCGAACTTGCCGTCCCCGAAGCCGCACCCGTCGCCGCCCAGAACGGCAACGCCACGGCCCCGCAGCAGCAGATGTCCGCCGGAGCCGGCGCGCTCGTCGAGTGGGCGCAGCAGGCCGACATCGCCTACCAGATGGCCCACAAGCTTGCCGCGACGAGCTTCGTCCCGCAGTCCCTGCGCGGCAAGCCCGGCGACGTCGCCGCCGCGATCCTCGCCGGTCAGGAGCTCGGCCTGAAGCCGATGGCGACGCTCAAGAGCATCGACGTCATCCAGGGGACACCGGCCCTGCGGGCGCACGCCATGCGGGGCATCTTGCAGAACAAGGGCCACGAGATCGAACTGGTCGAGACGGACGAGCAGCACTGCGTGATGCGCGGGCGCCGGGCCGGCTCCGAGAACTGGCAGACCGTCGTATGGACGATCCAGCGCGCCGCGAAGCTCGGGCTGACCGGAAAGGGCGAGTGGAAGAAGCAGCCGCAGACGATGCTCGTGGCCCGCGCCACGGGCGAGATCTGCCGCCTGATCGCGTCGGACGCCCTGCACGGTATGCCCTACGCCGCGGAGGAACTGTCCGGGACGACGGAGTTGACCGTCGAGCAGGTCCGGGCGCCGCTGTCCGTCTCCGCGATCACCGCCGCACCGACGCCCGCGGCCCAGCCCGAACCGCCGGTCGAGGAGTTCGTGGACCCGGAGGCGGACGACGCCGAGCACGCCGCGGCGGTCGCCGAGTTGGACGCGTTCGGCGCGGAGTACGAGGCCCCCGACATCCGCGGCGACGCGTTCCGCGAGTTGGGCCTGCCCGTCGAGGACGCGCCCGCGCAAGCCATCCGCGACCTCGTCACCAAGTGGCGCACCGCCGCCGCCTAACCCACCCGCTGCACGGCCGCCCCGCCCGCCGGTAACAGGCGGGGCGGCCTCCGATCAGGAGACCACACCATGACCGAACCGCAAGCACTTCCCCCGACCGACATCGAGTCCCTGCGCAACGAACTCGACCGCACCCGCAACGAACTCGCCAAGTACGTCGGCCACGAGCCGACCGTCGCCGAAGAGATGCAGTACCTCAGCGAGGAGAACGAGCGCCTCCGCAAGATCGCCGCGTTCCTGCTGCTGGAGTACGCCGAGAAGAGCACCGTCGACCTCTGGGACGACGACCTCGACACGATGACCGGGCCGCTCGACATCGAGCCGTCACCGGACCGCAAGGAAACTACCCGCGTCACCTACACCCGCGGCCCGGTCCGACCGCCGAAGCGCACCCGCAAGCCCATCAACCACCGCGCCGAGGCGGAGAAGCACGCCAGCCAGGCCGCACACCTCAAGAGCGACCGGCGGCACCACCCGATCGACCCGATCGCCACCGACTTCCACCTGCGCATGGCCACGGTCCACGCCACCCTCGCCGCCGGCGAGACCACGGCCGCCAGTAGCACCGACATGCGAGACGCCCTCATCCTGCTGCGGCGCCGCGAGTACGCGATGCGCGACCTGGTGTCCACGCACATCGCCAAGGGCCTCGCCAGCAGGGAGAAGAACCGCTGGGGCGCAGCCCGCGCCCTCGCCCAGGGCCTCGACGAGGCCGACGCCAACATGGACGACCTCATCGACGCCCGACTCACCGACGACGGATGGGACCCCCGATCCGCGTGGAAGGCAGTCGCCTCCGCTGTCCCCTCCGACGACCCGTGGGCGCCGACGCCCGACATCAGCGCCGACGTGCCCGAGCCGGTCCGCCGCGCCATCACCGAGCAACTCGTCCGCGCGCTGCTGGACCACGACGAGATCAACGGCGGCGAGTGGGCCCGGCGCCTCACGTGGGCGCTCAAGGGCGAGGGCATCGACCTCACCAGCGCCATCGAGAAGCGGATCTCCGACCTGACGCTCGGCCGCGACCCGTCCGAGCCCCCGTTCTAACCCACCCGCAGACGGGGCCGACCTGCCCGATCGAAGCAGGCAGGTCGGCCCCGGAAGGAGCATCCCATGAGCTGGCACAAGCGGCCCGCCCTGGCCTTCGACACCGAGACCACGGGGATCAACATCGAGTCCGACCGGATCGTGTCCGCCGCCGCCATCCACGTCTCCAGCGCCGGCGCCAAGGCCGCCACGTGGCTCGCCAACCCGGGGGTCGAGATCCCAGAGGCCGCCACTGCGGTCCACCACATCACCACCGAGCACGCCCGCGCCCACGGCCACCCCGCGAAGGACGTCATCGAGGACGTTGTCCATGTGATTGGAGAGGCCGTCCACGACGGCGTACCGATCGCCGGTCACAACGTCGTCTACGACCTGTCCATCCTTGACCGCGAGGCGCGCCGTCACCTCGGCTGCGGGCTCGATGGGGCATTCGACCTCACCCGTATCCGCGTCATCGACACCAGCGTCCTCGACAAGCACGTGCTGCCCCGCCGCCGTCGCGTGTCGGAGAAGCAGGGCGCCCGTCAACTCATCACCCTCGCGCAGGTCTACAGCCTCGGATGGGACGAGGGGGCCGCGCACGGCTCCGAGTACGACGCGCTGATGGCCGCGCGGATCGCGTACAGGATCGGGTCGTTGATCGAGATGCCGGCCGTGAAGCGCCCTGAGTTCGAGTTCGGCGAGTTCCAGCAGTTCGATCAGTTGCGCGGGTTGGACATCGACGCTCTGCACGACCGGCAGAGGGCGCTGGCCGTAGAGCAGGCGGCCGGTCTGGAGTCGTACTTCCGGCAGAAGGACCCGAACGCGGTGGTGGATGGCCGCTGGCCGCTGATCCCCTTCACCACCGAGGGGACGTCCCGATGATGACCGACGAGCAGGCCACGCAAGCCGTGTGGGACCTGATGGGCCACGCCATCGAAGGTCGCGGCGAGCAAGCCGCCCGGCTGCTGGCGGAGATCGGAGCGGACTCCGACGGCCCCCGAATGTACGGCATCTGCTGCGCCATTGCGGAGATCGGCAAGGCCACCCTCCGGCAGCTCTACCCCCACATGACGTGGGGGCCCTCCGGCTACATGTGGGCGATGCAGCAGCTCGGCCCCGGCAGCCCGGCCGACGTGTGGGCTGCGCGGTTCCTCGTCGCCTACGCCGACGGCGACAAGGCGAACGCGAACGCCCTGTGGAGCGCGGCAACGGCTGCCAGTGGCGACGAGCACGTGGACTCGATCTGTGCACTCGTCACCACCGTCGCCGGGCTCGCCATCACGGCGCTCCGCAAGAAGCGCGGGGAGGCGTGATGCAGACCGGCCACGCCCTCGTCGCCGTCATCTGCGTGATCGGCGCCCTCGCGTTCCTCGCCGCCGCAGTCGCCACCAACGGCCGCCGAGTCGAGACGCCGACCGGGCCCGCGCCCACCGCGTTCCGCTACTGCCCCGACGAGCAGCGCACCCGCGCCGCACTCCTGCACCCCGACGGCACCGCCCACTGCGGCGGCTGCGGCTGCCTCCTCGACCCGGCAGGTGACTGATGTCCTCCAAGCCCCCGCGCGTCCCCGCCCCGGCAAAGGTCACCGAGCAGGACCGGGCCGCCGCCGTCCGCCTCATCTGCCGCACCGTCCCCGACCCGCGGCACGCCCGCACCATCATCGCCGCCCTCGGACTGGAGGAGAAGTGACCACGCCCCTGCCCGGCATGCCCACCCCGCCCGCGCCGTCTGCCGACTACGAGACGTGGGCCGAGACCGTCCGTCCCGTGTACGCCGCCGCAGCCTCCACCGGCCGCACGTTCCTGTGCTGGCACATCGCCCGCGACCACCACCTCCCCGACCCGCCCAACCCCAAGCGCGACTGGGCACGCCTCATGAGCGACCTCCACCGCGCCGGCCTCATCCGCCAGGACGGCTACGGCGAAGCCCGCGACCACTCCGCCGTCCACGCCTGGCGCGGCACCCGCGCCGCCATGCAGGGGAGGGCAGCGTGACCACCGCCGTCCGGACCCCGCCCAGCCGCCGCTACATCAACCGCAAGCAGCGGGACCTCAACATCGCCCGCGGCATCCCCAACCGCGTCAACACCGCCATCGCCCGCGCCCACATCCTCGAACTCCGCAAAACCATGGGCTGGAACGCCATCGCCGCCGCCACCGGATGCAGCGCCTGCCACCTCCGCTACATCGCCGACGGACGCACCACCACCATCAACCGCGTCACCCACCAGAAGATCCTCCGCGCCAAGCCGGCTAGCACCAGCACCCGCGGCCTGTACATCGACGCCACCGGTACTCGCCGCCGCGTCCGCGCTCTCCAGGCCATCGGCTACTCCCAGCAGGCCATCGCCGAAGCCGCCGACACTACGCAGCACCGCATCAGCGTCATCTCCCTCGGCGCCGAACGAGTCCGACAGAAGATCGCCGACAAGATCGCCGACGCCTACCGGCAACTCGCCCACCACACCCCGCCCGACAACGCCTTCACCTGCCGCGCCCGCAACCACGCCGCCGCCCAGAAGTGGCTCACGCCCGACTTCTGGGAGGACTACGACCGGATCGACGACCCGCAGTTCGACCCGACCGCCACGCTCCCGACGAAGCAGATCCTCGCCGAGGACGCCCGCTGGTTCATGGCCATGGACGGCCTCACCGTCACCCAGGCCGCCGACCGTCTCGGCCGGTCCGTCGGCTACATCCGCGACTGCCTCGACGAGTACCCCGAGCAGGGGGCCGCGGCATGACCCTCGCCGACGCGGCCACGGCCCGTGACCAGCTCCGCGACCTCGCCACGCGTGGCTTCACCAGCGCGTGGCTCGCAGGACAGATAGGCGCCGACCGCCACCTCCTCACCCGCATCCGCTCCGGAGAACAGAAGCGCTCCTCCGCCTACGTCATCACCCGCATCCACCGGCTGTACCGCAGCCTCCACGACACCACCGCCGACCAGCACGGCATCGCGCCCGGGCCCGTGGCCCGCACCCAGCTCATCGCCGGACGAGGCGGCTGGACCGCCATCCCACAACCGGCCGACGAACCCGCCACCCACTGACCCCGGGAGACCACCCATGGGCTACTACCACTCCACCTACTTCGCCTACGGCATCCACATCCCTGTGGATGGCCCCGCCTGGGAAGAGTCGGAGCGCGCCGACGAGGAACTGCCGAAGATCAAGGCCGCCTGCCCGGACGTCGGCCACCTCGAAGCCGGCGACTACGACCGCGACCACTTCTTCCTCGTCACGAAGTGCCACTCGGTCGACCTCGGCCGATTCGAGCACGTCACCCCGCAGACCGCCACCCCGGAGCAGATCGCCGACTGGGACCAGCAACTCATCGCCGCCGCCATGGCCCTCGGCTACAAGGACACCTCCGCGCCCGGCTGGCTCGTCGTCCCCGACCTGAGCTGACCCGCACGCCGGCGGCCGGGCCGTGGCCACCACCGCCCCGGCCGCCGGACATCACCCACCCTCACCTCTGGAGACCCGCATGTCCCTGTTCCGCAAGTCCGCCACCGCCACCGCCCCGAGCGAGGCGCCGTCCGACCTCGTCAGCCTCATCAAGACCGCCGCCGTCAGCCTGGAGAAGACGGGCCTGTCCGGCCAGCGCGCCGCGGTGTACCTCGTCCTCGACCACTCCGGCAGCATGACGTCCTTCTACCGCTCCGGGGCCGTCCAGCGCCTCGCCGAACAAGCCCTCGGCCTGTCCGCCAACCTCGACGACGACGGCACCGTCCCGGTCGTCTACTTCGGCTCCCGCGCCGAGGACCCCATCGACGTCCGTGTCGACAACTACGCCGGGATCATCGACCGCACCCACCCGAGCGTCCGGTGGGGCTCCACTGACTACGCCGCCGCCATGCGGGCCGTCGTCGCCGAACACCGAGCATCCGGGGCGACCGTGCCCGCGCTGGTCATCTTCCAGACCGACGGCTCACCCGACAACCAGGGCGACGCCGAACGCGAACTGCGCAACGCCAGCAACCAGCCGATCTTCTGGGCGTTCGTCGGCTTCGGCAACAACATCCACTTCCTGGAACAGCTCGACGAACTGCGCGGCCGGGCCGTCGACAACGCGTCGTTCTTCCACGCCCGCGACCCGCGCAACGTCACCGACGCCCAGCTCTACGACGGCATCACCCGCGAGTACGCCGCGTGGCTCACCGCCGCCACCACCGCAGGAATCGTCCACGCCTGACCCACCCCGGCCCGGGGCGACCACCGCCCCGGGCCAGCACAAAGCCCCGCACACTGAGAGGAGCGCACGCCGTGCTGAACAACCAGATCATCGTCACGGACGACGGTCTTGACGCCTGCGCTCACAGGAACGATCACGGCGTCATCGACGCCGCACTCCTCGCCGGGGCCGAGTGGCAGCAGCTCCGGGAACGGAGCGCCAGGGCAGGCGGGGCGACCAAAGCCAGGCTCATCAAGTGCGCCAAGTGTTGGTTGAAGTACGGCTCGGAGCAGTGGCTGAGCCCGAAGGTGAACCACGTCGGTACCCGCATCCTCGCCCACCAGGCCGGCGAGGGTCGCGCCGATCACGACTACGAACCGGTCGAGACGCCAGAGCATCGGGCGTACAACAACCGTGCCTTCCGTATCGGCGACGACGAGGGCTACAACCCGCGCAAAGAAGCGTGGGCGTCGAACATGAAGACGCGCGCCGATGTCCTCCTCACGGGCACCCTCGCCATCGCCTACGAACACCAGCACTCGCCGTTCAGCGCTACCGGCCGCTACAGCGCGCCTGAGCGAACTCGGCTCGCCACCGCTGTCGGCCGCACCCCAATGTGGCACGCCACCAGCGACAAGGTGCGCGGCCAGGTGCCGATCCTCCGCACTGACGGCGGTCTTCCGCCCCAGGTGATCGAGAACCCGAACTACCGCCACGAGTTCCGCGGCGGCGTCTACCGCATCGAGATCTACACCTGCGACGTCCGGTGGGGCCACGAGTGTCCGGACGGCAAGTTCAGCGGCTGCGGCAAGCCCCACGCCCGCGGACAGGTCACGGCAGCCAACTTGGACGACATCATCCGTGGCGCGCCCGTCGCCAAGTTCATGCCCATGTACGACGTCCAGGTCATTCGCGCGCCCCGCTTCTTCTGGACCGACGCCGCTTCCTACGTCCAATACCTCGCCTACGTCGGCGCCCCCCTTGAACTGGCGCCACAGCCTGGTGGCGCACTGCTCGACAAGCAGGCGAGCCGGCGCGGACTCCGCAGCGGCCACTCTCAAAGCAAAGAAGCCCAGCTAGAGGCGTTGCGCGAGCAAGCGGTGGTTCTCTCGCGGCCGAAAGACCCGGCCCCCGTCCCACCTGCTGCGGCAACTGCCGTCTCTCGTCCGACGGACGGCTCGTGCTCGCACTGGGTCGGCGCGGAACGTCGCTACTGCCGTGAAAGCGTCGGCGTCCGCCACTACCTGCCCGGCATGCGCTGCCCGGCCCACACCCCCGCCCGCTTGAAGGGCCAGCCCGAACCGCCGGAGATGCCCGGCTGGGGCGCGGGAAGTCGGGGGGATCGCCAGTGATGTCAGTCGCGACGGTGAGTGCTCTTGACCTCGATCGCTCCGCCGATCGATGGGCCGTTCACGCGGATCTCCGTTGGCGCCGATGCGGCCTTCGTCGCGGACTTCTGAATGATCCGCGTGACCCGCTTCTTCGTCGCGTTGCGGCTCGGGTCCGGGGCAATCTTCGCCACCCACTCGCGCGTGAAACCGGTCCAGCGGGCCATGTCCGACGGGCCGACGCCTTCCGCACGCCATTTGACCAGCAGGCGGCGCACCTCAGCGTCATCGCGGTCGAAGGCTTCCTTCGACTTCGCGCGCCTCTTCGCGGCGGCCCTCAGCTCGGTCTCGGCGTCCATGGACACAAGCATGGCATGCGCGAACGGCGTGCGCATACCCCATGCTCATGCTTTGCGCGAATGGCACTCGCGAACAGTGCATGCGAACGGTATTCTCATCCGTGGGACGGCGCTTTCGCCGTTCTCAAGCCCCCATGAAGGTCTGGTTCCGCCTGCCCAAAGACCCCCTGACCAGCACCTCCTGAAAGAAGAACCCATGGGCTACGAACTCCGCCGTCAACTGCGCGAGGCGCTGGGACCGGACATCACCGGCCTCCAGCGCGCCGTGGCCCTGGAGATCGCCGACGACGCCAACGACGACACGAAGGAGAGCTGGGTGAAGCTCGAAGACCTCGCCCGATGGACTGGCGCGAAGGACACCAGTGTCGTCCGCAATGCCCTCAAGCGTCTCGCCGCGGCCGGCTGGGAGTTCCGCGTGCCGATCGGCAAGGGCAAGGACGGCCGCGCCATGTACGCGGTACCCGGCCGCCGGATGACGTTCCTCGTTCCCCCGTTCGAAGGGGTAGCCGTGGCTACCCCTAAGGGAGAGCCCACGCTCCCCCATGGGGGAGCCCCCGCTACCCCTCAAGCCCCACAAGGGGGAGCCACGGCACCTTCAGAAGGAGCCACGGCACCTTCTGAAGGTGCCGTGGCTCCCCCCTTCTCCTCAGCCCCTCACTCCCCTCAAGAAGAAGAAGCTTCTTCCGCGCCGTCGGCCGTCCGCGAAATCAGCGACGCCGACAAGGTCGAGTTCGGCAACTTCTGGGGGCTCTTCCCCAAGAGCCAGAACTTCGACAAGACCCGCGACGCCTGGACCGCCGAAGTCCTCGCCGGAGCGGACCCCAAGGAGATCACCGCCGCCGCCGTCGCCTACGCCCACGACCAAGCAGGCAACGACTGGCAGTTCGTCAAGTCCTCCGCCGGCTGGCTCCGCGACAAGCGCTACCTCGACAAGCACGCCCCCACGCCCACCGGCAAGCCCAACCTCAAGGCCGTCAAGGGCTCCGGGCACCGCCCGTTCCAGGCCCCCGAGGCCCACGTCTACCACCAGCAGAAGGGTTTCTGACCCATGCCCGAACCCCAGCGCCTCGGCGGAGAAGAGGCCATGCGCCGGGTGCGAGCCATCCTCGAAGCCCGCGGACTCGACCGCATCGAACCTGGCCCCGTCGACCAGGCGCCCGCCCCGGATGAGCCCGGCCACCCTGACTACCACCACCGCCAGCGCGTCCAGGTCGCCGTCAACCGCTGGACCACCGCCGTCCCCTACCGCTACCAGGACGCCGCCGCCACCCACCCCGACATCACCGCCTGGGCCGACCGCGCAACAGCCGACTGGCGCTCCGCCGGCTTCCTCGTCCTCACCGGCAGCTTCGGCACCGGCAAAACCCACCAGGCATACGGCGCGCTCCGCCGCATCGCCGAAGCCGGCCCCGACCGCTTCGAGATGATCGCGATCACTGCCCCCGACATGTACGGGCTACTGCGCCCCGGCGGCTCCGACCGCGGCCACGAAGCCGAACTCAAACGCCTCTGCCGCATCCCGCTGCTCCTCCTCGACGACCTCGGCACCGAGAAGATCAGCGAGTGGACCGAGGAAGCCACCTACCGGCTCCTCAACGAGCGCTACAACGAGTGCCGCCCGCTCATCGTCACCAGCAACTTCCCCACCCGCAGTGACGACGGCGAAGACCTCTCCGACCGGCTCGGTGGACGCATCGCGTCCCGCCTCTCCCAGCTCACCACCGTCGTCGTCCTCGACGGCCCCGACCTCCGACGCCAACTCAGGAGCATCGCGTGACCACCCCTGACCAGCCCATCGACGCTGTCCCCACCACCTATGGCGGCACCACCTTCCGATCCCGCCTCGAAGCCGACTGGGCCCAAACCCTCGACGCCAACGGAATCACCTGGCAGTACGAACCCGAGATGATCGCTCTCCCGTCCGGCGCGAACTACCTCCCCGACTTCTGGCTCCCCGAACTCGGCACCTGGATCGAGGTCAAGGGCCCCGGCATCCCCCGCACGGAGAAAGCCGTCGAACTCGGCAAGACCCGCGCCTGCCACTGCGACGGCGACTGCACCTGCCGCTGGCCCGGCGGAGAACTCGTCATCATCGGCCGCCCCTCCCTGCCCTGGGACGGGAACGCCCGCGGCCACCGGCCCTCAGCCGGCTACGCCAACTGGGAATCCGCCTTCGGCCCCAGCGCCTACCACGTGACGTGTCCCCGCTGCACCCGCGATCAGTGGATCACCCTGCGGCGTCCCTGGACCTGCCGCAACTGCCAGCGCGGGCTGGAGAAGCAGCAAATCCATCTCCCGCACGAGCGCAGCCTGCGGTTCGTCGAAGGCTCCGGCGGCATTGGCTCGGCCTTCTCCAACCCGGCGCTCGACGCGCCCCTCACCGACGAGGAGATAGCGGCCGTCGATCCGTACCAGGACCCCTACAGCCACGGTCTGCACGACCCCTGGAGCGACCAGTGACCCGCTACGGAACGCCCGCCCCCGACGGCATCCGGCACGTGCTCCGCGCCGACCACCACCCCGCCCGCGCCGTCCCCTGCCCGCACTGCGGGGCCGCCGCGCACCGGCCGTGCACCACCCGATCCAAGCGGCGCCTGCTGACCGACGCCCCCGTCCACCCGGCCCGCATCACCGCCTGGGCCCGCACCACGTCCGTGTGCCCCGTCTGCCAGGTCGAACCCGGAATCGACTGCCACCAGGGCGGCTGGCCCCTCTCCGGCGGCGACGTCCACCCCGAGCGGACCGAACTCGCAGGGGAGGCGGCATGAACAACCAGCGGACCATGTCGCTCGCCAAGCTGCTCCGCGAGTTCGCACCGGTGGAGCAGCTACAAACCCCGGGGCACTCGTGGGACACCGAGGCCGCATGGCTCAAGACCAACCACCCCCGGCGCCTCGCGCGAGTCCGCCGCAGCATCGAACGCCTCGGCATCGAAGACCCCATCCAGCTCTGCTACGGCCACCCCGACTGCGGAACCGAACGCCACGTCGTCGACGGCCACCACCGCATCGTCATCGCCCGCGACCTCGGCATCAAGCGCCTCCCCGTCGGCGACGCATGGGCCCCCGGCGCCGACTGGTTCATGGGTGCGAGCGACCAACTCGGCGACGACCCCGAGGAGGCCACCCCGTGACCGCCCTGGACCGGCTCCTCGCCGAGGAACTCCCCACCGGCCAAGTCCCCGACTACCGCTCCGGCACCACGGCCGCCCGCACGGCACACACCCCCTGGACGCCCGAGGAGCAGGCCCGGCACCGCGCCGACCTCCTGGCCGCGCTCGACGAGAAGCCGTTGCGGGTCGGCCGTCGCGCCCGGCCCGTCCGCCACCTCGCCGCCGTACCCCCCGCCGCGTGACCACCACCCGCCCGAAACCCCGCCCGAACCGCACCCCGACAGAACCGGAGAACACACCGTGACCAGCAGCGATACCCCGACGCACCACCCGATCACCCTGCTCGTCGGCGGGCAGGAATGCCTCGACCGCGAGTGCGAGGAGTACGCCACCGAGGACGGCGGCAACGACCCGGGCGTGGAGCGTTGCTCCCACATCCGCGAGGAGATCGTCTGCGCGCAGTGCTCGACCATGACCCGCGAGGGCTACTGGGAGAACACCGTGCCGTGGACCGGCCCGCACGCCACCACCGGCGGGGTGCAGCGGTGAGCGGCGGCGGATACGCCGGCATCAGCCTGGCGGGCCGGTGGGAGTGCGGGGCCTGTGGCGCTACCGGAGACGGCTGGTACGACGCGGAGGACAACACGCTCGTCCTGCACGACGAGGACGAGCAGCCCTTCGCCCCCGAGGACCACGACTGCGCGGCGAACGGGGTGCAGCGGTGAGCGAGCAGCAGCCCGGGCGCGGGCACCGCATCGAGGCCGGGCAGGAGTACGCGGCGTGCCGCCCGACGCCGTCCATGCCCGGCGAGCACTACACCCGTATCCGGGTCACGGAGACGCCCGAGCCGACCTGGCACACGGCCAGCGTTGTCACCGTCTACGCCGACGGAAGCACCACCCGGCCCCGCAACATCAACACCCGGAAGCTGCACGCGACCGGGTTCCGGCAGGACGGACACCCGCGCGTCACCGGCTACCGGTTGGTGCGGCACGTGGACGGCACGACGGCAGGAGACGCGTAATGATCATCCACTTCCGTGAAGACGACTGGCGGCCCACCGAACGCACCGGCTTCCGCAGGGCCGCGAAACTCTCCGCCGGCGAACTGGTGATCTGGGAACGCCGCGCTCACCGCGTGGTCGAGACCCGGGAACGGGACCTGACCGACTGGCCCGAGCGGTACCGGGAGAAGTGGGTCGAGTGGGGCATGCCCGACCCTGCCACGTGGGACTACCGGCCGTTCGTCGTCGTCCTGCGCCCCGACGACCAGCCGGCCGCGAAGCCGACCCACCTGCTGCGCCCGGCCAACCACACGTGGCGCACCCTGCCCGAGCACTACGCCGTGTGCCGCCTCTGCGCGGAGATCCCGCCGTGCCGCCACGTCCACAACGAGACGATTGCCGAACGGGCCGCGGAGCGGTTCGAGCAGGAGATGGCGATCTTGCCCGGCTGCTGCCACGCCTGCCGCGAACCCATCACCCGCCGCCAGAAGTCCGTGCGGTTCACCGGCCCCAACCTGATCCGGCCCGACCTCGGCGACGACTCTGCGGTCTTTCACCTGCGCGCGAAGTGCCACGGCTCCGTGCGCGCCTACGACGAACGCTGGGCCAAAGCCGTTGGCAAGCCCCGGCGCTTCTTCTGCGAAGGCACCATGACCGTGCACCAGGGCGGCTCCACGGACTGCACCGAGCTGGCGGACTGCCCCGGCGAGGTCGACCACCGGGCCCGGATCTGGCACCACCCCGACGGTGCGCGACACGGCAAGTACAGCGGCTGCTGGTGCCTCGCAGGGGTGATCGCGTCGTGACCCCGCCGCGCGGCCTGGTGTCGCCCCCGAGCACCCCGCACGGGCCGGACGGCCATGGTCCTCCCGGGCGGAGTTCGGGCCGCAGACGGGCGTACAGCCGATCTGTGGCAGCGCGCCGCACAACCCACCGATGTGACTGGAGCCCAGCAGTGAGTGCCCGCAGCAAGCGCAACCAGCCCGTCGGCGACATGTTCGACGGGATGCCGGACATCCTCGCGAAGCAGCCCCCGAAGGCCGCCGAGGGCGACCACGAGATCCGCACCCTGGACGAGGCAATCGCCCGCTCCCACGAGATCCTGGACCAGGCGCTTGCCGAGCATCCGGTCGTTGGCACCTTCTGGCTGTTCTCCGGCGGCAACGACTCCGTGATCGTCGGGCACCTGTTGCGCGGCCGGTACGACGCCGTGCTGCACGTGAACACCGGCACGGGCATCCCGGAGACCACCGCACACGTTCGCGCCGTCGCGAAGGTGTGGGGCGAGACCCTGCACGAGCTGCACCCGAAGAACCGGTACGAGGATCTCGTCCTCGGCAAGGTCATCGCCGGGTCCGGGCCGAACGCCGGGTGGCGGCCGATCTGGAAGGGCTTCCCCGGGCCGGCTGGCCACAAGGTCATGTACCGGCAGCTCAAGAACGAGCCGCTGATGCGGTTCCGCCGCGAAACGCTAGGCGACCAGAAGAACCTGCCCCGCGCCGAACGCAAGAAGATCATCTACCTGGGTGGGATGCGCTGGGCCGAGTCCGACAAGCGTTTCCGCAACGCCGAAGCCATCGACCCCGACGGCTCCATCGTGTGGGTGTCCCCGCTGGTGCACTGGACCGACGCGCACATGCGCGAATACCGGGCCCGGCACCGCTGCCAGGAGCAGCACGACCACGCCGAGCACCGCCTGTGCCGGCCGGATGCCCTGCCGCTCAACCCGGTCACCGAGCACCTGCACATGTCCGGCGAATGCCTGTGCGGCGCCTACGCCAAGCCTGGGGAACTCGACGAGATCGAGTTCTTCTACCCGGAGACCGCCGCGCGGCTGCGCGCCCTGGAGACGGAAGCGGAGCAGGCCGGGATGCCGTACTGCAAGTGGGGCCAGCCCAACGGCAAGCCGGCATCCGGCGCCCCGGCCGGGCGGCTGTGCTCCTCGTGCGTCGTGCCCGAAGGCCAGGACGAGCTGGCTTCGTTCTGGCTGGAGCGTGGGCTGATCGACGTCACCCAGGCGGCGTTGCTCGGGCACTCCGACGACGAGCCGGACGGCCGGCGCGCATGACCACGCAGGAGAGGCGCGCCGGCTCTTACCCGGCGCGCCTCCACCCCCGATCTGATCACACCCCGCTGGAGGACACCATGACCACACCCACCGAGCCGCTGTGCGCGGACCGGACTGGCGAGTACGGGCCGTGCGCCCGGCCGCTGGGCCACCCCGAGGCGTACTGCCGCAACGCGGCGCAGACCCAACTGTGGCTGCGGGACGCCGACACGCCGCCCGCTGACGATGCGCCGTTCGGCCTGGACGGTTGCACCTGCATCCCGTGGACCCGGCAGGGCGGCGTGGCCCGGTACTACGGGCCGACCGACACCGTCGACATGATCGGCGGCTGGAAGCGGCGCTCAGACTGCCCCCACCACGTGCCCACCCCGCCCGTGCCGGACGACGACGGGCTGCGGCAGACGGTCGTCTGCTCGTCCGACTGCGATCCCGACTGCGACGTGGACTGCCACGAAAACCACGCCGTCCCGTGGCGGCGGCACCACGACCCCGACACCTGCCCCGGGACGCTGCGGCAGCGGATTGAGACCGCCCTGCGCGACGCCGTGCACGTCTGCGGCGAGGACTGCCCCGCCCCGGACGAGGCCGCGTGCCACGCCGCGCACCCGATCCAGGAGGCCGTGTCGCACCACGGGGTCGTCACGGACCTGTACGCGCCGATCGCGGCCCTCGCCGACGCCGTGCTGCCGCTGGTGGCCGAACGCGAAGCGCAGGTGCTCCGTGGCGCCGCCGACCTGATCGCCAACCACCCCGGGGCCATCCCGTACCGGCCTCAACTTGACGAGGACGGCGGCTTCTGGTGGGACACCCGCGACCGGGACGCCGCCGCGAACCTGCTCCGTGCCCGTGCCGACGCCATCCGGCCCCAGGGCGGGGGCGCGTGATGGCCCTCTGCCCGGGGTGCGACGGGGTCATCCCCTGCCACTGCCACCTCCAGCCGCCCGTGCAGACCCGCCCCGGCGTGTACCTGGCGGTCCCGCGCATGTCCCGGGCCGAGGTCATCGCCGCCCTGGACGCACTGACCGCGGCCGACATGGACCACGCCAACGCCAGCCTCGCCCGCTCGGCGGTGCGGGCCGATACCGAGGAGACCCAGCCGTGACCGCCCTGCCCGTCATCCTCCAGGTCGTCCGCTACCGCTGCCCGTTCTGCACCCGCTCCCGGGCGAAGAAGACCGTCACCGAGCAGCACATCGCCCGCTGCTGGCACAACCCGGAAGTGCGCTCCTGCAAGACGTGCGTGCACTACGAGCCCGCCGAGGAAGGCCCGTACCCGGAGCACCCCGGATGGCCCGAGTCCTGCGGCGCCGAGCACGACATCACCGCCGGGATCGCCACCGGCTGCCCGCAGTGGGAGGCGAAGTGAGCGCCCGCATCACCCTCCACTGCGACCGTGAATCGCAGTACGGCCTGTGCACCAGCCAGCTCTACACCGAGGCCCTGACGCTCGACCAGGCCCGCGCGGCTGGCGGCCAACTCGGCTGGCTCTCCCACTCCGACGGCAACGACTACTGCCCCACCTGCTCCGGAGCCCCCCAGCCCCGCCGCACCAACGTCGTCCACCTCGCACCGAAGGACCAGCCGTGATTCACCTCGCCGAACTGGCGCGCGTCCGCCTCGCCCGTGGCCGCGTCGTTCACGCGGTCGCCCCGGTCGGTTCCCGGACCACTGCCTGCGGACTGCACGTCCACCTCGAAGACCCGTGGGGCCGCAAGCAGGACACCGCCCTCGACCCGACCACGCCCGTCACATGCCCCCGATGCCGCGCCCCCGAGGAGCTCCAGCCGTGATCCGCGCCCATGCCTGCTACAGCGCCGTCTGCGACGCCTGCGGCGAACCCCTCCGCGACCCGGACTCCGAGGCCGAGGTCCACTTCGCCACCGAGGACGAAGCGCGGCGCGTGGCCCGGTCGTACCGGTGGCCCGTCACCAGCGGCGCGCTGATCTGCCCCGAGACCGACCCGGAGCACCAGGCCGCGCTCGACCGGCTCATGCCCGCCGAACCCATGCCGCTGAACCAGCCCACCCTTGACGGAGAGACCGCCTGATGCCCATCACCCCGCTCACCAAGCCCACCTATGCCCTCGACTGCGACCGCTGCGGTATCCCCGCCGAACACGACGACGGCACACCCACCCTGTTCGAGTCGGAGGACGCCGCCCGCGCCTGGGCCCGCGACAACGGCTGGACGGTCGGCGACGAACTCCTGTGCACCCAGGACGCCATCGACGCCGCGAACCAGCGGGAGCACGACGAAGAGATCGCCGCCGCGATCCAGTACGCCATGGGAGACCAGCCGTGACCGACACCCCCGACACCCAGCAGCGCCCCATGCACGCCGTCGTCAAGACCGCCGACGGATTCACCGCGCACGCAGGGCTCCTTGAGGAATGCGCCCGCCCCGAGTGCGTCGCCGCCGCCACGCTGGCCGCCGAGCGGGCGGCCCACGAGGAGCACCGGCGGCAGCTCGCCGCCGCGCTCGGCGCGGACGCCACCACCGCCGACTGGCCGTACCTGCTCGGGCGCGCCACCGAGATCCGCGACGGCCGAGACCGCGCCGACACCGAGTGCACCCGGCTCGCCGGCGAGGCCGAGGAACACCAGCGCCAACTCGCCGAGGCCCGTGCGGCGCAGGCCCGCTACGAGGAAGAGACCGTCGGTCGGTTCAACAAGCAGGCCACCGAAGACCGGCGCCGCGCCGAGCAGGCGGAGGCGACCGTGCGCGACTACGAGAACCGCATCACCTGGGAGACCACGTGCGGGGAGCATGCCCGGCTTCTGGACTCGTGCCGGGTGGCTGACGAGGCGCGCGAGCGGGCCGAGGCCGCGCTCACCCGCGTCCGGGAGCTACGCGCACAGGCCGACCGCGAGGACCCCGCCTCGTGGGGGCCGACCTGGGCAGCGCTGAACGCCGCCCTCGATGGCGACCGGCTGGCCGAGGTGCCGTGCACCCACCGCTGCGGGTGCGGGCACGACCAGCAAGACCACACCACCTCGGGCTACTGCAACGCCTGCGGCGTCAGCGACTGCCCGAACGACGGGCACTACCCGAGCGACTGCCCGAAGGAGATCCACCGATGACCGAACAGACCATGCAGCAGAACCCCGACGGTTCGTGGACCGAAGCAACGCCGCTCACCCTCACAGACTCGTTCGACGTCGAGGTCACCGGCCGCGGTCCGTTCGAGTGGGAGGCGTGGATCGGCATGCGCCGCGTCGCTGCCGGTCGCGCCCGCACCCGCCTCGGACTCCAGATCGCCCTACTCCGCGCACGCCGCAAGCACACCTGACCGCCCGCCCCCGCGCCCGGCCGAACCAAACCGGCCGGGCGCGGGGCGACCACCTGGTGGCTTTGACGAGGGACGGGGCGCTGTCACAACACCGCGCCAGCTCTCTTCTACGGAGGTGTAAGGCCGACCGCCTCCACGCGAACCGCCACCAGGGAGTGCCGTGACCCTCGAAGACCTCGCCAACATCCTCCGCGCCATCGCCGCACTCACCACCATCACCCGCAACACGATCACCCGGACGAAGGAGACCCGATGATCTGCCCCACCCGCGCCCCACCCGCGACAGCCAGCGCGCACCCCGCGACCAGCACTGCCACGATGCTGGCTGCACCTGCGGACATCGGGTCGAGCGGTACACGGCCGTGACGGTCCACGACCGAACCCCGACCGTGCCCATCAGCGTCCCCCCCATCGAGGACGCCGACCCGCCCATCAACCTCGGCGCACACCTCAACCTGACCGTGTAGGAAGGAGCAGACTGATCACGTGATCGACACCTACCGCTACCACGTCGTCGCCGACGCCCTCACCAAGCCCGGCGACACCCTCATCACCCTCATCTGCAAGGGCTGCGACGACACGCCGGACAAGGACCCCCGCGTCTACACCTTCGACATCAAGTGGCCCAGCCTCGCCCAACTCCACGAAATCGCAGAACTCCACGACCGGCAACACCCGGGCGCCCCGGCATGACCATCGCTCCGCCGCCAGCTCGGCCAAGTCCGGCGGCGGAGCGGAGACGGGCTAACCGAAGCGACCGCAGCGTCAGTTGGCACTCCGCAGTAAAGCCGGCGCCGGAAGTCCCGCTGGCCGGGGCGAGAGAAGGTGACGGATGACGGCCGGGCTCGCGGACAGGACCGCGAGGCCGTTGCATGCCTGGCCTGGCCCGGTTCCTCGGATGCTGATCGTCCCCCACTTCGCGCCAGTCGCAAGCAGCTTCGACCAAGCGCGGGCCTTCTGCTTGTTGATGTAGCCCACCGGGCCGATGCCGTCCGCGGAGTGCACGGCGATAGCGAAAGGATCATGGGGGTTGTCGGGCTCGGGCACCAGCCGGAGCGGCTGTCCGGGGCGTAGGTCTGCGGCGCGGGCAGCTCTGGCGTGGTACTTCTCGCCACGGGCGTTGGTGACGTACATGCCGGCCGCGGCAAGATGCCGGTTGGTGGGTCCAACGAGGAGTCCGGTTGCGTCTTCACAGAGGCGCAAGGCGCCTGCGTACTCGACGAGGTGGAAAGCCGGCATGCGGCCGGGCGGTGGCACGAAACGGCCTGCCAGTGCATCGGACGGAACATACATGAGGCTTCCCCCTTGCTTGCGGAACGCCATTTGATCGGACCTTGGGCACATCTGCGTGACGTGTTCTCGATTCGTGACACAAGCCCCCCGCCGCCCCGCTACGATCACGGCCCATGTCTTCGAACTGGCCCGACTGGGCCAACGCGGCAACCGCAGGGTTCAGCGCGGTCGCGGCCGGCGGTTCGTGGTGGGCGGCGGCCCGCGCGAACGGAATCGCCAAGGAAGCGACCACCGCCGCCGAGTCGGCGAATCGCACGGCCGAGGCGCTTGCACGGATCGAGCGCGACCGCCGCCAAGGCGAGCTTGCCCCACAATTCGAGATCGCACTGGCTGGCGAACAGGGCGACCACGCCACCCTCGACGTACAGCTCCGCGGACCAGCGGCGCTCAGTCGACTCGATGAGATCGTGATCGAGGTGACTCCCAGCGATGACCGAGACCGCACGCTGCGGCTACCGCACCCCGGGATGACGCAGGAGCAGATCGACGCCCACACGTGGGGGCCGTACCGCTTTCGCCCGGGCATCGACGAGGCAGACGCGCACGGACAGCGCATCGCGGCATTTCCGCTGGTCGTCGGGCGCGGAAGGCCAATCGCCGTTGAGCGCACCCGCCCGCCCGCGTGGCAGGAAGGGGCAAACCGCGATCAGCGGTGGCGCGATCAGTGGGACGGCAAACCCATCAAGCTGCGCATCCACTGCCGCAGGGGCGATCTCGTATGGGAGCTGCCCTACGACCTTCCGATCCCTCCGACGCCCCGCATCCGGGTCATGTAGCTGCCAGACTGCTCGCCTGGCGTGAGGGGGAATCGTGAGCGTCCTGGAGTTCATCTCGTCGCTGAAGTGGCCCGTCGTCGTGCTGGTGGGCATCTTCGTGGTGTCGCGGGGGTTCAAGCGCAACCCGGACATGGGCGCCTGGTTCCGGCGATGGCTGGACAGTCGGGACGTGAGGGGCCGCGTGGGCCCGGCGGAGTTCGAGGCCAATCTAAACGCGACGCGGGATGCACTGGTAACGGCCGCAGCCAGTGATGACGTCCTCGCAGCCGCGGATCAGCCGGTATCCGACCTCCTTGTGCCATCGCCGGACACGACCGCGTTGCGACGCGACGCGGTCGAAGTGGTGATGCGGACTGCGGCACGGTGGGGCTGGGACATGGCCGACATGGGATTCCGAAATCCGCCGGTGCCCGTGATCCAGTGGGATGACGACGGTACGCCGAAGATCTTGTTTGGCGAGGGTGCTTCCCGGAATCCCACACCCATGGCAGACAGATACGTCCCAGAGTGGCCGGGACCGCAGGGCTGAACTACGTCGCGGGCACCGTGGTGCGGATCAACCATCGATCGACGCCAGCCCTGTCGGCCGCCGGGCGCACACTGTCGGCATGAGCGAGTACGAGGTTCTGCGCGACACGTGGGGCACTGCCGCAGAACGCCACCAGACGCACCGGCCGCGCCTGTACCGCGGAGCGGATGGCATCTACCGCTGCCCCGAATGCGATCCGCCCGGCCTGTGGGCGCTGCCCGTCGAGCGTCTGCGCCTCGCGGTCGACGGGCACGCGTACCGGCGACGGCAGAAGAACCGAGTGAAGCGGAGGCGTCGATGAGCGATGACACCCACACCCACGGCGAGTTCCTCGACGCACTCCTGGAGCGCTTGGAGGCCCTCGGCTGGGAGATCGAGTACGCCCCGGGTGGCTGGCCACACGGGGAGATCGAGGTCATTTACCCCGACCCCAAGACGGGCCACGCCATGCGATTCTCCGGCTGGTGGATCAGTTGGCGCCCCGTGGACGGTGTAGTCGCCTGCGGGGTTGGCGACGACACGATGGACCGCCGGTGGCGCGCGACCCTCGACGTGGACACGACCGACCCGGTGGCCGTGGCGAATGCCGCAGACCGCGCCATGCACCTGCTGTGGCACCAGGAGGACGCCGACCTGCGCGAGAAGCTGTATGCGCAGGAGGCCCGACACCGGGCGTTCCGGCAGGACGTGGAAACCCTCGCCAACCGGATCGTGGTTACGCCCGGGATGCTTCGGACCGTGCTCAAGTCGGAGAGGAAGTCGTGGTGAGCGAGAGCCTGTACGACCAGATGGTCACCGAGATCCGCTTCTTGGAGATCGCCCGCGAGGAGTCGAAGCGGACGGTGTACTGCGAGCCGCACCGCGAGCACCAGATCCGCGCAGCCGTTGATCAGGCGGGCGTCGCCGACATCATCACCGTGCGGGCGAGCCCGGCATGCCCGGCAGGGGAGCTGCTGATCGTGGACGAGGGCGCGCTCAAGGCGGCGGGCGAGGTCGCGAAGAGGGAGCTTCTGCAAGGGCTCCAGCGGCAGCCGTGGCGGTTCGGGGGTGAGGCATCGTGACCAGCGACGACATCGCCAGCCACCTCTATCTGATCTTCGCCGACGACGTGCCGCTCTGCGGCTGCGGCGATCCGCAGTCGGCCCGCGCCCTCGTCCACCAGATCCTCAGCCTCGCGCCGCTCTACGAGAACCAGCGCTACAAGGAAGCCGAAGCACGGTGCGGCACCAACGGCGCCTACTACGTCGTCATGGGCCTACTCACCAATGCGGGTCTCCTCGAACACGGCACGGTCATCGGCGGCTCATGGCTCACCGACCGAGGCCGCTGGCTCCTGTGGGCGGTTGACCAGCTTGGCGGCATCGACAACATCGCACACCGCCTCGACGAGGCCGGATACCCGCACGACTGGGACCGCGAGAAGCACGCCATGCAGGAATGCGTAGACGCCTGCTGGACGATCCCCGCGCCCGCCACCACCTGATCCGCCGCACGACCAGGAGCACGCCATGCCAGTCACGGACGCCGCCGACTACCAGTGGCCCACCTGCACCGCCTGCCACCGAGACCTCCGCACCGACGAACTCGGCCGCATCGCCTGCCGAATCTGCCGCGACCGCGCCGAACGCGACCTCAACGCACTCCCCGGACCAACCGGGCTCTACGCCCAACTCTCCGCCTGCATGGCCCCCGGAGCATCCATCAGCGACGGCCGAGCGCCAGCCGGCCGCACCGCACCCCTGCCGGTCCGGCTCGCACCCCTCGACCTCGCAGCCCGCGGCGGCGTCGTCACCGTGTTGCAGACGTGGCTCGTCGACTGGCACGACATCCTCGGCTGGACCCACCCCCGCTGGCGGGGCAACCTCCAGCAGCAGCTTGACCAAGTCGTGGGCGCCTTGCGGAACAACCTCGACTGGGCATCCAGCGACCACCCCGCATTCGCCGAATTCGCCGACGAACTCGCGCAACTCGTCCGCGCCTGCCGACGGCAAACCACCGGCGAACGCCCCGAACGCCGAATCGCCGTCACCTGCCCCTGTGGCGGCATCCTTCGCGTCACCGTCTCTACGCCCGGAGCCCGCTGCTCAGGCTGCGACACCCAATACGACCGGATCGGCGTACTCGAACTACCACTTGCCGAACGAGTCACGGCCGCCTGACCACCCACGACACGCACGCAAATCCCGATCGATCGGGCTTGCGCGTGTGATCGTCATATGTCACAGTGCCTTCAACGAAGGACACGTGCGCCTTCTGCAAACCTCAGGCCCCCGATTCGTCGGGGGCTTTCTGCATTCCCGGAGGTGCCCATGCGTCCGGTCGAAGTGCAAGTCGAAGACCTCGTGTTCGCGAACGAGGCATCCGCAGAGACCGGCGTACCCGAAGCCGTCATTCGCAAGTGGGCGTCACGCGGCGCCATCCAGCGCTTCGCGGGAAACGGCCGGCTCACCGGCAACGGTCATGAGTACAAGACGATGTACGCGCTACCGGAGATCCGTGAGCGTGCCGCCCGGTACAAGCCGACCCCGCAGCGCGGCCAACGAGCCGCCTGACCACACAGACGCCGCGCTTGACCCCCGTCGCGCGGCCCGCAGGCCGATGCCAGAAGGCGACGCCTGCACCGCGCGGCCCGCTGCGGGTCGGGCCGCGCGGACCTTCCACCACGGACGCCCCAGACCCGTCCCCGCGCACAGACGCGCCACGGCAGGGGCACACACGAGCGGCCCAGCCTCAGGGACGGGCGCAGGCCGCCACCAAGACGGGGACGCCGCCGGCAGACGAAGGCTGTCGTCCGATGCTGGCCAGTACCGGTTCGAATCCGGAACGGCGGCGCGCCCTGAACAACCAGCCCCTGTAGCTCAGCGGTAGAGCGTCCCCCTCGTAAGGGGAAGGCCGGCGGTTCGACACCGTCTGGGGGCTCCGGGTGCATGAACGTTACGGGTTCAGGTCGCGGCTCCGGTTCGATTCCGGGTGCACCCCACAACCAAAACACGCCCGCCGCTGATCCCGGCGGGAAGGACGCCCCGCGACTCCAGGCACGGGGCGTCCACACACCTGGAGGAATGATGGCCGCGCTCACCGACGACCGGCGCCAGGAGGTCTGCGACTGGCTCACCGCCAACGGCATCAACCCCAACGACGTGCCGGTCGACGCCGACGTGGAGATCCAAGGCGACGGCGACCAGCGCACCCTGCGGTGCGAGGTGTACGTCACCAACGAGTTCGGCGACAAGGTGCGCGACGAAACCGGCAACGACATCGCACGCAACCACATCGGCGTCCCGCTCGCCGTCGAACCGCCCGAGTGGTGGGAGCCGCGCATCAAGCCCACGCGAGAGCAACTCATCGAGCAGCTTGCCGAAGCGCGGGAGTACATCAAGCGGGTCGACCGCGAGGCCGAGCGGACGATGGAGAAGTGGGACTCCGACCTTCTGGCCGCGACCCGCAGCGCCCGAGCGCGCGTGGAGGAAGCCGGCGCCCAGCTCATCGCCGTGTACCGCGAGCGTGCCCACCTGGTGGCGCACCTCGCCGCGATCCTGCCGTCCACCATGGCCGACGACCCCAGCGACCCCGACTGGCGCATCGTCTATCTCGACACCCCCAGCGGACAGTGGTCCTGGCACATCGCCCAGCGCGACCTCGACCTGTTCGCCCACGTGCCCGACGGCGAAGCCACGTGGGACGGGCACACCACCGACGAGAAGTACCAGCGGGTGCGGGACCTCACCCAAACCGTCGCAGAACAGCAGGGCGCCCAGGCGGTACGGGTGGTCACCCGGTAGGTGGCCCCGCCATAGGGACACGGCAGGCGCACCGCCGAGTGAGGTGACACCACGCGATGGCATCCACCAGCGACCGCGGTTACGGAACCGACCATCAACGGATTCGGCGAGCGCTACTCGCCGAGGCATACGGCCGGCCCTGCCACCACTGCGGCGCACCCATGCTCAAGGGCCAAGCCCTCGACCTCGACCACACCGCCGACCGGAGTGCCTACCGCGGCTTCGCTCACGCCTCGTGCAACCGCAGCGAAGGCGCCAAGCGAGGCAACGCCAATCGCCGCAGGTCAAAGGGCATGCGAACCTCTGAAGCTTGGTGAACCAATCAAAACGGACATAGTACGACAGGCGGGACGAGGGGGGCATGTCCGACACGGGTTCATGATCGTCTCCTGACCCCGCCCCCAGTGAACGAATCCGTCCGTGAGGCTTTGCGTCCCGGGACACGAAAAAAGCCCCTCTCGCTCATCTTCTGAGCGATCAGGGCTTGTGACCTCGGCGTCCGTTCCGCCGTTGCAACTAGGTTCTCGCAGGTCAGAGGCTTAGTCAAGCCAATGGGGTCCATTCGTTCTTGATTCTTTTCGCCGCTCCGAGAGGAGCGTTCAAGCGGGACCGCTGACGGGACACCCGTCGTGCGGCAATCCTCACAGGCACCAGTCGCTGATCACGGCTGGGAGGAAGCCCCGAGTCTCCCGGCTCGGGGCTTCCGCATCTCCGGGAGGCCTCATGGCTCGTAAGCCCGATACGCCGTGTTCAACCTGCGGAAAGTTGCTCTGGGGAGGCTCCACATCGCTCCCGGCTGGCGAACGGAAGTGTCGTCAGTGCCGCCGGGCGACGCGGCGCCGCGAATGCCTCCACTGCAGAAGCGCGTTCCTGAGCGTGGGTAACGCCTCGTACTGTTCGACCTCTTGCTCCAATAAGTCGCTGGCGACGGTCGCGGGTAGGGCACGCCTGCCCCTTCGGCCGTGCGCCGACTGCGGCGTGCAGGTGCGTAGCCGGGGGACGATACCGCTCTGCCTGGAGCACCAGGCCGAGCGGAAGCTGGAGCGGTATCGGCGCAAGAACCGGCAGCGGCGCGGCGACGACATCGTGTCGGAGTCGTACACCCTGGCGCAGATTGCCGCGCGGGACGGGTTCCGGTGCGGACTATGCGGGCTTCTCGTGAACATGCGGCTGCGGCGCCCGAACCCGCTGTCGCCTTCAATCGATCACATGGTGCCGATCTCGGAAAGTCGTGACGACACCCGGGCCAACGTGCAGTTGGCGCACCTGTCGTGCAACGTCGCCAAGGGCGTTCGGCCGATGGGTGAGCAACTGGCGTTGATCGGCTAGGGATCCCAATGGTGAGGACTTGCGACTGCGGCAAAGAGTTCGAGGCTAAGCGGTCTTCGGCCCGGTACTGCTCCGAGCGGTGCAAGAAGCGCGCACAACGCCGCCCCGGCGGCGTCGAGGCCGACGTCAAGGTACTTCCACGGCCGGCCGACGACGAAGGGGATGGCGCGCTCGCCGAGGTGGTGCGCGCCGAGCTTGCCGCAGTTGCGCGTGCGGAGACATCGGCTGGCCAGGTGGCCTTGGCGTTGGCTCGGCGGATTGACGGTGCGGAGCAGGAGTCAGGGGCGTCGCTGGCGGCGCTCGTGAAGGAGTTTCGGGCATCCCTTGCGGCGGCTACGGCTGGCGCCGAGGTGGAAACGGATCCCATTGACGAGTTGAGGGCGCATGTGCAGCGCAAGCGCGCGGCTCGTTGAGCCGGCCTTTTCGTGGGTGCCCCCGCACGTGGACACCTACGGGGCGCAGGTCGCCGAGTTGTCGAAGCTGGCCGGGTTCGTGCCGGACCTGGAGCAGCGCCTGATCCTGGATGCGATCTTCGCAGTAGACAGCGCGGACAAGGTGGCCGCCCTGGAGGCCGCGGTCGTGGTGGGCCGGCAGAACATGAAGACCGGGCTGTTCAAGATGGCGGCACTGGGCTGGCTCTTCATCACTGACCAGCGACTCGTGGTGTGGTCGGCTCACGAGTTCCGGACGGCGCAGGAGGCGTTCCGGGACATGGAGCAGCTCATCATGGATACGCCGAGATTCGCCGCCCGGGTGAAGCAGATTCACCGAGGGAGCGGGAACGAGGCGATCGAGCTTCACGGGGATCGTCGTCTGATGTTCAAGGCGCGGACGCGGACGGGTGGTCGTGGTCTCTCCGGAGACAAGATCATCCTTGATGAGGCGTTCGCGTTGCAGCCGACGCACATGGGGTCGCTGTTCCCCACCCTGGCGGCGCGCCCGAACCCGCAGGTGGTGTACGGCTCGTCGGCTGGGCTCATCGACTCCGGCGTCCTGCGCGGGATCCGTGATCGTGGCCGCAAGGGCGGAGACCCGTCGCTGACGTACTTCGAGTGGTGCGCGCCACCCCCGAATGAGGCGTGCGCGGACGGCGAGACGTGCACGCACGCCCAGGACGTGAAGGGGTGCGGGTGCGACAACCTCGACCTGGTAAAGCGCGCAAACCCGGCGGTAGGCCGGCGCATCACCGTGGAGTACATCCTCGGCGAGCGCCGCGGTCTTCCCCCCGCCGAGTACGCCCGCGAGCGGATGGGCTGGTGGGACGACCCGATCGGCGGGGAGACCCCGATCAAGCCGGGCGACTGGGCTGCCTGCCTCGACGAGGAGTCGAAGCGGGAGGGCACGGTGGCGCTGGCGGTGGACATCACCCCGGACCGGTCCACGACGTCGATCGCGGTGGCAGGCCGGCGATCGGATGGCCTGGTGCACGGCGAGGTTGTGGAGCACCGACAGGGCACCGGGTGGGTGGTTGACCGGCTGGTGGAGTTGTTCGAATCGATCGAGCCGACACCGGTGGCGCTGATCGTGGACCCGGCGGGGCCGGCTGGGTCGCTGGAGAAGAGCTTGCTGGAGCGCGGGTTCACCTTGGACAAGGAGCCGTTGGGCGACGCGTGGCGGCTCCACATGATGGGGACGCGGGAGTACGCGCAGGCGTGCGGCGCCCTTGCTGACGACATCGCCAACGACCGGTTCCGGCACATCGGGCAGACCCCCCTGGATACGGCGGTGGACGGGGTCGCGACCCGGCCGCTTGCAGAGGCGTGGGCGTGGTCGAGGCCGAAGTCGGGTGCGGTCATTGCCCCGTTGGTGGCGGTGACGCTGGCTCGCCATGGTCATGCGACATACGGCGTCGAGGAGCCACAGGCTCCGTTCGTACTCGTTGGGTGAGGGGGCGTCGTGGCGGCGTGGAGCGAGCAGATCCCGCTGGATCAGATCACCGCGGAGGCCCGCAGGATCCGGTTCTGGCGCACTGTCCTGACTGTCCTGGGCGGCCTGCTGTTCGGGGTGGGCTGGCTGGCGGCGAAGGGCTGCGGGCTGGTCTGGCTGGGCGTGGCCTGGGTGGCGGCGGCGCTCCGAATCGGATGGCAGGAGGCCCGTCGTGGGGCTGCTCGAACGGATTGAGGCGCAGCGCGCCGCGGCGCGCACCGGCTCACGGGATGCCCCGCTGGATCTGAACCAGTGGGCGCAGTACTTCGGGTTCGGCGGCCTGGACTATCCGATCGTCCAGACCACGATGAACACCATCGACCAGGAGGCTGTCGCCCTCACTACGGCGGCGGCAGCGAAGACGAACGGGCCGATCTTCTCGCTGATCCTGGCCCGGCAGCAGATCTTCAGCCAAGCCCGATTCCAGTGGACGCGGTTCTCCGGTGGCGCCCCGACGGACCTGTTCGGCTCGCCGGAGCTTGGGTTGCTGGAGCGGCCGTGGCCGGGCGGCACAACGGGCGACCTGCTGGGTCGGATGGAGTGGAACGCATCGACGGCCGGCAACTCCTACGTGCGGCGTACTCGCGCGGACCGGTTGAACGTCCTGCCGCCGCAGTGGGTGATCATCGTGTTGGGGTCGCAGACGAACGCCGACAATCCGGCCGAGGCGCCGGACGTCGAGGTCGCCGGCTACGTGTATGACCCGCCGTCGGGTCCGATGCGGTTCTACCCGGCGGACGGCTCCAACGGGAGGATGGCGCACTACGCGCCGATCCCCGACCCGGACTTCCACTTTCTGGGCATGTCGTGGATCACGCCGGTGCTGCGGGAGTTGCAGGCCGACTCGATGGCGACGGAGCACAAGGCCCGCTTCTTCCAGAACGCGGCCACACCGAACCTTGCGATCAAGTTCGATCCATCAGTGAAGCTTCAGCAGGTCCAGGCATTCAAGGAGCTGATGGAGGAGGAGCACACCGGGGTCGCGAACGCCTACCGGACCCTGTACATGGGCGGCGGCGCCGATCCGAAGGTGATCGGCGCGGATATGCGGCAGCTCGACTTCGCCGCGACGCAGGGCAAGGGCGAGTCGCGTCTCGCGGCGGCGGCCGGTGTCCCGCCGTCCTGGGTGGGTTTCTCGGAGGGGCTGCAAGGGTCCGCACTGAATGCAGGGAATTTCTCCAGCGCCCGGCGGCGCCTGTCCGACGGGACGCTGGAGCACCTGTGGTCGAACGCCGCAGCATCCCTGGAGCCACTGCTCACGCCGCCCGACTCCGGATCGTCTCTCTGGTATACGACCCGGTCGGTGGCGTTCATGCGGGAGGACGCCGAGGTGCTGTCCCGCATTCAGCAGACCCAAGCACAGACCATCACCGCTCTCGTCCGGGACGGGTTCACCCCGGATTCGGCGACGCAGGCGGTCCTGAACAACGACATGTCCCTGCTCAAGCACACCGGCCTCACATCGGTGCAGCTCTTGCCGCCGAGCAACGGCCAGGAGCCGTTCAACCCCAACGCCCCGGCGGTACCGCCGGCTGAGCAGCAGCCCCATGGCGGTGCTACCCCAGCGGAAGGAGCCGGGCAGTGACCGGTGATCAGAACCTGCATTCGCGCGTGTTCGCGCTCGACGACATCCAGATCCGAGCTGGCGGAGACGGCCGCACCGTGACGGCCTACGCCGCGGTGTTCGACAGTCCCACGTTCATCGTCGACCAGGATGGCGAGTACGACGAGCAGATCGCCCGCACGGCGTTCGACAAGACCGTCCAGGAGCGCGCGGGTCGGATCGGCGTGTTCTACAACCACGCGAAGACCCTGCACGGGACGCCATCGGAGTCGGGGTCGGTGCCGATCGGCGTTCCGCTGGAAGCACCTCGCGCGGACGGCAAGGGCCTGCTGACGGTCACCCGGTACAACAAGACCCCGCTGGCTGACGCCGTGCTGGAGTCGATCCGCAACGGCGATATCACCGGGCAGTCGTTCACCGGCAGGTTCATCAAGTCCACGCCGACCGGCCCGTACCTACCGGACCGGTCGACAGGTCAGCGGACGCTGGTGACCCGGCAGGAGATCGCCCTGATCGAGTATGGGCCGACGCCGATCCCGGCTTACTCGGACGCTGCGATCGTCGGCGTCCGGTCTCAGGGCGCCTCTGGCAACCTGGACGCGCCGAACGTCGCCGACCTCGACGCCGCAGCCGTTGCCCATGCCACGGCGCAGGGCTGGACGATGCCCGACGGGGCATGCCCGATTCGCGATCTGGACCACCACGGTCGCGCCGACCTCGACACCGCGCTCGTGGCAGTCGACAGCACCACCGCGGACGACGTCCGCGCCCACATCACCCAGCGGGCCGCGGAACTCGGGCTGTCCAGCCTGATCCCGGCCTCCTGGCCCAGCACTTCGGGACGCACCGAGCCGGCCCCTCGCACTCCAGCCGCTGTGCATGGCACTGGAGCCGCCGTCACGCCGACCGCACCTTCCGGAGCCGCATCCGAGCCGCACACGCACTCGGCGAACATCACCAACCGCTCGACGAACGAAGCGAGGACAGACATGGACGACCGCATGACGGTCGAGGAGCGGGCGGCTCGCCAGAGCGAGATCCGGGCCCGGCTCCAGGAGATCGACAGCGAGTACTCCGGTGCGACGATGCCCGCCGAACTCCAGCAGGAGTGGGACGGGCTGCTGGAGGAGAACGAGACGCACGGTCGTGCGCTCGCGGACAGCGAGCGGCGTCAGGCGCAGCTCCAGGCGGTGCTCGCCGCGAACCCGGGCGCCACGGAGCGCACCGACCGGGCTGGCTTCCTCGGCGGCGGTCGGCAGGCGCCGGCGGTGCACATCGGGGTGGACGTGTACGACACGACCTCGATCCGCACGCAGGCGCGGAACCCGGAGGAGGCGGCCGGGATGCTGCGGGACCGGGCGATGCGCGCGATCGAGATCGCGCAGTTCCCGGGCGCGGAGTCCCGTGAGGCGGCCCAGGAGCGCGCGTCGTACCTGGTCGACACGAAGGACGACGAGCACGGCACCCTGGCGCGTCGCATGCTCACCACCGGGAGCCCGATCTACAACCGGGCGTTCGGCAAGATGATGCAGAAGCTCAGCGTCAACGGCCTGACCGGTGAGGAGCACCGCGCCCTCAGCCTGGGCGTGGACGCAGGTGGCGGCTACGCGGTGCCGTTCCAGCTCGACCCGACGGTGATCCTCACCTCCAGCGGCGTGATCAACCCGCTGCGGCAGGTCGCGCGCGTCGAGCAGATCGTCGGGAAGGCGTGGGAGGGCGTCACCTCCGCGGGCGTCACCGTGACGCGTGGCTCGGAGGGCGACCAGGCTCCCGACTCGACGCCGACCCTGGGCCAGCCCAGCGTGACGACCACTCGGGTGCAGGGCTTCGTGCCGTTCTCCGTGGAGATCGAGCGCTCGTGGAACGAGATGCGCGGCGAGGTCACCATGCTGCTCCAGGACGCCAAGGACACTGAGGAGGCCGGGTCGTTCATCACCGGCGACGGCACGGGCACCAACCCGGGCGGCGTGATCGGCACGATCGGCGCGGGCCAGAAGGTCGGCCAGTCGGGCAGTGCGGGCGCGCTGACGATCCCGGACGACCTGTTCGCGCTGGAGACGGCGCTGCCTCCGCGGTTCCGTCCGCGCGCGACGTGGCTGGGCAACAAGACCATCTACAACAAGGTTCGGGCGGCGGCGCAGAGCAAGGGCGGGCTCGCCGGCGACCTGTGGGCGCGTCTTCAGACCGGCCAGCCGCCGGAGCTGATCGGCTACTCGGCCTACGAGGTGTCGTCGATGGACGGCACCATCGAGAGCACTGGCGGCGGCGACAACCTGGTGCTGGCCTTCGGGGACTTCAAGACCGGGTTCCTGATCGTGGACCGGATCGGCATGAGCGTGGAGCTGGTGCCGCACCTGTTCGGCGCGAACGGCCGCCCGACCGGGCAGCGCGGGATCTACGCGTACTGGTCGAACAACTCGAAGATCATCGTCCCGAACGCGATCCGCGTCCTGAACGTCGTCAGCCCGACCTGACCTGCCACTGGGCCCCGGCGCTATCCGCCGGGGCCCTCACCGGAGAGAGGAGATCGTCATGGCAGGCGACATTCTGGTCGCGCGGCGCACTGCGGCCGTGGTCTGGCAGGGACGGCAGATCGTGCTCCAGGCCGGCGAGACCTTCGCGCGGGCTGGTCACCCGATCCTGGACGTCTACGGCGCGGAGTTCGAGCCGATCACCGTGCACTTCGACACGGACGGCGTCGAGGAGGCCCTGAAGCCGCAGAAGGAGGCGGTGAAGGTGCCTAAGGCCGCGACCGGCGACGAGGGCGACGACTCGAAGCCGACCGCATCGGAACCCGCATCCGCCGCCGCGCAACCGGCCGCAAAGGACGTCCGGGCGTGGGCGAAGGACAACAGCGTCGAGGTGCCGGCCCGTGGCGCGATCCCCGAGGACGTGATGGCGCAGTACGTGGCGGCCCACGCGGAGGCGTGACGTGTCCATCGTGACCCTGGCGGAGGCCAAGCAGCAGCTTCGCATCGCAGATACGGACACGTCGTGCGATGACGAGGTGCAGGCGTACTGCGACGGGATCACTGCGGTTGTCGAGGACTACATGCACGAGGTCGTCGAACCGCGCACTGTCGTTGAGGATGTTGACGGCCATCGCCATTTCGGTCGGCGGTTCCGTCTGTGGTCGGTGCCGCTGATCTCCCTTACGTCCGTCAAGTCCGTGTACACGGAGTACGAGTGGGACGTGTCGTTGATGCGGCCCGATCCGCAGACGGGGCTGGTGCGTGTGCTGTCCGGTCCGCCGGTGCGCGGCCTGGTGGAGGTCACATACCAGGCCGGCTACGAGGACGTGCCGGTGAACTACAAGCGGGGCGCGTTGGTGGTGCTCCAGCACAACTGGGAGACGCGCCGAGGTGTGGGTGCGCTGCGGTCTTCGGTGGTGGGCCCGGAGGAGATCCACAATCCGCATTGGATGTACTCGATTCCCCGTAAGGCGCTGGAGTGGCTGGGGTCGCCGAGGGTGGTGGTGGGCTGATGGCGTGGTTCTCGACGGTTCCCGTCGTTCTGGATGCTCTCGCCGCGGAGTTCAAGTCGGCGCTGTCCACCGCGGGCGGCTTCGACGGCGTGGTGGTGTTCGACGGGCCGACCGTGACCGAAGGCGCTCCCACGGAGGCGGTCACGGTCGGCTACCACGACGACGAGGTCACCTCGGTCGACGGCGAGGACACCCGGGAGGGCCTGTCGACGCAGCGGAGCCGCGAGCGTTACACCGTGAACTGTGCCGCGGCGGTGTTGACGGGCAGCGGCGACATTCGTGCGGCTCGCGCTCGGGCTTACGACATCCTCAACGTTCTTGGGTCCGCGCTCGCGGTCAATCCGACGCTGGGGCAGTCGGCCATGAGTGTGCAGCCCGGCAGTATGACGTTGACGCAGACCCAGGACACGGACGGCGCGGTCGCGGTAGTGATGTTCGGCGTGGACGTGGACGCGTTCACGCGGTTGTGACCTACTCCTGCACGGTCCCGCCGAGGACTTTCGCGATGCGCGGTGCCATCTCCTTGCTGAGCTTGACGGATGCAGCGTTGTCGGAGGCGAGGCTGACGGCCCAGGTGTCGCCGGTGACGGCGATCCCTCCGAAGCCCTTCGACATGCCCGTCCAGGTCACCACTGCCTCGGGGTTGCGGAACATGTTGATCCCGGAGTCGCCGGGCGCCGCGCCGGGCTTCTCGGTGACGTCGAAGTCGTAGGCGGCATCGATGCCCATGTCGGAGCCGTCGTTGCTGCTCTTGTGGAGCATCGACACGACGAACCCCGCCGCTTCGAGCTTGTCGGCGATGGCCTGCGCTGACGTGTAGTGGCCGCCTCCCGTCCCGGTCGGGGCTGGGCTGCTGGCGACTGCCCCCGCTGGCGCCGCGGTGGCGGTGTCGTGGACGGTGTGCGTCTTGGTGGGCCCGAGGAGGGCCCATCCGCCTGCGCCGATGACGAGTCCCGCGACTGCTGCTGCGGCGGTCGGTATGTGTCTGTTCATGATCCCCCCTGGATCGTCCCCTGAGTGTGGTGCGCCCGCACTCTGCCATGTCTGCCGCGGCCCTGCGGTGGTTTCTTCTGAATCGTGAGGAGGCGGGGCCGGTGGCGGCTCTTGCGACGAATGTGGTGCCCCGAACGGGGCTGCAACTGGACGCCTTGCTTGTGGCGGCCACCTCGGGTGGCGATACGGCGCTGACCGGCGCCGGGGTGTTCCTGGTGGTGAAGAACGCGGACGCGTCGGCACACGTGGTGACGTTGGCGACGCCGGGCACGGTGGACGGTGACCTCGCGGTCGCGGATCGATCTGTGTCCGTGGCCGCGGGCAAGACCTTCTTCATCCCGCTGACGGCGACGTACCGGGACCCCAGCACGGGCCGGGCGTCCATCACCTACGACGGTGTGACTTCGATGTCGGTCGCGGTCGTGAGGGTGGGGTCGTGATGGCGGAGAGCGTGCGGATGGAGCATCCGAACCTGCCGGGACAGGTCATCACGGTGTCGCCGCTGGCGGTGCCGCATCACCAGGCGGCCGGATGGGTGCCGGCGACCGACCCGGAGCCAGAGCCGCGCAAGCCGAAGAGAGCGTCGGCCCCCGATCCCGAGCCCACCACCGACGCCCCGGCCGATGCCGGGGCTTCTGCATCTTCCGACAGCGACAGCGAGCCGACTAAGCGGCGGCGCACGCAGACCCCCAAGGAGGAGTCATGACTGCTACCCCGATCGCCGCCACCGTCCGGTACTTCCGGCCGGAGAAGACGAAGGTCTACTGGCTGCCCGCCGTGGCAAACCCGACGTCACCGACGCGTCCCGAACTGGACGCGGGCACCGACCTGTCGGACGAGGTCTCCGACATCTCCGGCTGGTCCGTGACCTCGGACACCGTGGACACCCCGGACCTCGGCAGTCGGTTCGTGGGGAAGATCCCCTCGACGATCTCCGCCGACGACAGCTCGCTGACGTTCTACGCGGACTCGTCCGGGCAGGACGTGCGCGGCCTCCTGACCCGCAACCAGAGCGGGTTCATCGTGTGGCTGGACGAGGGCGACACCGGCGACTACTACATGGACGTCTTCCCGGTGCGGGTCTCCTCGGTCCCGAAGGTCCGCGACATGTCGAACGCGGCGACGATCACCGTGAACTTCACGGTGACGCGCGAGCCGAGCGAGAACGTCACCATCCCGGCCTGACGTGGCGAAGTACAGCGGGAAGGACTTGTCCACCATCGCCCGCGAGTTGCGGAAGATGGACGACAAGACGATCCTGGCGGCCTTTCGTAAGGAACTGCGGAAGTCGGCCCAGCCGTTGGTTCCTGCGGTGCGGGCGAGCATCCGACGTATCCCGTCGTCGCGCCCGTACTCGGCTTCGGGCCTGCGGGGGCAGATGTCCCGTGCGACCACCCTCCAGGTGAAGACCGCGGGCAAGCAAGCCTCGGTCATCATCCGCGTGGACGGCCGGAAGATGCCCGCTCGCGCCAAGGCCGTGCAGGCGTACATGGAGGGCTCGAAGCCGAGGTGGAGGCACCCGGTTTTCGGCAATACGGCCGCGTGGGTGCAGCAGCCGGCCCAGCCCTACTTCTACAAGGTGATGCGCGCGGCCGGCCCGAAGGCCCGGCTCGCGGTGAACCGTGTCATTTCCAATGTCAGCAAGAAGATCACGTGAAAGAGAGCAACTGTCATGGCGTTGACCCGCGACGCGATCCTCGCGAAGTCCACCGACCCGGAGGTCGAGGAGGTTCCCATCCCGGAGTGGGACGACTCCGTGTTCGTGAAGGGCATGAGCGGTGCCGAGAGGGACGCGTTCGAGATGTCCAGCCGTCGGAAGGGCGAGACGGACCTGCGGAACTACAGGGCGCGGTTCCTGGTGCGGACGCTGGTGGACGAGTCCGGGAAGCGGCTGTTCCGCGACGAGGACGCTCCGACGCTCGGCAAGCACCCATCCCGCATCATCTCCCGCATGTTCGACGCGGCGTCCCGGCTGTCCGGGATGGATGACGAGGAGGTGGAGGAGGCGGAGGGAAACTCCGAGGAGGAGACGGCGGCGATGGCGGCTGGCTCCGATTCACCCTCGTTCTCGCCCGCGACCTCGGCTGCACACGCGCAGAGCTTCTCGCCCGCACCGACTCCCGTGAGCTGACCCTGTGGCAGCTCCTCTACTTCGTTGAGGCCGAGGAACGTGCCGCGGATGAGGCTGAGGCCGCCGCGATGAAGTAGCCCACACCGAGCCACCGTGCTCCCGTCAATTCGAGGGGGGCACGGTGGCCATTTCTACGACTGGTGTGCGGTTCGACGTCATTGCGCGGGACTCGGCGAGCAAGGCGTTCGACAAGATCGGCAAGCAGGCCGGGAAGCTCGACGGCGGCTTCGGGAAAGTCATCAAGAGCGCCGCGAAGTTCGGCGCCGTGCTGTCCGGGAGCGTCGCTGCGGGTCTGGCGGTGGCTGCCGATAAGGCGGTGGATTTCCAGACGGAGATGACCCGTATTCAGACGCAGGCTGGCGCCTCGGCGAAGGACGTCTCGACCCTGTCAAAGCAGGTGCTCTCGCTCGGAAAGTCCACGCAGCAGGGCCCACAGCAGCTTTCCGAGGCGCTGTACCACCTCAAGTCCGTCGGCATGGACAACGTCGATGCCATGAAGGCGTTGAAGACGGCGTCCGATCTCGCGGCGGTTGGCGGATCGGATCTCGAAGCGACGACGAACGCCTTGGCGGGCGCGTGGCGTACCGGGATCAAGGGCGCCACGAACATGGACCAGGCCGCCCGGACGCTGAACGCGACGATCGGCGCGGGCAACATGTCCATGGAGGACATGGTCTCTGCCCTCGGTACGGGAATTCTCCCGACGGCTAAGACTTTCGGCCTGACGCTCTCCCAAGTCGGCAGCGCCCTCGCGCTTTTCACGGATGAGGGCGTCGACTCCGCGTCGGCAGCTACCCGCCTGCGCATGTCCATCTCCCTGCTGGCCGCGCCGTCGGGTGCCGCGTCGAAGCAACTCAAGAAGATCGGCCTGACGGGTACGCAGCTCGGCGATGCGATGCGCGGCAAGGACGGCATCATCGGCGCCATCAGCTTGCTGAAGGACCACCTGGACAAGTCCGGGTTGAGTGCGACGCAGTCGGCTGCTCTGCTGTCTCGTGCTTTCGGTGGCGGCAAGTCGTCGTCGGCGATCCTGTCTATGGTCAATAACCTGGACGTGCTGGAGAAGAAGCAGGTCCAGGTCAACAACAGCATGGACAAATTCCCTGCCGCTGTAACGGCGCAAAGGAAGACCGTCCAGGCGCAATTCAACCTGATCAAGTCCAACTTGCAGGTGATGGAGATCGAGCTGGGCGACAAAGTCCTGCCGATCCTGTCGTCGGTGGTGCAGTACATCACCAAGACCGGCATCCCGACGCTCGGCCGGTTCACTGCTGCTGCGGCGAATCTGATCCCGATTGAGGCGCTGAAATCGAGGGCATCGCAGCTCGGGGGGATTCTCCAGTCCGCCTACAAGTCGGTGGGATTGGACAAGCTCACCGACCTGCTGGGCGGGTCTACGAAGAAGGCCACGTACCCGGTGTATCACCGGGTGACGGCTGACTCGTCGTCGCCGATCCAGCCGGGCACGACGGCCGCGCAGTCGAAGAAGCTCAACAGCACCCTGAACCCGACGAAGGTCTTCAAGGGTGGGGAGAACCTGTCGGCGTCGCAGTCGAAGGCGCTCGCGTCTGCCGGGAAGGCGAACCCGGGCGGCCTCGGCAACTTCGGGGAGAACCTGTCGCCAGCGCAGTCGCAAGCGTTGTCGAAAGCTGCCGCGCCGCCGTCGATGACGAAGCGCATCACCAGCGTGCTGGCCGCGGCCATCGGCAACGCGATCAAGACCGTGGACTGGCATGCTCTCGGTGGAACTCTGGGCAACGGGCTTGACGCCGCCTTCGGTTTCGTCGCGGATCATTCGAAGGCGCTCGGCAAGGACGTGTCGAAGGCCATTCAGAACATCGACTGGGTGGATGTCGGGAAGACGTTCGGCACGACGGCGATCCCTCTGGCCATCGGTTTCATCGACAAGCTGTTCGCGCCGCTTTTCACCGTGAGCTTCTGGAAGAAGCATTGGCTCGACGCCATCATCGCGGTGCTGTCGGTGGTGCCGATCGGTAAGGTCGGCGACGCGATCGGGACGGTCTTTTCGAAGATCCCCTGGGGCGACTCGATCAAAGCTATCGGCGCGGCCCTGGACAAAATTCCGTGGGTGCAGACCCTGGATTGGGCGTCCTGGATTGGTCGGACGTCAGGTCGGGCCGCGACCGCCGTGGGCGATGTTGTGACGCGCATGTACAGTGCTTTCACGGGTGCGTTTACCCGCGTGGCGCCGCGGCTGGCGGGGTGGCTCGGCACCGAGCTGGGGCTGATCCCGACGCGCATCGGCTTGATGGGTCTGGAGCTGCAGTCGGCTGCGGAGAAGGCGTTCAAGACGCTGACGGACAGCGTCCCGGGGATTTCCGGGAAGTTCGTCCGCGTGGTGCTCCGCTACTTGGGGAAGTTCACGTTCTACCAGTCGGGGATTGATCTGATCTCGGGCTTGTACAACGGCGTTGTGGCGAGGCTTGAGGGCGCCGCGAAGTGGGTGCGCGCGCATATCGTTGACCCGTTTGTCAGCTACGTGAAGTCCGCGTTCGGTATCCACTCCCCGTCCACGGTCTTCGCTGGTATCGGCGGGTATTTGATCTCGGGTCTGTACAGCGGGATCACGTCTGCGCTGGCTGGTGTGGGCAAGTGGGTGGTGTCGCACATCAAGTCGCCGCTGGTGTCGGCTGTGGTGAAGCCGTCGTCGTGGCTGACCGGCGCGGGCGGCAGCCTGATTCACGGCCTGATGTCGGGCGCATCCGCAGTGATGAACGACGCGAAGAGCGGGATCGGCCACTGGGCTGGTCAGGTCAAGGACAAGATCGTTGGCAGCATCAAGGCGGTCTTCGGCATCCACAGCCCCAGCAAGGTCATGGCAGAGCTAGGCGGGCACATGATGTCCGGCCTGATGAAGGGGCTGTTGCAGGGCAAGGACGTCTTGAACGCCGCCGTCAAGGGGCTGTTCCACAGCCCGCTGGACGCTGCGGAGAGCCTGCTGTCGAACGGGGTCTCGCTGCCTGCGAAGTGGGCGGCGAAGCTCCTGTCGGCGAAGACCCCGAACGCCGGCTCGGGGACGCCTCTGTCGCCGGGTGTGGCGTCGGCGCAGAAGTACGCGTCGGGTCTCGTCGGTCAGATGTGGCCGAAGAGCGCCAGCTCCGAGATGTCCGCGCTGATCAAGCTGTGGAACAGCGAATCGGGATGGAGGGCGAACGCCGAGAACCCCACGTCAGGCGCCTACGGCATCCCGCAGAGCCTCCCCGGATCGAAGATGGCGGCCGCCGGCTCGGACTGGCGAACGAACGCGGCCACACAGATCCGGTGGGGCCTGTCGTACATCAAGGGCCGGTATGGCGACCCCATGACCGCGTGGGCGTCGTGGAACTCCCACTCGCCGCACTGGTACGCGAAGGGCACGCCCGGGAGCGGCGCGGCCCGCGGCTGGGCGTGGGTGGGCGAGAAGGGCCCGGAGCTGGTCAACTTCGGCGGCGGCGAGACGGTGCTGAGCCACCTCGATTCGCTGCTGACCGCCCGCTCGGCAGGGATCAAGATCCCCGGCTACGCGTCGGGCACGGTGAGCCTGAGCCGGGCCCGGAGCGACGTGTCGAAGGCGCAGAAGCAGGTCGACGCGCTGGAGAAGCAGATCGCAGCTCTGCGGCGCGCCGAGGCGACGGCGCACACCAAGGCGCAGCGCAAGGCCGACCAGCTCGCGATCATGGCGGCCGAGGAAGACCTGAAGGCGGCCCGGAAGCGGCTGACCGCGGCAAACAAGGAACTCGCGACCGCGAACTCGCACTCCAAGCAGGTGCAGTCCGTCGCGAACACCCTCGCCAACGGCTGGCTGAAGACGCTGCAAACCGGCACCGCGAGCGCCATCGCGTCGGCGGTGAAGTCGATGAACACGAAGCTCCAGGCTGCTGGCGCAGGTGGCCTGGTGTCGGGCATGAACAAGTCGGCGTCGAAGCTGGAGTCCCTGGCGAACCAGCGGGCGGCGATCCAGTCGAAGATCGCGTCGGCGAAGTCCTACGCGTCGGATCAAGCATCGTCCCTAGGCGACTACCTGGGCATCGGGGACACGTCGGCGTCGTCGGTGTCCAGCCTGATCACGCAGATGCAGCAGTCCCAGTCGACCGCGAAGTCCTTCGCCACCGAGGTGGCGAAGCTGTCGAAGATGGGCCTGTCCAAGACGCTGCTGTCGCAGCTCGCGGACGCCGGCCCGGGCAGTCAGCTCGCGTCGACTCTGGCCGGCGCCAGCAGCTCCGACATCGCGAACCTCAACAAGCTCGCGGCGGCGCAGAACAAGCTGACCACGTCCTACGGCAACAGCCTCGCCGACTCGATGTACGACTCCGGAAGCCAAGCCGGGAAGGGCTTCTTGACGGGCTTGCAGGCCCAGGAGAAGGCCATCCAGGCGGAGATGAACAAGCTCGCGGCCGGGATGGTGTCCACGATCAAGAAGAAGCTGGGCATCCACAGTCCGTCGAGGGTGATGCGGGACCAGGTCGGCAAGCAGGTGGCGCTGGGAGCGGCTGCGGGTGTGCGGATGCACGCGCCGCAGGCGGTCAGGGCGACGCAGCGCATGGCCGACATGATGGGCGCGGTGCGGGTCCAGCGCTCCGGCTCGGGGTCCATGGCCACCGCCGCAGCCCCGGCGCGGGGCGGCGAGTTCACCGGGAAGCTCTACCTCGACTCGGGGCAGTTCCTCGGGGTCGTGCAGGGCACGGTCGAACCTCTCATCCGCAACGCCGTCGAGGCAGGGATTGACGACCTGGCGGCGGCGGCCGGCAACACGGGGGGTGCGTAGTGGCGATCCCCGGGAACTTCTTGTCGGCGGTTGCGGAGATGGTCGATCCGGATACGTCCGGGTGGACTACGACCCTGAACTGCACGAAGAGCCTCGGGAGCGGCGGCCGGAATGGCGACGGCGTCCTGACGATCACCAGCGTGGCGTCCGGCGATATGCAGGCTGCGACGTCCGCGGCGTACAGGGTGACCGCCGGGACGGTCTATCAGGCGTTCGCGGATGCGGCCTCATCCACCCAGCCGGAGCGCATCGGTATCCAGTGGCTCAACGCGAGCTACGCGGCGGTGGGGACGGCAACCTGGTCGCTGACGACGGACGCTGCGTCGGCGAGCTGGCACAGGATCAGTGTGGCCGCGCCCGCGCCGGTGGGTGCGATCTACGCCCGGGTAGCGCTGTCGGCCACCACCACGGCGGCCGCCCGGACGCACTTCTTCGAGAACGTGTACCTGGGGCCGCCGCAGCGGACCTCCGGCAATCTCCTGTCGTTCAACGCCGAGTCCGGCGGGGACATCGACGGGACCGCGTGGGCGGTGGATGCGAACTGCACCATCGCTCGTGACGTGCCGGTCGTGACGTGGCCGGTGTCCTGGTACCTCAGCGGCGGCGAGGTCGTGAAAGCCACGACCACCGCCAACGGCAACATGTCGGTGAAGTGCTCGGAGACGCCGTCCGTCCAGCCGGGCGTGGACTACCGCGGCTACCTGTACATCAACGCCCCCACGAGCAGCGCGGCGTGCTGGGTGGAGCTGCGGTGGATGGACGGCAACGGGACGCTCATCTCCACCAAGAGGGCTGCTCTGGCGCCCCCGGCGGCCGTGGGCTGGTACCGACAGATCGTGTCCGGCGTGGCCCCGGCGGGCGCGGCTCACGTCGTGCTGGCCGCTGGCGTGACGTCGGCTACCGCCGCCCAGGTGCTGCGGGTGGAAGGCGCCACGATCCAGCAGGCGTCGGCGGCGCCGGTGGCGATCGGCACGGTCATGCCGTATGAGGACGCCAGCTTCGAGCAAGGCGTGGGCCAGTGGACGGTCGCCTCGGGTGTGGCGACGATCGCCCGGTCCACGCCGTGGGGGGCCGCCGGGTACGACGGCGTGTACGCCATGGTTGTGACGTCCTCGACGGCCACAACGAGCGTGCTGGCGTCCGGCAAGTACCCCGTCGTGGCTGGACTGAACTGGCGCGCGCAGATCCAGTTCTCCGCCGCGTCCGGGACGTGGGGAGTCGCTCCACAGATCCACTGGTACGACGCGTCCGGCGTGAGCCTGGGCGCATCGTCCCTGCCTGCCGATTCGCTCGCGCCGGCGGGCGGCTGGTGGCGGGACTGGAATGACATCATCGCCCCGGCGAGCGCCGCCTCGGCCCGGGTCGAGGTCGACATCACGGCGCCGTCCGCAGGCGCGGTGTGCCAGCTCGACGCGGTCTCGCTCACGCAGACGGCGCCGGCGTTCTCCGCGACGGCCGACAGCTCGCGGGCTGTGGTCACGCTGGTGATGCGGGAGCTGACGGTCGGGGCGACGCTGACGGTGTACCGGGTGGTGGGCAGTACGCAGGCGGTGGTGCGCGGATCGTCGGGCGCCCTCCAGGGCGTGGTGGCGACGAGCGCGCAGATGGTGGTGGAGGACTACGAGGCCCCGCTGGGTGTGGACGTCTGGTATCGGATCGAGCAGTACGACGCGACCACCGGGGATTTCGGTGGGAGCGAGGCGTCGGCGACAGTACGGCTCGCCCTCGCGGACGTGTCGGACTGCTGGATCAAGGACCCGTTGCAGCCGCAGCGGAATGTCCTGGTCAGGGCGAGCGCCGCGCCGGACTGGGCCCGGCCGATCGAGCAGACCGAGTACCGGGTCAGGGGTCGTCGCAACTCGGTGATCTTGTCGGACGTGCGCGGTGGCCTCACCGGGACGCTCGCGGTGTGGACGGATGACGATCCGGGCCGCGGCGCCCTGCACTTCGCACTCGACTCGGGGAATCCGCTGCTGATCCAGTTCTCGCCGGGTCTCGGTCTCGACGACTCCTACTACGCGGTCGGTGACATTACCGAGGCGCGGCCGGTGGCCTATGGCGGGGAGCCCCGGCGGCTGTGGTCGCTGGCGCTGACGCAGCAGGACGCGCCGATCGGCGGGGTGGGTGGCACTGCGGGCTGGACGGTGCAGGACGTGCTGACGACGTGGCCGACCGCCCTGGATGTGGCCACCGCCTACGCAACAGTCCTTGACCTGGTCCTCGACAACCGGGAGGCGTGAGCGTGTACACCCCTCCCTCCTCGCGGTTCCTGGCCGCGCTCAACTACAGCCACCGCGTGGTGACCCGCGTCGAGCTGGTGCTCACCGACGGCACGGTCGCTGACCTCGACCACACGGGCGGCTCCGTGACCGTGGACCGGTCGGCGACCGCCCGGCGCACCTGCTCGGTGACCCTCGCGGACACGTCCCTGATCCCGCGGACCGCCGCCGACAAGCTCAGCGTCTACGGGAGCCAGCTCCGGATCTTCCGGGGCATCGGTTACCCCGACGGCACCGTAGAGACGGCACCTATCGGGGTGTTCCGCGTCGAGGAGGTGTCCGGGGATGTGGACATCGGCCCGGTGACGATCACCGGGTCGAGCATGGAGGCGCAGGTCGCCGACGCGCTGTTCACCGCGCCCACCACCGTGCAGTCCGCCGCCACCACCGCAGTCGGCGGCATCGGCACCCTCATCCACGCCGTGCTCCCGTCGGCGGTCATCATCAACCGGGCCACGGACGCGACGGTCGGCACGATGACATGGGACCAGCAGGACAGCAGGTGGGACGCCTGCACCACGCTGGCCACCGCGATCGGCGCCGAGGTCTACACGGACGCGGCGGGCCAGTTCATCATCGCGCCGCTACCCGACCTGTCCGGGCCGTCCGTGGTGTGGGAGGTCGCCGCCGGCGAGGGAGGCGCGCTCATCTCCGCCGACCGGGGCATGGCCCGATCGGGCGTCTACAACTCGGTGACTGCCTACGGGGAGAACACCACGGACGACACGGCGGCGGTGTCGGCGACGGTGGAGGACACCGACCCGACTTCGCCGACTTACGTCCTCGGCCCGTTCGGCAGGGTGCCCACCTTCTACTCGTCGGCGACTCTGACGACGACCGCGCTATGTACGGCGGCGGCGACGCAACTCCTGAAGACCAGTCTCAAGCCCAACGCCAGCGCGGACATCACCTCGCTACCGAACCCGCTGCTCGAACCCGGCGATGTGATCCGGGCCGGCTACCTGGACGGCACGCGGGAACTCCACCAGATCGCCAGCTTCGAGATCAGCCTGGACACGTCCGGTGACTTCACGTTGGCGACGATCGCCGCGAAGGAGGACTCGTGACGAGCCATGCAGCGCGCCGGGCGGCCCGTGCCCTCGCCACGGCCGGGAAGCGCAAGGCCGCCGCCGCCCCGCTGGTGCGGGGCGCGGACTGGCGGACCGCGACCGTCGCCACAGTCGGCACAGACGGCACCATCACCACCACAGACGGCATCCCCGCCCGCCGCATGGCCAGCTACTCCCACCCGGCCGCCGGCGACCGTGTCGTCATCTCTCGGTCCGGAAGCGGCAACTGGCGCGCCGAGGGGCTACTCGTCCACTCCACGGACACGGAGTGGACGACGTACACGCCAGCGGTCACCGGCGCCGGATCGGCGACGTGGAGCACCCGCGACGGCTGGTGGAAGCGCTCCGGCAGCCTGATCTTCTTCACCGCGTACATGACCGCGTCGGCCGTCGGCACGGGTACATCGAACGTCATGTTCTCCCTGCCGTCCGTTCCCTTCCGCGGCAGTGCGAACCGCAGGCAGGCCATCCCGTGTCACGTCAGCAACGTCGGGTCGTGCATCGGTGTGGTCGCGGCTGGCGGAACGCTCGCCGCGGTGGACAGCATCACGACATCGACCGGAGCGAACATCGTCGGCACCGGCATCGCCGCCAACACGATCATCACCGTCACCGGCATGTACCGCGAGGCATGACCGAACCCATGCAGAGGCAGGAGGCACCCGGTGGCTAACGACGCCTGGGGGCAGGGCATCGACACCCTGGACTACACCGACCAGCCGGACCTGGTGGTCCTCGGTCAGACGCTGCGGGACGGGCTGACACCGCGGTCGGTGATGCGGTTCGCGGATGCTACGTCGCGGGATGCGGCGGTCGCCTCCCCGGTCGCAGGGATGATCGCGTGGCTGACCGCGACGAAGGTCTGGACCGGATTCGACGGCACCGCGTGGGTTGCTCTCGCTGCGGGGACTCAGGCGTGGACGACGCCGACGCTGGCCACCGGCTACACCGCGAACGGCAACAGCAACGGCGTCCCGCAGTACAGGGTGGTCAATCTCTTCGGCGATCTAGTCGTGATGTGGCGGGGCGGCCTCGGCGTCACCTACACGTCCGGCGCACCGGCGAACAGCGGGAACTTCCTGCATGACCCGCTGCCGGCCGGGGCAAGGCCGACCACCTTCCGCACGGTGACCGCGGCCTGCTCGGCGGTGTCGTCGGAGAGCCTGTCCGTAAAGATCGACTTCAAGGCGGACGGCACCAGCTCGATCGTCACCCAGTCCGGGGTGCAGCCGCCGTGGGTGTCCCTCAACAACATCATGTACAGCCTGACGAGCTGACCCGTGGCGTCTTCCCCGCGGCCTTCCGTGCCGCCACCGGACCCTGCACCGCCCGCCGACGTGCAGACCCTCGTGGACGCTGGACTCATGCCCGAGCAACCCGTGCCGTCCCCCGACCCGCCAGCGGACGATCCTCCCGTCGAGGAACCCGCCACCACCACCTGACCCCGCGCCGACCGGCCGGGGTTTTCTCATGCCCAGGAGCACCCGTGACTGTTCACCGCCACCGCTACACCCCGACCGATCCGCGGCTCGGCCGGCACATCGCCCACGACGAGCGGTCCCGCGCGTTCGCGCACCCGGAGATGGATGCGTCGCAGCTCCAGGCCGTCGAGTGGACGCGCCGCATCCCGATCCTCAATCAGGGCCAGGTCGGGAGCTGCACCGGCAACGCGCTGACTGGTGTGATCGGTACGGACTCTGCCGAGCGTATGGCGTCCCCGGTCGTGCAGCTCCGCGCCGACAAGAAGAAGGTCTTCAAGGCGGGCAGCTACCGGCTCGACGAGTCCACGGCGCTCAAGTTCTACTCGCTGAACACCCGCGAGGACGACTGCGACGGCACCTACCCGCCGGACGACACCGGCTCCAGCTCACTGGCCGCGGGCAAGTCGGGGAAGGCCGTCGGGCTGTTCAGCGGCTACCTGCACGCGTTCTCCCTCCTGGCGATGCAGACCGCTCTCCAGCAGGGCGCCGTCCTCATCGGTATCCCCTGGTACCAGTCGATGTTCACCCCGAAGACGGACGGCACCCTCGATGTCGACCCGTCCTCGGGCGTGGCGGGTGGTCACGAGCTGGCGGTGTCGGGCTGGGACAAGGACCGGTTCAAGGTCGACAACTCGTGGGGCGGCCCGTGGGGCGACCACGGGTCCTGCTACGTCACCAACCAGCAGATGCAGCAGTTCCTCGCCGATGGTGGCGACTGCCTCGCACCCAAGTGGGCCGAGCGATGACCGCCCCGTCCGTGGGCCGTGTCGTCCACTACGTCTCCTACGGCACGCCGGGCGGCGAGTACACCTCGCAGTGCCGGGCCGCGATCGTCACCGACGCCGAACCGCTCGGGGCCGATGCGGAGCCGGACCAGGTCTTCGCCAGCCTGTGCGTGCTCAACCCGACCGGGATGTTCTTCAACACCCACGTGCTCCAGGACGAGGACGGCCACGTCGGCGGCACCTGGCACTGGCCGGAGCGTGACGAGTGACCGGCTGCGAGGGCCAGGACTGGGCCTCTTACCAGTCCAGCACGCCGTCCACGACCGGCCTCGCGTTCGCGGCGGTCAAGGCCACCGAGTCGACCACCTACACGAACTCCCGGCACGCCGCGCAGGTCGCGCACGCCCGCGCCGCCGGACTGGTCATCATCCACTACCACTTCGTGCGCCCGGGCAGCATGGCCGCGCAGATCGCCTACTTCCTGAAGCAGGCCGTCGTGCAGACCGGGGACGTGCTGTGCCTGGACTGGGAGGACACCGGCGTGTCCGGCGCGGACAAGGACACGTTCCTCAAAGCCCTCCAGAAGGCCGCACCGGGCCACCGCGTGATCCTCTACTGCAACATCGACTTCTGGAAGACCCGCGACACCACGAGCTTCGCCGCCGACGGCCTGTGGATCGCCGACCCCAGCGCCGCGAAGGGCTCCCCGCGCATCACCGCGCCGTGGCTCATGCACCAGTACAGCGAAGCCGGCGGCATCGACCGCGACTACTGCAACCTCACCGCCACCCAGCTTCGCGCGTGGGCGGCCGGTACGACACCGACCCCGGAGGACGACGTGGCGCTCACCACGGACGACATCAACAAGATCGCGGCGGCGGTGTGGGCTGCGGACGTGATCCCCGCGGCGCGGCCGCCGCACGCGAACGACGACTACAAGACGAACCCGACGTGGACCGCGAAGTACGGCGTGCAGGCTGCGGTCGAGGCAGCGCGTACCGCGTGCGATGTGGCGCCAGTCGCCCTCACCGACGCGCAGGTGACCGCGCTCGGTGCCCAACTCGCCGGGTCCGCGACGTTCGCCACGGCTGTCGCGGAGCAGGTCGCCGACCTCCTCGCGCAGCGCCTCCAGTCCTGACGGGATACCAGTGATCCTCAACCTGACACCGCACCCGATCCGGCTGTACGGACCGGATCGGGTGGACGGCTCCGACGACCTCACCGAGGGACTGGTGGAGACGTTCCCGCCCGAGGCGACTCCGGCCCGGCTGGCGATGGTCGAACTCGGCGGCGGTGTGCACTTCGAGATGGTCGAGTACGGGCACGCCGAGAACCTGCCGCCGCGGCGGGATGGCGTGCAGTACATCGTGTCTCTCGTCGTCGCCCTGGCACTCGCCGACCGCAGGCCGGATCTTCTCGTGCCGTACCGCGAGGTCCGCAACTCCTCCGGCACGGTCATCGGATGCCGGTCGCTCGCCCAACCCGTCTGACCCGCATCACTTCGGCACATCCCGAAGTGACTCCTACCAGCAGAAACGGTCTTCCCATGTTCAAGCTTTTCGGCCGCGAACCGGCCCTGTGGGTGTCCGCCGTGTCGGCGGCTCTGTCTCTCGCGGTGACGCTCGGCGTCGGCCTGTCGGCCGACCAGGCCGGCGCGTGGACCGCCGTGATCAGCGCCGTGTTCGGCGTGGTGACCGCCATCCTGACCAGGCCGATCGCCCCGGCCGCTTTCACCACGGCGGTCGCGGTCGCCGCTGACCTCCTCAGCGCCTACCACTACGACGTCAGCCCGGGCGCGGTCGCCGCCGTCAACACCACGGTTCTGGCGATCCTCGGGCTGCTGACCCGCGGGCAGGTCTCCCCAGCGGCGTACCTGACGCGGGCCGACGTGACCAAGGCAGCCTGACCGACACCAGCACCACATGTAAGGGGTGAGCGTGCCCGATGACGTCTCCGCAGGCGAGACCTACCGGCGCCTCCAGGACCACGAGGCGCGTACTCAGCGCGAGCACGAGGCGCTCGACACCCGCATCACCAACCTGGCCCGGGACACCGTGCCGCTGCGCCTCTACCAGCAGACGGAGCGCGACCGGGACGACGACATGAAGGCCGTCACCGACCGGGTTGCGAAGATCGAGGACCGGCCCGCGATCAGCCTCGCGCGATGGTTGGGCATCCTCACCGTGGCCGCCGCGTTCCTCGCGCTCGCAGTTCAGGCATACGGCACGCTGAAGGGGGCGCAGTGACGACAGACCTGCCGCAGTCGCGGCGTCCTCGGCGGGCAACCCTGCTGGTGGTGGCAGCGTGGGTGGCGGCGCTGGTCCTTGCGGGGTTCGTCGCGCTGGTCCTGCACTCCGTCCAGGAGTCCAATCGGCGCCTCGCCCAGGGACAAGACGCCCAGGCCACCGTCATCTCGCGCCTGTCCGCGAGCCTGGATACCACCCGGACGCAGTTGCAGCAGCACGGTGTCACGCCGTCCGCCCCACCGGCGCGCAGCATCGTCGGTGACGTCCCTGGGGTTCCCGGCGCTGTCGGCGCGCAAGGCGAGCAGGGCGTCCCCGGGACGCCTGGCGCGACGGGGGCGACGGGGAAGGCCGGCGTGCAGGGGAGCCCGGGGCCGGCGGGTTCTCCTGGCGCTGACTCGACGGTCCCGGGGCCGGAAGGGTCGCCGGGCGTGGCTGGGGTTCAGGGTGATCCCGGTCCTGCGGGCCCGGCAGGGAAGGACGGTGCCGCAGGGAAAGACGGAACCGACGGCAAGGACGGCGCCGCGGGTCAGCCTCCGGCCGGCTGGACGTACACGGATCCGGCGGGTGTGGAGTACGCGTGCGGCCCGGTCGCGGACTTCGACGCGTCGGCGCCCCGCTACACGTGCACCGTGGACACGCCGACGGCGCCGTCCAACTCGTCGAAGCGCAGCCTGCTGGGCATCGGGATGCTCGCCGGGTCCGCCGTGTACCGGCGGCTGTGAAGCAGCCGACGAGTGAGCCCCCACCGCTTCGGCGGTGGGGGCTATTTGTTCTTGCTGATCCCTTTGGCGACTTGGGAGACGCGTGCCTTGCTGATGCCGAGGGCGCTGGCGACCTCGTCTAGGGATTGCGTCTGGCGGAGGGTGGCGACGGCGTCTCCTCGGACGGCGCGGAGTTCGGCGTGGAGGTCGGGCATGGCGTCGAGGACGGCGCCGGTGGCGCGGGCGCGGTCGGTGAGGTCGGGAATGGTGGCGAGTTGGGCGATCACGGCGCGGATGGCGGTGGTGCCGTCGTAGGTCTCGGACATGATTTAAGGGTACCCCTTGACACGTGATTAGGGGTACCCCTAAACTAAGACACGTAAGGACAGGGCAACACGAGAGGAGGTGACAATGATGGGGACCGTGGCCACGATCATCTCCCTGGCGGTGAGCCTGGCGAGCATGATCGGATCGGTCGCCTGCGCGTGGTACGCCCGCGAAGCCGTCAAGGCTCGCGGGAAGCACCGCAAGCGGTGATCAGGCCGGAGGGGGTGAGCGTTAGTCACCCCCTCCGGGGTCCCATCATCCCAGCACTACCGCCCAGACCACCACCCGCAGACACAGGAAGGAGGAAGCACTGTGAGGATTCTCCGCTGGAGCCCGATCGTAGCCATCGCCGCGGCTGGCGCCACTCTCGCCTCGGTCGGCGTTGCTGGCTGGGCCTGGACGATCTGGGCCGTGTGCGCCGTGGCCGCGGCGACCGCGGTCGCCTACCAGGTGCGCCTCGACCGACACTGACCGGCCCACACAGCACCGCCCCCGCCGGTGATCCGGTCGGGGGCGGTGTCATGCCGGCTGACGTCATGCCCACGGCGGGCTGGCGCTCCCGTCGGCCCACCGTGCGAGCTGGCGCCCGTCGACCAGGCCGATCCCGGCCCTGGCCGCGTAGTCCTCCGCGGCCTCCGTGTACCCGGCCGTCGTGACGACGAGGGCGAGGTCGGCCCGGTGGACGATCGAGTACGTCCCGCCGACGCGCTGCACCTCGGGGCTGCCGACGCGGCGCCCGACGACGTACCGCTTGCACTGGATGAGCATGCGCCGCCCGTCGGGGAGGGTGGCGAGGATGTCCGCGGCGAGGTCGCCGGCGCCCCCGACCACGGTCACGTCACGGCAGCCGTCACGCCAGCACAGGCCCGCGACGGCCTGCTCGAAGTCGGACGGGTCGAGCGTGTGGAAGTCGTCGACGGCCGCGGCCTGTTCGGCGCTGCGCCGGGCGGCCCGGACGGGCGCCGCGGACTGGTACCAGGATGCCCCGCCGACCACGACGATGACCGTGGCGAGGACGGCGGGATGGGTCTCGATCCAGGTGGCGATGGACCGCAGCACGAGCCACGCCCCCGCCGCGGTGACGGCGAGGGCGAGCAGGATCGACGAGCAGTCGGGGCGCCACCGGCGGCGGCGCGAGCGGCGGTTCATCCGGTCCTCTTCCGGCGCGGGTCGAGGACCGTCACATGGGTCCGCGCGGGGTTGTCTGGATCGCCCTGGGCGACGATCCGGAGTCCCCCGTGCTCGGTGACAGTGGGCGTAGTTCGTGTAGTTGGAGCACCCGTAGTTGGGGTTGTAGTTGGGGACGTAGTCGCAGGTCGGGGCCGGGATTCGCTGTCAACTACAGCCCCTTCCGAAAGGGGCTGGGGGAGGGGTGGAAGGTCGGCCCGATACACACCCACGGTGGGCTTACCACCGGGGGCCCGGACGGTGGGGGTGACGGCCACCTCGGCGGCCTCGCACAGGCGCCGCACGTCGGCGATCTCCCAGGCGCCTCCGTGGCGGGTGGTGAGGGCTGCGGCGAGGGTGCGGAGGTGGACGCCTTTGGCGACCCCGAGCACGTCGTAGAGGAGGCCCAGGAACTCGCTCGGAGACACCTCGGGAAGACCGTCCCTGGTCTCCTCCGGGGCACCCTCAACGGGCGTCGTCGGCGCCTTCTTCGGGGGGCTTTTCGCGGCTTTGGTGGCGGCCCGCAGGGCGATCAGGCACACGATGACGACCGTGGCGATGAGGGTCTTCCACGACGACGACACGACCCCCCACAGCACATACCCGGGCACACCAATCATGACGGCACGGATGGCCGTGTCGAGCGGGTTCTCCCCTGCGAGAATCCACCGCCGGGGCCGGTCGAACCAGCGCTCCCCCAGCAGGCGCAGGCCCGCGGCAAGATGTCGGCTGTAGCTCATGCTGCACCCCCGTTGAACCAGCTCAGGACGGGGTTGCCCATGCCGTTGACGAGGTTCACGACGTGCACGAACAGACCCGCCATGCCCACCGTGACCACGAGCGTCGCCCCGCAGAAGAACCCGCCCAGCAGGCGGCGGCGCACCGTCTTGCTGGCGGCCCGCCAGGCGATGATGAATCCGATGAGCAGCAGGAACGTGATGACCGCGCCGCCCGAGGTGAGGGTCCCGGCCGTTCCGCGGTTGAGGGCCTGCGCCGTGTTGCCCGTCGCGCCGGATACGGCGTGCTTCCCAACGCCGTTACCTGCGGCGACGGACCATCCGGCGAGCACGCCGAGGAGACCGGTGCACACGGTGGCGAGGCCACCGAGGGCGAAGCCGCCGCCGAAGTGGGCAAGGTTCTTGGGGTCTTTGCCGGCCTTGTGCCACTGCCACAGGTTCGCCCCGGCGATGGCGAGAGAGACGGCGAGGGCACCGGCGGTCAGTGCGGGACTGCTCATTTCGTGACTCCAGTAACGAGGGTGACGATGTCGAAGGGGCTGGACTGGGCGAGGAGTCCGAAGCCGGCGATGGCGCACAGGGGTGTCGTCCACCAGCGGGAACGCCACCGGGCAAGCCCGATCGTGGCGCCGAGGACAATCGAGCCGAGGCACCAGCCGGCGAGGACGGACTCCGTGGCGCGGCAGTCACGAATCTGGTCGGCCCACCATCCGGCGAGGGAGTGCCCGTGGTACGGGGCGAGCGCGACGACCGCGCTCGCCAGGTGGTACCAGGTGAACCAGTCGTACAGGCGGTGCCACTGCCACTGCCGCTCCGGTAGGTGCACGGGCTGCGGCTGGACCGGGTACTGGACCTCGACGCGGACCACGATCTCCTGCGGGCCCGGAGGCGGTGGTGTGGGAGTGTGCGTCCACCACGGCGGGCGCGGCGGAGGCGGCGGGGGCGCATCGGCAGGTGCGGGCAGTGGCGCACCCGACCCGCCCGGCCAGATACGGGTAGGGGTGATCGGTTGCTTGCTCACGGGTAGTACCCCGTTCCGGTATCGGTGGCCCGCTTGTCGCGGGACAGGACGGTCCGCACGTACTTGGCGTCAGCCGCGATGCCATTGCGCATCAGCGCATCAGCGATCTGCGGCGCGGCCGCATCAGGAAGCGCCGCACGGACCGCACGGACCGCATCGGCCTTCGACAGCGCCTTGCCGCGCAGCGCATCGTCTGCCGCGGCCTGCGCATCGATCGGCATCACGGGCGCGGGCCGCAGGGGCGCATCAGTGGCTTGACCTGCGGGCATCGTGGGCGCATCACGCCGCGGCGGCACGGCCGGCTCGGGGGTCGGCGGGGCGATGGCCGCGGGCTGCTGCACGGTGATGACGAGGTGGTGCGGTGCTGCCGCATCAGGTGATGCAGTGGGGTGATGCGGCGCCGCATCGTCGCGCATCACCGTGGTGAGGCCGGGCGCATCGGTGGATGATGCGGTGGCGAGGTTGTAGCCGACGACCTTCCGCATCGCCTTGAAGGCCGTCGGGAGGTACATGAGCCACGCCCACTTCCCGAAGACGGGGAGAGCGGCCGGAACACGGCCTCGGGCGCGCAGGGACTCGCGGTGGACGTAGCGGTGGTACAGCTCGAATGCGACCTCGGCGATGACGGGCGCGGCTCCGAGGACGACGCCGCCGACGGTGCCCCAGCCCTTCATGTGGGCGTGCTCCCAGTTCGTCCACGCCGAGGCGGTGACGGTGGCGAGCATGGCGAGGCGGGGCGCGAATCCGGAGTCCGGGGAGGTGGCGTAGCGCTGGGCGAGACGGGCGAAGAACAGAGCTGCGGAGTCGAACATGGCGCAGCCGAACAGGGCGACGGTACGGGGGGCGTCGAAGCGCTCGTGGAGGAGCGTGTAGATGGACCAGGTGCCGACGGTGAGGGCGGCGACCATGACGAAGATCAGGGACGCGCGGGTGAGGCGGTCGCGGTCGTTGGCCGGCGAAGTCACGTCGGTCCTTTCTGGGTTGGGTGGCCGGCCCGCGGGATGGTGGTCGCCGCGGCCGGCCGGTCGGGGTTACTGCTGCTGGTTGAGGGAGTTGGTGAGGTGGGTGAGGGCGTCGGTCCCCTCCTCGATGACGGTGTGCGCGACGAGGCGGGCGGCGGCGTCGATGTCGCCGGACTGGACGGCGTTCTGTACCTCGGTGGCGCGCTGGTCGTAGAAGGCGCGGTCGTTGTTGCTGGGCATGGGGTCTCCTCAGGTGGTGCGGTCGGTCCAGGCGGCGCCTGCGCGGTCGGCGGCGCGGGCGGTGCGGTGGGGTCGGCCCATGGAGTCGCGCTGCTGGCGGGCTGTAAGGCGGGCGAGCAGTGCGTGGAGGGCGGTCACTTCCGCCCGAGGGTGTGGGGCTGCGGGGCGACGGCGCCGTCACGGGGTCCGCCGCGCTGGGAGTAGTCGGCCTTGCATGCCTCGACGGTGGCGGGCTCGTTGAGCACCACGTTGGGATGGGGCGGGTCGGAGGGCCGGTGCGTGGACTCGCTCACTGCTGGCCTCCGCATCGGTGCTGGACGTGCCAGACGGCGCGGCATCGGGGGCAGCGGAACGGGGGGAGGCTCACTGCTGGCCCCCACTCAGGCCGGTGCCCTGGCAGGCGGCGCAGGTCACCCACCTGCCGTCGACCGTCTTGCCCTTGTTCCCGGTGCAGGCGCCGCAGATGGGGCGCGGCTGGGGGACGGGTCGGCTCACGACTTCACCGCCGGGCGCGGGAGGGCGCGGCACTTCTCGGAGTGGGCCTGGGCGTGCTCGTGGGCGACGGTCTCGGCCCAGCCGAAGCCGCGGCTGCCGAAGGGACAGCCGCCACACCGGTAGTCGGCCTTGCCTCGGCCGGCGCTGGTGACGTCGACGGTCGCGCCGCCGACGGTGGCGTAGCGCGCGATGACGCCCTCGGGCCACGGGCTGGTCTGGTCGGCGAGGTGCTGGGCCATAGCCACGTCGCGGATGAGCTGGCGGCGCGTGAGTCGGCTCATCGGGAGCCGCCCTGGGGCGCGGGGCTGGGCCCGGGGGTGGGGTGATCGGTACCGTGGGTCACGGTCATCTCCTGGTGAAGTCAGGTGGATGGCTGGCCCCCACTCCGCGCTTCCAGGCAATCGGGGTGGGGGCCGTTCTGCATTGGCAGCGTGGGCCGCCTTGAGCCAATGTAGGGGTATCCCCTACATTGATGCAAGCGGCCCGCCCGAAGAGAGGTGCTGGGCGTGAGCGAGGAGGCGCAGAGGGTGTTCGATGCCATCGACGCTCTGAAGGAGATCGCCGACCCGACGGAGCGGGCACGCGAGGTCGGCAAGGTCCTGAAGAACCTGCCCAGCAGGAACAAGTCGTTGAAGGAGATCCGGCAAGCGGCCGTGCTGGAGATGCTCTCCGGCGACGGAGCCACATACCGTTCCGTAGCTGCCGAGTTGGGCGTTCACTTCACCACCGTGCAGGCGATCGTGACCGGCCACTCCACATCGGGCACGGTCAAGCCGAAGGCGAAAAAGAAGGCGGCCGAACCGCGGAAGGAGGAGCCGTCCGATGGATGACCTGCTGGCGTTCCTGCGGGCGCGTCTGGCGGAGGATGAGGCGGTGGCTCGGGCGGCCATGTGGGATGACGGCCCGTCTGCCGTGTGGACCGACCGTCCTCCGAAAGATCGGTACGAGCGCCACACGGTGACCGACTACTGCGATGACGGAGTCGTAGTCGTCACCCCCGAGAACGCTGACGCCGTCGGCGTCGGACCCCACATCGCCCGCCATGACCCGGCGCGGATCCTGGCCGAGGTCGAGGCGAAGCGGCAGGCCGTGGACCGGTACGCGTGGCTGCACGAGCACGGCGACACCGGCGGCATGGCATGGGTACTCCGCGCCCTCGCCGCGCCCTTCGCCGACCACCGCGACTACCGGCCCGAGTGGGCGCCCGACGCCTGAACCCGGACACGCCACCGCCCCGCCACCGAACGATCCGGTGGCGGGGCGGTGTTGCATCGGCTACTGCTCTACGTCGCCAACTTCAAGCGTCCACTCGGGACGAAAGCCCGAGCAGGCAGCCAGTGTCGTAGCGAGATACCGAAGCGCCGCATAGGCGTCAGCCCGGTCCTCCGCCGGGCCTCCAGGCCGAAGCCGCCACTCGCACCGCTCGATGATGTAGGCAAACGCCGCGCTCCAAGCGTCCCCGACCGAAACTTCCATCATGCGGGCGCGCGCGTCCTTCACGAACACCAGGAGTTCGCTCCAGTCGTCACCGGCCGCTTCGCTGTTCGATCGAGCCCGGTGCATGGCGTAGCCACACAGCACCAGGTACTTCGCCAGGACCACGGCGTGGTCGACCTGGTTCCGATCTGCATCGGTTGTCGCCGTGTTGCCGCCGCGAAGCGTGAAGTAGGTCGAGCGTGCGGCCTCGGAGAACGGCCAGTCGGTGAGGACGCGGACGAGGTTGGGTTGGCTGAGGCCGGAGATGGTGACGGCGTCGATGAACTGCTGTCGGACTTCGGCGTTGCCGAACAGGTCGCCCATTCGGTCAAGTGAGATGGACATGCGTCTCCTTCGGTTCCCCCGCGCCCGTTCGGATTATGGCACCGCCGTCGAGCGAAACTGCCCCTGCCTTTCACAGCCACAGGACCAGGGCCCGTAACGCAATCGCGGCGAGGATCCCGCCGACGAGGAGGAGAACCGCGCCCTGCGGCAACTCCGGGCGACGGGCCGGGCGGGGGCGTTTCGTGCGTCGGTCGCTGATGGCCTGCGCTGCTTCCCGTGCCAAGCCGGCCAGCATCCCCGGCACCTGCATGATGTCGTCCTGTGGCCGGAGCCCGTGGTGGGCTCGCTCGCGGTGGTCGGCTTGGTCCTGTCTGGCGTCGTGCCAGTCGGCGCGGGGGTCGGCCTCAGCCTGGCAGTTGTCGCAGCGGTAGACGTACGCACGTTGGGACCGTAGCGGCGGCGGCGCGGCGACACGCCGGAATCCCCGACACACACCCGCCCCGTCGCCTGTCACAGGCGGCAGGGCGGTCAGTGGTCGTCGGCGATACGGCGCGCCGAGATGTGCTGCTGTGCCTCCCGTTCGGCCTTGACCTTCTGGTTGAAGGCGGATGCGAGGATGTGTGCGAACCGCCGTTCCTTCGACCACTGCCACATGAAGTAGAGGACGGGGAGCTGTGCTCCGATCCACCAGGGCCAGCCCATGGCGTGGTGCAGCCACAGCCCGGGCGCTTCAAGGGCGGCGGCGATGACGACTTGTCCGGCCGTCTCGATGCTGCGGGGATGCCGGACCATCAGGTCTGGGTCGATCTGCTTGCTGTCGCGGTCGTTGGCCACGTTCCCCCCTTGTGTGGTGCTTCATGCTGCCACCGATCCCGCCCCGGCCGCCGGGGTTCGGCGGCACGGGGCGGAGGGTCAGGCGTCGCGCCGGCGCCGTATAGGCGGAGCGGGCCAGCGCACTTCGGCCCCCGGGTCGTAGTGCTCGCGGTGCTGGTCGTCAGCGCCGGGCCGGTCGTGGCCGGCGCTCTTGCCGCAGATGACCGTCCGGCCGTCGATCTGATCAACGGCGCGGCAGCGGGCGTGAATGCTGCTCACCGGACGATGTCCTCCCCGGTCATGGTGTCGAACCAGATCCAGCGTCCGTCTTCCCAGTGCTCGACGCGGGCCTGTTCGGCGGGGCTGTCGGGCCCGAGGGCGGCGCGGAGGAAGGTGTACGCCTTCGCTTCGCTGGTGTGCTGGCTGACGGCGTTGACGTCGGGGCCGGTCAGGATCACCCGCCAGGGCTTCGACGGGCGGCGCACGGTCACCGGGGCTCCTCTGTTGTCTGGGCGTCGGATCCCTGCTGCGCCCGGGGTTCGCCGTGGCATTCGCGTTCGTGGGCGGCGCCTCGGCCGAGTCCGTTCCAGTGGTGACCGTGAGGCCGGGGCAGCGGGCAGTAAGGGTCGTAGCCGGCGGTCACTGCCCCTCCTCGGTGTGGATGCGGTCGGCTCCGTCGCGGATGCCTTGGACGTACACGGCGGCCTTCGGCTGGGCGAGGAGCCCCTCTTCCTGGTCGGCGAACTCCCGCACGGTCTCGGCGTCGTGCCGGCGGACAGCGGCCACCAGCGTGTCGAGGAGTGCTTCGTCACGCGCGTGGTCGTAGGCGCCGACGGCCATGAAGAGGCGCAGCAGCAGCGCCTCCCGCGCCTCTTCCACGGCCTGCGCGGCATCGGACAGGGCGGTCACTGGTGCTCCTCCTTGGGGTGGCGGCAGGCGCCTCGGCAGTGGTCGCAGGTGCGGATCAGGTCGTGGTCCCGCTCGTCGCACGCCGCCCCGCAGGGGTTGCTGGCGGCGCGTTCGACCAGCTCAACATCGCGGGGCGCGTACAGGCCGTCGCCGCCACGCAGGTAGTAACCGGCGTCAGTGGCGAACATGCGCACACGCGTGATCTCCCGAATGTCGCCTGGCCCGGGCCCGCGCAGTACCCGCACCCGATCGCCAGCGTGGAGGAAGGCGGTCACTGGTCGTCCTCCTCGCGGGGGCAGTCGCAGCCGCACGCGTGGTCGGCGTGCTCCTCGCCGACGCCGTAGCAGAGGCAGCCGGACTCACCGCAGGGGATCGGCTGGTTGTCGGTCATGTGGGGCTCCTTGTTACGTCGGGCGCGCATCCGCGCCTTGATCTGCTGCTGAGTGGGTTGCGTCCACGGGTGCCAGCCGGCTTCGGTGGTCCAGTGCTGCATGTGTCCGCGCTCGTCGAGGCCGCAGTGGCGGCAGCCGCTGGGGTTGGGGGTGGTCACCGGTTGGCCGTCTCGCCGGTGAGTGGGGCCAGGGTGATGGTGAGGTCGTGGGTCCACAGGGTGTGCGTGGCGAAGCCGTACTCGCCGTCGGGGAGTCCGTCGGTGAGTTCGAAGACCCGGTCCTTGAGGTGGCCGATGGTGGTGCAGTGCTCGCCGCCGGTGCAGGTGTCGGGGCAGGTGTAGTCGAAGTGCCGCTCCCCTGGTCCTTCGTGCTGGTGGTCGGATAGTAGGGGCGGTCAGGCAGCGCGCTCGGGGTGCTGGTCAGCTCCCTCACGGGCGCGCTCCATGACCGACGTCACGTCGAAGCCGAAGGGCGCGGCGTGCAGCAGGTCGTAGATCGCGTCGTAGATCTGGTCCTGAGTCAGGTCGGCGGGGCCGTCGATGCGCATGGTCAGGGTGTAGGCGGTCGCGCGGGTTCCTTCCGTGGTCGGGGCGGGGCGGTCCCGGGTGCGCGGCTGGACCGTGCACCCGGGCGCGGGGTCAGGTCCGGCGGAGGTGGACGACGTCGGCGTCCTGCGGCTGCTCGATCGCGTCCAACTGCGCCTGGATGGCGCGCAGGTCGCCCATGGTGAGGCCGGTGCGGACGCCGTCGCCGTACAGGTCGCGGGTGGCCTGGACTGCCATGTGGTCGTCGGGGAGGTTGGCGTGGGCGCACAGAACGTGGGCCAGGGCCTCGGTGGCGTTCGCGGGGGCATCACCGTACTTCGCGGTGACCTCGCTGTAGAGACGGGAGTTCATGTCGGGTGGTCCTCCTGGTCAGGCGGGGAGGTGTACGTCGGTGATGGTCCGGCCGCGCAAACGGCGCTGGCGGCCAGGGACGTGTCGCGGGGTGGGCCCGTCGAGTTCGTCGAACAGCGACTCCTGCGCAGCCTGGGCCGGAACCCGCCGGGGCGACTGCTCGACGGTGGGCTTGCCGGTGGTGTAGCAGCGGCAGGTCTCGCCGTCCTTGCAGTGGTGGAAGATCTCGCGCTTGGCGTCTTCGTCCTGCGGCTGATCCCCGTCCTCCTGGCGCTGGCCGCACCGGCAGTAGGACCGGTCGAGCCACGGGTTGTAGGTGACGAACGGGTGATCACGGTGTGCGCACCACCGCAGGGTGGACTCCGAGATGGGAGGCGTAGGCATCAGGGCTCCTAGGCGGCGAGGAGGAAGTGCTGGCGGGCGGCGCGGTAGGCGGCGAGCCGGGGCCGGTATGCCGCGGCGATGACCGCGACCTGCGCGGCCGTGTACCTGCGGCAGTGGCGGGCGCGGCCGTGGGTGTACGAGACGCCCGGGCGGCCGGTGATGCCGAGCTTGGTGGCGACCTTCCGTAGCGACCCGGCGACCGTGCGGGCGGCGCGCGGGGCGAGCCCGGCGGCCATCGCGTGGGTCGCCAGCGTCCCGGCCCCGGTGCGACGGATGGCCGCGGCGGCGCGGTGGGTGCGGGTACGGGCCCGGAGGACGGCGCGGGCGGTGCGGGTACGGGCGATCATCTCGGGCTCCCCCTCGGTGCGTCTTCTTGTGGCCACAAACATACTCGGCTTTGTGGCCACAAAGCAAGAGAGATAGTGGAACTTTCGTGGCCACAAAGACGAAGTCGGCATCTTGCCGCTCGTGGCCACAAACCGATACGCTCGCGGGATGACGCCCGAACCTGAGACCAGCTACGACACCCAGCGGAAGTTCCGGGCGCCCGACGACGAATGGGAGCCTTTCGAGGCCGCCACCAAGGCGGTCCATCCCGAGGGGCGCAGCCCGCGCGGACGGGTCATCCGCGAATTCATCCGCTGGTATCTGCGCCGCCCGGGAGCCCGACTCCCCGAACGGCCTGCCGCCGGCCCGTGGTCCAAACCCGCCCCCGACCGCCCCGCGACCGTGGAGGATTGACCCATGACTGTGCTGCGCCGTATCCCTGCCGACATCCTCACCGGTCTGCGCGCCGCCCCCGGGCGGTCCGTGACCTACTACTGTGGGGCCGCGTCTACCCGGAGCCGACCCCGGGGCTCGCCGCGCGCCTCACGTCCGGGAGGAGCACGCCGCATGAGCGAACCAGCACTGGAGACCTCTCGTGACCCCTGATCTGATCCGTGATGCCGCAGTACCGATCGCTGAGGCGCTGAATGCCGTGCAGGATCTCGCCGTCAGGGTGCCGCCCGTAGATGTACTGGTCTCGTACACCAATGGCGGCGTCGTGGTGCGGGTGGCCGACCGCAGCAGCGCCCGCCGCGAGGAGATCGAGGCCGCCTTCCGCGCCGCGTTCGCCGCGGCCGGCTGGGGTATGGCCGTGCGCCGCGGGGGCGGCCTACGCCTGGACCACCCGGTGGGGCTGGCGCGCCTGTCGCATAGCTGACCTCTGCGCCGATCGTCGTATGGCCACCCGTCCTGTCCGGGTGCATGGTGGCCCCACCCCCAGGGCGCGCCCCGCCGAGTCTCCCCCTCCCGGCGGGGCCGCGTCGCGCCCACGTCAGGCTGTCATGCACACGCCGCACAGGCTGGTGTCCGGGAACGCGGCGAGCGCGGCCGGGTCGACGTCTTCGACCTCCGCGAGCGGCGTGACCCGCAGCCACTCGGCCCGGTCGGCGATCATCCAGCAGTCGACCCGATGGATCTCCGCCGTGGGCGGCGTGGCTCGGGTGTCCGCCGCCATCACGTAGGCCGCCGCAGTGGGGGCGGCCGGCTCGCGGGGCACGCCGTCGTAGTCCTCGCCGTCGACCTGCCGCGCTGCCGCCGCGGGCACGTACAGGGAGACCTCCGCCCACCAGGCTCCGGTCCGATCCTGCCGCCACCGCAGCAGCCGGCCCGTCACCCGCGCACCGCCGGGGAGGGCGACGTGGATGCGGGGAGGGGGCAGCGGGTCGGACATGCGTTCGATATTAAGCGGAGGAGACTCGCGCCAGACAGGACGTGACATCCCTCACGCCGGGCATTGAGTGCCGCGACACCGCATGGAACCAGGGGGAACCAACTGGACTCTGTGGCACAAGGTGACAGGTGTCCCGGATTTGCAAGATCGACTGCTTGTGAACCGTAGGGCGGTGATGTCCCGACTGGGGGTATCGTTCCGACCAATAGATCGTCAGAACGCAACAGGGTCACCACAAGAAGTGGCGGCAACCAGCACTCCGGCGGTCGCCAAGGAGAACGGCCCCCGCCGAGCCGAGAACCCGGCGAGGGCAAGACCAAAGGAGCGCACGTCTCCCGTGGTGCCCTACAACACTAGCGCGCAGGGCTGCGCGCTTACGGACCGCGACCGGGGCCGCCCGTGACCGCGTACCGAAGCACGCCCGCCCACCTCGGGCAACTGCCCAAGCTGCACGTCTACATCGACGAAACAGGCGACCGCGGATTCAGCTCTCAGTCGATCAGGCAGTCCCCGTTCTTCGCCATGACCGCGCTGCTGGTGCCAGGCGAGGACGAATGGATGATCAAGACCACTGCCGGCGGTCTGCGCGCGCTCATCCATGACGAGCGCCCCGAAGATCTCCTAAAGCCACTCCACTGGGTGAAGCACTTCAGGGCCAAGCACCCCGAGCGTCGGCAGCGAGCGGCCCGCGCCCTCGCAATGCTGCCCAATGCACAGGTCATTCACGTGATCGCCGACAAGTCCACGCTCGGCCAGGACTACGGCCTCTCCCTTGACGGCAGCATCTTCTACAACTACACCGCGCGACTGCTACTCGAACGCGTTGCACTGACCGCGAAGCACTGGCCCGGCGGGCCCCGCCTCGTAGTCACCCGCCTCGGTGCCGTCAAGCACATGGACCACGGCGAATCGCTCGCCTACCTCAGCCGCATCCGCGACGGCCTGATCTCCGGGCAGACCTGGAATGTGCCGTGGGACCACATCAAGTGGCCTCCCACCTGGGAGGCAACAAGCCGCGACGGCATTCAGCTCGCCGACATCCATGCCGGCATGCTGCACTGCGCCCTGGCGGGCGACCCCGCAAGCGCGGAATGCGCCCGCCACCTGCTGATGTGTAAGCACCAATTGCGCCGGTCGGCCGGCGGAACGGTCATGGGGTACGGGGTGAAGGTGATTGGGAGGGAGCGGTTCGTGACCTCTCGAACCTGGTACCGCGACTGGGTGACGAAGCCCTAGGTGGGAAGAGCGAAAGCCCACAGGGGGACTCCCGGGGGCCACAACCACCTCAGTAGGTGGAGGGATCCGTTTCCACGGTTCCGGCCTTGTTTTCCCGGCAGCCCTCCTGTGGGCTCCTCTTCCTACACACTACCCGCAATGTGATGTGGTTGCGCATTGGACGTCAACATCATCTAGTGACCTGCTCGTATGGCTCAATGCTGTGCCGCACGAACACCACATCTACTCGCCAGCCACCGCGTCCCGCACCCGCTTCTGCGCCCCAACCGTCGCCCACTCGGGGTGCTCCTCGCGCCAGGCCAGCAGCTCCCGGGCCAGTGCCGCCTCGGCCCGGGTTGCGGCGACGAGTTCCCCCTCGCCGGCTTCCCTGGTCGCCGCCATCGCGGCTTGGTGCCGGCGGGTGAGGTCGAGCAGGTCAGCGGGGATCGGGGCGTCGTCGGGCATGTGCGCAGCCTACGACTCGGGCCGGGCAATGGTGCACCAGGGCGCGCTGCTCAGTCTGACACCGGCCCCCGGTAGCGCCACACCAGCGGGTCGGCGCCCTCGTCCGGGGAGTAGTCGGCCCGGTCGACCCAGCCGTCCACAATCTGGTAGACGCCCTGCCGCACGGATTCCTCTGACCAGTCCGTGACGTCCATCGTCTGCCCATCCAGGGGCCCGCCGAGATACTGCACGATCCGCGTCACGCCGCCATCCCCTGCTCCCGCGCCACGGCCTCACGCCACTCCCCGGTCAGCCGCGCCAACTCGGCGCGCGCCGCCACCGTCCACACCACACGGCCCGCACACAAAGCCCGGATCTGCGCGTTGATATCCGCAGCAGACGGGCACGGCGAGGCGGCAGCAGGCGGCTTGGGGAACATGCGACAAGACTACGGGGCGGCACCCACACCAGGCGCAGTTCAGGACACGCGCATCTGGTGCAGCATCAGCAGCGCGGCAACCGTGTTAGCCGACCGCACCTCACCCTGAGCCACCAGCCCGGGCACGTCCACCAGCGGCACCCACTCCCGCCGCTCCGACTCGAAGTCATCCTCCGGATGCCCGACATACTCCGCGCTCTCCGACCAGTACACGTGATGCCGCGCATCGCTGAGCCCGTTCGACGGCTCCACGGTCAGCAGGTGCTTCAGCGGACCCGGCCGCCACCCCGTCTCCTCCAACATCTCCCGCGCGGCCGCCGCCTCAACGCTCTCGCCCTTCTCCGTCTCAACCACGCCGGCCGCCAACTCCCAGCCCCACGAGTCGGTGATGAACCGGTGCCTCCACAGCAGCAGCGCCTCGTTGCGTTCGTTGACAGCGGTGGCCAATGCGACGGGGCGCTGCCGGATGAGGTAGTGGTCGAGGTGTCGACCGTCGGGCAGTTCCACATCGGCGAGGTTCACCCGCAGCCACGGGTTCTCGTAGACGGTCTTCTCCCCGAGGTTCTTCCACACCGACACGCTGCACTCCCGTCCTGGACACCGGTCCAGGGACGCTACCGCAGCGCGCGCCTCACAGCGGCACCGACAGCGACGCGTCGATCTGCTCAACGGCGTTCCGGCCCGCCGCAGACCCGTGGTCGGCGAGCATGCCGCGCAGCCGCACGAACCGGTCCCTCAGCCGCTGAGACTCCTGCCCCCGCGCCAGGTTCAGCGCGTCCAGGGTGTGCGCCGCCGCCAGTTCCGCCTCGCCCCGCCCCAGATCTGCGGTCGCGAGCGTGGCCAGGCGGTGGATGGAGCCGCGGGCATGCGCCTGTGCCCGCACCGCCTCCGCCGCGTAGTCCTGAGCGGGCGCGAAATCGCGGAGGCTGATGAGCGCCTCGGCGAGCTGGGCCTCGACCAACCCGGGCTGCACGTAGCCCAACTCGGCTGGCTCCTCTCCCGGACGGATACGCCCGGCCGCTTCCTCCGCCGCGGTCATGCACCGGTGCGCCCCGGCAAGATCACCCATCCGCGAGAACGCTTTCGCCTGCATCGCGTACAGGTCCGTGGCCAGCGCCGGCGACATCGCGGTCCCGGCCGCCCGGATGCCCGCCTCAGCGAACGCTACGGCCTGCCGGTAGTCACGCATGAACAGACACTGGTTGACGAGCAGCGCGATCACATACCCGCCGAAAGCACGGTCCCCGGACGCCTTGGCGAGGCGCAGCGCCTGGTGGAAGTAGCGCTGCGCCAGGCCCTGCCGGTCGGAATCGTAGGAGCAGATCCCCGCGACCGCGACCAGGCCGCCGACCGCACGGTGTAGGTCACGCCCCGTGGCATCCGTGTAGGCGCCGCGGACCAGGGGCGCGGTCTGCTCCGCGAGGAACCGCACGATCCGGCCCCGGGTAGCAACGCCACCGGCCTGCCGGTACATGGCCTCATAGTGCAAGCGTGCCGCCCGCAGCACCTCGATGTCGCCGCTGCCGACGCGCATGCCGCCGGGCCTGGACACGTCCAGGTCATCGGGTGGGTTCTCCCACTCCCACACCGGGCCGATCGCGGGCAGCCCCGTGATGAGCGGAGTCTGCTCCACGTCGGCGCGTTGCTGCCCGTCGCCCCTCCACAGCGCCGTGGACCGCTCGATGAACCCGGCCAGGGGCGCGGCTGACGCGGGGTTGGCTGCGGGGCCGAGCCCTATGTCGGTAAGGGTGATGGGGCGTCCGAGGCGTTCGGCGAGGATGTCGCAGATCAGGTCGGGGACTATGCCGCGCGGTGTGGCTCCACGGAGCCAGCGGAGCACGGCGGTGTGGTCGTAACGCAGGGTCTTGCCGCGTGCCTTCCCGGCCTGGTTGATGCGCGTGGCGAGTCCGTTGAAGGACATGCCGGCCTCGTCGAGCAGGGCGTCGAGGATGTGGTTGGGCTCCATGTGGTCCTCGCTCACTCTCAGTTCATCGATCGTAGCTAAATCGCAAACACACAATGTGTGAATCGAGCACCCGCACACGGGCCCTGCACACACTCCCGCCGCCCGCACTTTCAGCCGACTCTCAAGACATGGCTGATGAGCTGACAGTCCGGCACCTCTTGGACGACACACTGCGCCTACCGCGGGTGCCGTCCCTGGAGGCCGTATGCGCCCGCATCGCGGACCGCCCGCTCAGCGTCACGCTCGCCGAGCTACGGCAGGTCGTCGCCGAGCCAGTGACTGGCGAAGGCGGTCGGCGCCTCCACGTGCTCGTCAGCACCCTGTACCACCGCGCGGGTGCGTCGCTCGCCCGCACTGAGGAACTACGGGCAAGCATCCATGCCGCTCAGACCCTGATCGTGAAGGAGTGATCGCCATGTCCTGTGACAACCCGAACTGCCGCAAGGCCGGCTGCACCACCGAGCCCACCGAGCCCACCGAGCCCACCCCTGCCCCCGCGCCGACCGGCGAGTGACAGTGACCGCCGGCGGGGGGCGCAGTTCCCTCACCCTGGTGCGGGGCAGCGCGGCGCTGCGGGATGCAGCACGGGCGGCCGCGTACCGGGCGTACCTGGACCACGGCCACACCTGCCCGCTCTGCCCCGACCACGCGTCGCGGTGTGACACGGCCGGGGACCTGTGGGCCGCCTACCGGCTGCTCTGCCGCTGACCACCTGACTGCCGCCTCCTGCAGGGCGGCAGGGCCTGGCGCCGATCACGTCCCCCGGCGCCGGGCTCACCCCATAGACGCCGCGGTCCGCATCCGCGGCGGACGGCTCTGGCGCCGGTCGTCGGGACCTGGGGCGCCAGAGCCGATCCACCCCCTGATCGCCGCGGCGGGGCCAGCCGCGGCGGGCCGTGTCTGGCGGCCGCCCCGGCGCGACCGTTCCGGCGCCGGGGCCACCCACGACCCGAGGAGAAGCGCATGCCCGAGCCCACCCCCGAGCCCGACGACAGCGACCGCGAGCAGCGATCCTGATGTTCACTCGATCGGGCGACAGGGCGCATGGTTGCCCTATGCAACGCGGCGCGAGATGGTGGTGACTGACTCTTGGGTCAGTCCCGGATCAGATCGGTCAGCGGGACACCCAGCGCCTGCGCGATGAGGACGAGGTGATCCAGCGATGGGGAGTGAGTCGCAAGCTCCGTCCGGTAGACGCTGTGCCGCCCGATGCCCGCCAGCTCGGCGAGACGCTCCTGGCTGAGCTGCCGCTCCTCGCGCGCCACCCGGATCCGGCGCCCGACACGTAGCCGCTCCTGCATCGCGGCTGGGGGGACCGGGGTTCTTGACACCCATCGAATCTCCGGCCACCAAGATCGTTTTGTCAGCAGCAAAAATGCGGCAGATTCAGATGCGACGGCCCCCCTCTCAAGGGGAGGCCGTCGGAATGTCGGTTCAACTGAATACGCGGACCGTGTTCGTAACGCGGCCGCCCCAAGATGCCGGCCCCGAGGCGCGTCCCACCCCCCAAGGTGAGCGCTTCGGGGCCGGTGCCGTCTCCCATGGGAGACGAATGGGAGACGATCTTGATGAGCTTGGGCTAACTTAAGGGAACTAAGGCTAACTAGAGTTAGCCACTCTGACGGCTTGGCAGGCCAGGGCCATGGGGCGACAGGCAGAGCGAACGGCCAATTTCATAACGGGAGTTCAACCTCAACGCGTGGGACGGCCTGGACTTCTACGACGTGAGCCTGGTGGACGGCTCCAACCTGCCGATGTTCATCAACCTCGTCGGCGGCACCACCAAGGACCCGATCAGCGCGTCCGGCTGCTCGGCGGCAGGGTGCGCCCACGCCGTCGACTGCCCCGCCGCCCTCCAGGTGAAGGCGGGCGGGCGGGTGGTCGGCTGCGAGTCGCCCTGCGGCGTGTTCGGCACCGACCAGTACTGCTGCCGGGGTGCGTGGGCGCCGCGTGACAAGTGCCGGCCCGACCAGTGGCCCGTCGACTACGCGGCGCTGTTCAAGAAGGCCGAGCCGTACGCGTACTCCTACGCGGACGACGACGCGACGAGCACCTTCACCAGCAAGGGGGAGGCGGGCTACCGGATCACCTTCGGAGTGCGCTGAAACTGGTCGCGGACGGCGGGAGCCGGGCCGTCCGGGGGCGTGCCGCCCGCTGCGAGACATGCCCAACGGGCTTTGTTTTCAGGACAGTTGGGAGCGGCACACCGTGTTGGCCGGTGCTTGATACGGCCGGTCGGCTGATCCACAGTGGGGGAGTTCCGCGCCGGACGCCGGTTCGAGGCGTGGTGGCGCAGGCGGACGCCGAGGGCGGTCTGCGGCCGAACGGCCCCACACCGTACGGCCGTTCGGCCCACGGGAGGACGGGAGAGACCGATGGCGACGTACGTACTCGTTCCCGGCGCGGACGGCACCGCCTGGTACTGGCATCTGGTGGCGCCGCTGCTGCGCGAGCGCGGCCACCATGTGGTGACCCTCGACCTGCCGTCCCGCGACACCGCGACCCTCGACGACTTCGCCGAGGCGATCACCGCGGCCGTGCGGGCCGAGGTGCCCTCCGGCGCGCCCGGACCGGAGGCGCCGCTGGTGGTCGTGGCGCAGTCGCTCGGCGGGTTCTCCGCGCCGCTGGTGTGCGGACGGCTGCCGGTGGACCGCCTGGTGCTGGTCAACGCGATGGTGCCGGTGCCCGGTGAGAGCGCGGGGGAGTGGTGGGGGAACGTCGGCCAGGCGCAGGCGCGCGAGCAGTACGCCGAGGCGCTCGGCCGGACCGGTACCGACGCCGAGTTCGACCCGCGCACCGACTTCTTCCACGACGTGCCGCCCGCGCTGACCGAGGAGGCGTTCGCCGGGGAGCCGTCCGGGCCGCCGCCCGCGGTGTTCGCCCAGCCCTGGCCGCTGGCCGCGTGGCCGGACGTGCCGACCCGCTTCCTCCAGGGGCGCGGGGACCGCTTCTTCCCGCTGGAGTTCCAGCGGCGGCTGGCCCGCGAGCGGCTCGGTCTCGACGTCGAGGAACTGCCCGGCGGCCACCTGCTGGCGCTCAGCCGGCCCCGCGAACTGGTGGACGCGCTGGTCCAGTCGGCGTGAACCGGCCCGCCGCGGGCGGACGCCCGTCGGCCCGGGGGTGCGGCCGTGCGGGTGAGCGGGGACGGCCGGACGACAGGGCGTGCGACCCGACCCGCCCCCGCGCGCGCCGAGGACCAGCCCCCACGCGCCGACGAGCTGCCCCCGCACCGGCAGCCTGTCCCGCGCCGACGACCTGCCGCTCGCGCGCCCCGACACGCTCCGCGCGCCCCGACCGGCCCGTCGTGAACGCGCTCGCCGTCCGCGCATCCGTGCGCCACGAAGGTGACTTGTGGGGCGAATCGGGCGTTGGCGGGGGTTGGATGATGTACTCCGGCTCCGGGTTTGCGAGGATCGTCGCGATGACTGCCGCCCTCCCAGACGCGACCACCCAGCGTCCCAGCGAAGACGACGACCGTGGCCCCCGCCGGCACCGGCGCCCGAACCGTACCGCGAAGCGGGTGGCGGTCGCCGTGTCGGTCACCGCCGTCGCCCTGGCTCTGCTCGGCGCCGGCTACGTGGCCACCGACCACTACGGCACCGCCTCGACCGACAACCGCGACGCCGCCGGCCACTCCGCCACCGGTGCCGCGCGCGTCGCGGCGGGCAGCTCGCCGTCGAGCGATCCGATGCCGTCGACCATCCCAGGGCTGGGCCCCAGGACGCGCGCCCGGATCCCGGCCGACAGCCGGCAGGTGCTGGTGGCGTCCGGCCGGGCCAAGAACTCGTCCGACTCCCTGGTCACCCTCTGGTCCCGGCTGTCCGACGGGCACTGGCGCCCCGGCGCGACCTGGTCGGCGCACAACGCCAAGGACGGCTGGACCACCGACCACCACGCCGGCGACCTGCACAGCCCGATCGGCGTGTTCACCCTGCACGACGCCGGCGGTTTCGACGCCGACCCGGGCACCAAGCTCCCCTACGACCACTCGTCGAGCTTCCACGCCGGCGGCGTCGGCTTCGACGGCGAGACGCTCGACGAGGCGTTCGACTACGTCATCGCGATCGACTACAACCGCGTCCCCGGCACCTCCCCGCTCGACGGCACCCAGCCGCTCGGCGCGAGCAAGGGCGGCGGCATCTGGGTGCACGTCGACCACGGGGGTCCCACGCACGGCTGCGTCAGCATCGCGGCAGCCCACATGGTGACCCTGCTGCGCACCCTGCTGCCCGCCGACCACCCGGTGATCGTGATGGGCGACGGCCAGTCCCTCGCCGCCTGACGCCCGCCACCGGCCGAGTCGCGAACACCCGCTCCCGGGAGTCCCCGTGGTGGGCCCCCGGGGCATTCGTGGAGATGGACGGCCGCCGGCGGTCGGCGGCCGTCCACCTCGGCCCGACCGGTGCGGGACGTGCCGGACGCAGGACCTGCCGGTCGGGCGCGCGACGTCCGGTGTGTGACGTCCGGTGTGTGACGTCCAGGTGTGTGACGTCCGGGTGCGTCGCGTCCGGGTGCTCAGCCCCGGGGCAGCACCGTCGACTGGACGTCGGTCAGCCCGGTCCAGTCGTTCGACGCGATCGTCGCGTGGGCCTTGGCCAGTTGGGCGATCCGGGCCTGTGCGTCGGCCGACGTCGGGTTGGTGTCGTCCAGCGTGGGCGGCACGTTCTGCGCGTCGGTCATGATCAGCAGGTAGTGGTGCGTGTCGTACCAGCTCGTGTCGATGCTGCCGTTCAGGTACGTCGCCGCGTCACCGTCGAAGACCACGAACCAGGGGCGGATCGAGGTCTCGGAGTAGCGCGAACGTGGGTCGCCGGCCGCCGCGTTGTGCACCGCGGGGAAGACGTTGGCCTGCGCCAGCTTGCCCTGGCTCTGGAGCCCGGCGAGGTAGTCGGCGTACTCCTTGTCGGTCCACAGCGAGTCCGTGGGGTTGGACTCCTCCACGGTGCCGGGGATCACCTCCAGCAGGACCCTGCCGGCGAGTTGCTGCCGGGTCGGCCAGTTGCCCGCGGTGGCCGCCGCGTCCAGCGACGCGTACTGGCCGCCGCCGGGCTTCGCCAGCAGGTCGGACGGCTTGTAGACCAGGCCGCCCAGGTGGTCGCTGATCGACTGGTCCAGCTTCGCGGGGCTCATCCCGTAGGTGGTCTGGAATCCGGCCTTCATCTCCAGCTTGATGATCAGCGGGCCGTGGCCGGGGTGCGCGCCCAGCCACACCCGCACGTCGTCGAGGCAGCTCTCCAGGTCCTTGTTGGCGCCGCCGGTGTAGAGGTCGGCCGGGGAGGACGCGTTGACGCAGTTGTTGCTGTTCCCCAGCGGGTTGGAGTGGCTGACCTTCCACTCCTTGGTGATGAAGTCGTCCCAGACGTCCAGTTCGATCATCGACGTCCCGGTGTCCAGGGACTGCGCGAGGTACGTGAACGTGGCGGGGTCGTAGGTGTTGTGCAACCCGGAGCCGGTGCTGCCGGAGAACGGCAGCGAGTCCGTGTCGGCGGCGGACGCGGCGCCGCCTCCGGCGCCCGCGACGGAGAAGGCGAGGCACAGCGTCAGAACGCCCAGTAGCGCGGCGCGAATGCGTAGGGAAGCTCGGCGGATCAACCGAACGGTCACGTGTCCTCCTGTGGGGGTGTCGCTCCGTCAAGACGGTGCCCGCGGGCCGTGAATCGACGGAGACATGACAGGTAACACGATCTGTCGACCCCCTGTCACCTCCCCTACCGGCCATACGATTCGGCCTCACGCGCCCCGGTCCCGCCGATGGTGGGACGAGCTGTGGCCCGGCGGCCGTGGCGGCCACCCGGGCGGCATGCCGTACGCCCTCCACGCGCTCGGACCCGGGGCGGACGCGGGTCGGACCCGGGGCGGCCGCGGCCGGGGCCGTGGTGCGGGACGTGGTCCGCGACGTGGTGGCGCAACCACACGATGGGACAGTTACTGTTTAGGCTGGCTGCATGAAAGAGTGGGACCTCAAGAAGCTCCAGATCCTCCGCGCCCTCCAGGACGCGGGCACCGTCACGGCCGCCGCGGCCGCCCTGCGGATGACGCCGTCCGCCGTGTCGCAACAGCTCACCGCGCTGGCGAAGCAGGCCGGGACGCCTGTCGTCGAGGCGCACGGCCGCGGGGTGCGGCTGACCGGAGCGGCGCACGTCCTGCTGCGCCACGCCGAGGTGGTCTTCGCGCAACTGGAGCGCGCGGGCGCCGAGTTGGAGGGGTACGCGCGCGGGGAGGCCGGACTGGTGCGGATCGGCACCATCGCCACCGCGATCAGCCGGCTCGTGGTGCCCGCCGCGGAGTTTCTGCGCGGGTCCGCGCCCGCCGTCACGGTCTCGGTGCGCGAGGTCGAGGCGGCGGCGGTCTTCGAGGAGTTGGCGGCGGGGGAGGTGGACGTCGCGGTGTCCCTCGCGGTCGACGCGCCGACCGCCCGTGATCCGCGGTTCGCGGTGTTCCCGCTGCTCACAGACCCGTTGGACATCGCCCTGCCGATCGGCCACCCGCTGGCGGCCGCCCCCGGGCTGCGGCTGGCCGCGCTCGCCGAGGAGGCGTGGATCTTCGGCAGCGGCGGGCCGTGGCGCAGCATCACGCTCGCCGCCTGCGCCGACGCGGGGTTCGTGCCGGAGCAGGCGCACGCCGCCTCCGACTGGCCGGCGATCTTCTCGCTGGTGGCGGCGGGCATGGGAATCGCGCTGGTGCCCCAGATGGCGGTCGTGGGCGGGTGGCGGCGCATGGTCGCGGTCCGGCCGCTCGACGCCGACCGCCCGGTGCGCCGGATCGTGGCGGCGGTCCGCGCGGGCACGGAGGAGGGGGCGCTGGTACGGCGGGTGATGGGGGCGCTGCGGCACGCCGCTGAACTGGACCCATTTGTGAAGTTGAACTGAACGGAATGTTCAAAAAGTATCGCTGGACCTGAAGTGTCGGCGGGGGGAGAGTGGGGGCATGAAACGGGTCGAGGGGCGACGCGGGACGACCCTGCGCCGCGGTTGACGGACGAGGAGGGAAACGCGATGGGCGGGGCATCAGGAACGGGACCGGAGGCACGGACCGCGTCACGGGCGGGCACGGGCACGGGCACGGAGGCGGAAGGCACGGGCCGGGAGGCGGCCTGCACTGCGCTGACCGACTTCACCGGCGACGCGCTGCCGTACGGCGGGGGGAACCCGTTCGCGGACTACCGGCGGGCCGAACTGCCCTTCACCGGGCTCGCGGAGCTGACCGACCGCCGGCTCGGCGCGGGCGTGGTCGCGGCCAATGACGAGTTCTTCGCCGAGCGGGAGAACCTGCTGCTGCCCGGCCCCGCGGTGTTCGACCCCGAGCGGTTCGGCCACAAGGGCAAGGTGATGGACGGCTGGGAGACCCGCCGGCGCCGGGGCGGCTCCGCCCTGACCCCGCACCCGGAGCCGGAGGACCACGACTGGGCGGTGGTGCGGCTCGCCGTGCCCGGGGTGGTCCGCGGCGTCGTGGTGGACACCGCTCACTTCCGCGGCAACTACCCCCGGTCGGTCTCGGTGGAGGCCGCCGCGCTGTCACCGTCGGCCGGCCCCGAGGAGGTGGCGGACCCGTCGGTCGAGTGGACCGTGCTCGTCCCGCGCACCCCGGTCGGCGGCCACGCGGAGAACGCGTTCGCGGTCCGCGTCGAGCGGCGGTTCTCCCACCTGAGGCTGCGCCAGTACCCCGACGGCGGCGTCGCCCGGCTGCGGGTGTTCGGGGAGGTCGCGGCCGACCCCGCCTGGCTGGCCGCGCTCGGCACCTTCGACCTCGTCGCGCTGGAGAACGGCGGCACCGTCCAGGACGCCTCCGACCGCTTCTACTCGCCGCCCGAGCACACCATCCTGCCGGGCCGCTCCCGGAAGATGGACGACGGGTGGGAGACCCGGCGCCGCCGGGGCAGCGGCCACGACTGGATCGAGTACCGCCTGGTCGAGCAGGGCGTGGTCCGGGCGGTGGAGATCGACACCGCCTACCTGAAGGGCAACGCGGCCGGCTGGGCCACGGTGTCCCTGCGCGAGGGCGAGGAAGGACCGTGGGTGCCGCTGCTCGACCGGGTCCGGCTGCATCCCGACACCGTGCACCGCTTCCTCGCGGACCGGGCGGTCCCGGCCACGCACGCGCGGATCGAGATCTTCCCCGACGGGGGCATATCCCGGCTGCGGCTGTACGGCTCGCTCACGGCGGAGGGCGCGGATCGGCTGGCCGCGCGCACCGCGGCGATCGCCTGAGCCGTCCGGCCGCGGCGACCCGCGCGGCCGCCCGCGGTCACTGCGCGCCGAAGAGCGCCAGCAGTTCGGTCCTGCCGAACACGCGGGCCGTGTCGATCGCCGAAGGGGCGCCCGCGGCCGGGTCGGCACCGGCCTCCACCAAGGCGTCGACCACGTCCTGTGCGCCCTTGAAGACGGCGCCGGCCAGCGGGGTCTGCCCGCGGTCGTTGGGCCGGTCGACGTCGGCGCCGCGCTGGATCAGGGCCTGCACCGCCGAGGCGTGGCCGTGGTAGGCGGCGAGCATGATCAGGCTGTCACCGCTGTCGTTCGTCAGGTTGGCGGGCACTCCGGCATCGACGTAGGCGGCGAGCTTGTCGGTGTCGCCGTGCCGGGCCAGGTCGAAGACCTGCGCGGCGAGTTGGAGCACCTCCGGGTCGTGCGCGGGCTCGCCGGTGGGCCCGGGGACGTTGGCGGGGTCGGGGCTGGACTCGGTCATGCCGCCACCCTACGCAGGGCAGCGTCCGCTGAAGAAGGAGATCACCACGTGCCGCGCCGGGGCGTCGCTGACCGCCACGTCCAGGGGCACGCAGGCGCGGCCGTCGCCGGCCACGAAGAACGAGCCGCGAAAGGAGGTGGGATCGCCCGGACACGGGTGGAAGATGACCGCGGGCGCGGGAGCGGAGCCGTACGCGCCGCCGAACTCCAGCCCGGCGCGGGCGCGCTGCGCGGCGCCGACCGTGACGGTGACGGTGGAGCCGGGCCGGACCAGCGCGTCGATGCGGTAGTTCCAGCCGCCGGAGTTCTGCCGGCCGTGGTCGAGTTGCTCGCCGCCGGCCAGGCTGCCCAGGCCCTGCCAGGTCAGCGGGCCGACGCTGATGTCGGAGCCGCCGGAGGTCGCCGAAGCGCTGCCGGTGGCGGTCGGGTGGGCCGGAGCGGTGGTGGGGGTGGGTGTGGCGGGTGCGGTCGTGGGGTCGGTCGGGGTGGCCGGAGGGGTGGCGCGGACGGTGGGCGTGCGCGCGGGACCGGTCGGGGCGAGGGCGTGGGAGGTGGGAGTCGCGGCCGGTGATCCGGCGGGATTGGTGGTGCGGCGCGGCGGAGGCGGGGAACCGTCGCGCTCGACGAGGCCGTCGGAGCACTCCACCGGCCGTGGGTGCTCGATGCTGCCGACGGGTGGTGGCGCCGAGGTGACGGAGGGCGGTGCGGTGGCGGTGACATGCGAGTGGGTGCCGAAGGAGCAGCCGGAGAGCACGACGAGCGCTCCGCCCACGGCCCAGCCCACCCGTAACGCTCGTCCTGACATGAGCATCACTCCTCAGTCAGGACGGTACGTGCTCAGTCCAGCGGCGACCAGACCGCCAGTTGCCGGACCAGGGCCGCGTCCCCGCCCACCCGCAGGGCGGCGGCGTCCCACGGGACCCGCCGGTACAGGCAGAGCAGCAACTCCTCGGCGGAGCCGGTGAGCGAGGCGTCGGGAGCGGGACCGTCGCCCGGGCCGAGCCGCACCGCGGACGCGCCGGTCGCGTCGAGGATCAGCGTCCACACCGGGCCCTCCGTGCTGACCAGGGCCACCCGGGCGGGGGAGTGCGGCCAGCCGTCCATGGTGCCGAACCCGATGTGCAGGAACTCGTCCACCGCGTCCAACGCCAGCGCCGGCGGCAGCGGTTCGGGGGCTCCCGCGGCCTCCTGCGCGTCCCGGGCGTGCACGGCCGCCTCCTGCACCTGGTGGCGGGCGACCGCGCCCGCCGTCCCCGGGCTGCCCGCCGACGCCCACCACGTCCAGCACTCCCGCTCCGGCCCGGCCGCCCGCAGCGCGTCCAGCAGCACGGCGGTGGAGCGCGCCGACCAGGACGCCAGTCCGCCGTCCGGGACCTGGTCGCCGGCCGCGTCCGGCTCCGGCGGCCGGGTGGCCGGACCGGCGGCCACGGCGGCCGCCCAGAAGCGCTGCACCCGTCCGACGTGCGCCACCAGGTCGCGTACCGTCCAGTCCGGGCAACCCGGCACGCCGGCCTGCTCGTCGGCGGTCTCCAGCGCCTTCCGCAGCGCGGCCGACCGGTCCTCCACCAGCTCCAGCCAGTCGGGAAAGCGCAGGGCCGGGAACGCCCCGGCGGGCGGGGTGTGGAAAGGCGTCATGGGCACCGTTCTAGCAGCGGGAGCCGGTACCGGAAGCGGCCCAGGGCGCCCCGGCCCGCGGACCGCCCCGACGCGCGGCGCGTTTTACCGGGCTTCCGACGGATTTGCCCAACCCTGTACGGTGCGTGCTCTGTTCAGCGGGCCGCCGAGGATGTTCCATGGTGATCACACGGCCGCCGTGCGGAAGGCGGCCGCCCGCGCCCGGATGAGGTGGCCTTGGCCAGGACCGCGACGACCGACGTGAACGCGACGACCGATACGACCGCGACGACCGTGCGGCGCGCCACCGTGCGCGTTCCCGCCGCACCGCTGGGCCCGGAGAACCCGCTCCCGGCGCTCCGCGAGCGCGCCGAGCCGCACCACCTCGATCCGGACCGGTCGGCGGACCTGCCCCCGGACATGGCCCGGCAGATCGGTTACGCCCCGCTGCGCACCGTGCTGCCGGTCCGCGTCCTCGACGGCTACGGCCGGGACCGCGCGCCCACCGAGATCGACGCGGTCGTCATCGAGAACGACCGGCTGCGCGCCACCGTGCTGCCCGGCCTCGGCGGCCGGCTCCACTCGTTGCTGCACAAGCCCACCGGCCGCGAACTGCTCTACCGCAACCCGGTGTTCCAGCCGGCGGACTTCGCGCTGGCCGGCGCCTGGTTCTCCGGCGGAGTCGAGTGGAACCTCGGCGCCACCGGCCACGCCGCCCACACCTGCGCGCCGCTGCACGCGGCCCGGCTCACCGCCCCCGACGGAGGCGAGATGCTCCGGCTGTGGGAGTGGGAGCGGCTGCGCGACCTGCCGTTCCAGGTCGACCTGTGGCTGCCGTCCGGCTCCGACTTCCTCTACGCCGGCGTCCGGGTCCGCAACCCGCACGACCGGACCGTGCCGCTGTACTGGTGGTCCAACACCGCGGTGCCCGAGACCCCCGACACCCGGGTACTGGTGCCCGCGGACGCCGCCTGGCAGTTCGACTACCACCGCACCCTCACCCGCGTGCCGGTGCCGCGTGCGCTTGAGGGACCCGGCGGCCGGGACGCGGAGGACGGCGCCGACCTCACCTACCCGACCCGGTTCGAGCACGCCGCCGACCACTTCTTTGACATCCCGGGCGACGACCGCCGCTGGATCGCCGCGCTCGACGGGCAGGGCCGCGGCCTGGTGCAGACGTCCACCGACGGGCTGCGCGGGCGCAAGCTGTTCCGCTGGGGCCGCGGCCGCGGCGGACGCCGCTGGCAGGAGTGGCTCACCGAACCCGGCACCGGCGGCTACCTGGAGATCCAGGCCGGGCTGGCCCGTACCCAGCTCGAACACGTGCCCATGGCCGCGGAGTCGGAGGTGAGCTGGCTGGAGGCGTACGGACCGCTCACCGCCGACCCGGCGCTGGTGCACGGCGACGACTGGACCGCGGCCCGCTCGGCGGCGGCGGCCGGCCTGGAGGCGGCACTGCCCCGGGCCGCGCTCGACGCCGCCCGGGACGCCTGGCTCGCCCGCGCCGACACCGACCCCGATCCCGCCGACACGCTCGCCACCGGCTCCGGCTGGGGCGCCCTCGAAGTCGAGCGCGGCCGCCACCGGCTGCCCGGCACCCCCTTCCCGCCCGCCACCCTCGGCGCCGACCAGAAGCCCTGGCTCGAACTGCTGCTGGCCGGCGTCCTCCCGCGGCCGGCCGCCGCCGACGCCGCGCCCGGCCCCACCCTGGTCTCGCCCGACTGGCGGGAACTGCTGGAGGCCGCCGACACCTACCCCGGCAACGAGTGGTACCGCGACTACCACCTCGGCATCGCGCAGTGGGCGGCCGGCGACCGCGCCCAGGCGGTCCGCAACTGGGAGCGCTCGCTCGCCGCCCACCCCTCGCCGTGGGCGCTGCGTGCCCTGGCCGTCGCCGACACCGTCGCAGGCCGGACCGAGCAGGCCGCGGAGCGGTACGCCACCGGGTACCGGGCCCTCGCCGACGCCCTGGCGTCCGCCGGGGACGCCGCGTCGGCCGCGTCCGCCCCGTCCGCCGCGTGCGCCCCGTCCACCGCCCGGTCCGCGCTGCGCGCCTACGCCCTCGAAGCGGTGCCCGCGCTGCTCGACGCCGGCCGCGCCGACGACGCCGCCCGCATCCTCGACCGCCCCGTCCCCGGCCCCGACGGCGCGGCCGTCCCCCTCGACGGCGGACGGATGCGGCTGCTGCGGGCCCGTACCGCGCTCGCCCAGGGCGACCCGGCCACGGCCCGCGCGCTGCTCGACGAGGGAATCGTCGTCGACGACCTCGCCGAGGGCGACGAGGTGCTCAGCGACACCTGGTACGCGGTCGCCGAGGCGCTCGTCGTACGCGACGGACCCGGTGGAGGCGGCGACGCCCCCGGCCCGGCCGACCCGAAGCGGCAGGACGGTGCCTCGGACGACGCGCGCGCCCGGGCCCACCGCGAGCACCCGCTGCCGGCCGTGTACGACTTCCGGATGCGCCCGCAGGAGCCGCCGACGTCCCACCGGTGACGCGCGCCGGGCCGCGCCCCCGGCCGCCGGTCAGCCGGCCGCCTCCAGCAGCGCCGCGCGTTCCGCCCCGGTCAGCTCGCCGGGGGCGCGGCGCTCGCGGGCGGCCCGGTTCGCGGCCCGGCGCAGCGCCTCGTTGACGGGCGTCGGCACCCCGAAGCGGCGGCCGAGCAGCACGATCTCGCCGTTGAGGTAGTCCGACTCGATCGACCCGGTGCCGCGGGCCAGGCTCTGCCAGGTCGAACTGCGCTTGGCACGCGGTGAGACCACCCGGTCCCCGCGGGTGCGCGCCTGCTGCTCGGCGCCGATGTACGCGATCCCGGCCGCCGTGAGGGCCGCCGCGCCCTCGGCCCGGGCCCGTTCGGCGAGCCCGCGCCCCGCCTCGTCGTCGGGGCCGAGCACCGCGTCGACCGCGTTCCCCAGGTTCCCCAGCAACTTGGCGTGCTTCCACGCCATCACGTCCTCGGTGACCGGTGCGGCGAAGCCCGCGCCCGTCAGGTCGGCCGCGATCGCGCGCGCGGTCGTGTCGCTCCCGGAGGGGTAGCGGCCCAGGTGCAGTATCCCGGTCAGCGGGGCGCACAACGCGCTCACCACGCCCGGTTCGAGGTAGGTCGCCGGCAGCCACACGCACATGCCGTACACGCGGGAGAAGCGGCGCAGCGCCAGCCGTTCGTTCTCCACGCCGTTCTGCGCGCACACCACGGCGGGCCCGGGGCCCGAACCGCCCGCCGCGGTGCCGTGGCCGTGGGTCCCCCAGGTCTCCAGGACGTCGGCGGTGTCCTGCGTCTTGACGCCGATCACGAGCACGTCGTCGTCGCGCGCCGTCAGCTCCGCCGGCCCCTCGACCACGGGGATCTTCAACCGCTTCTCGCCGTCGGCCAGTTCGAGTCTCAGGCCGTGCGCGCGCATGGCCTCCAGGTGCGCCCCGCGCGCGACGAGTACGACCTCGTGGCCGCTGTCGAAGAGCCGTCCGCCGAGGGCGCCGCCCACCGCGCCGGCGCCGATGATGATGTATCGCATAACCGGAAACCCTCGTCGGCCGCCGCGTCGAACACAACTCCCGCCGGCGGCGCGCCGGTCCCGGTCGGGACTCCGGCCCGGCGTTCCGGCGCGGGTGAAAACCGTTGGCCCGCCGCCCCGCGCACCGCGCAGAGTGGGCAGGCGCGGGGACGGGAAGACCCGCGCGCCCACGGACGTCAAAGGGGGGGCACCACCATGTCCGCACTGCGGGTCACCGCCGAACGGCTCACCATCCTCGACCACCCGGACGCCGACGCGCTGGAGCTGGCGCAGGTCGGGCTCTACCGCGCGGTGGTGGCCAAGGGGGCCTACCGCACCGGGGAGTTCGCGGTCTACATACCCGAGCAGTCGGTGCTGCCCGACGCGTTGATCGGCGAACTCGGCCTCACCGGACGGCTGGCCGGGTCGAGGCGGAACCGGGTGCGGGCGGTACGGCTGCGCGGCGAGCTGTCCCAGGGGATCGTGTGCCGGCCCGGCGCGCTCGACGGCGTCGACCTGGAACGGGCCGCCGCCGACGACACGGACTTCGCCGACCTGCTGGAGATCGTCAAGTGGGTGCCGCCGGTGCCGGTCTCGATGAGCGGCGACGTGGACGCCGCGCCCGACCTGCTGCCGTGGATCGACATCGAGAACCTCAAGCGCTACCCGGACGTCTTCGCGCCCGGCGACCTGGTCACCGTCACCGAGAAGCTGCACGGCACCGCCTGCTGCCTCACCTACCACGCCTCGTCGGGCCGCGTGCAGGTCACCTCCAAGGGGCTGGGCGCCCGACAGCTCGCGCTGCGGGAGGCCGACGGCAACCTCTACTGGCGCGCCGTGCGCGGGCACGGCCTGCCCGCTGTCGCCGCCGCCCTCGCCGACCGCCTCGGCGCGGACCGGATCGGGATCTTCGGCGAGGTCTACGGCAAGGGGGTGCAGGACCTCGGCTACGGCACGGACGCGGGCGCCGGACTGCCCGGGTTCGCCGCCTTCGACGTGTGCGCGGACCTTGGCGGCCGACTGCGCTGGTACGACCCCGCCGACCTCCTGGACGGCGAACTGCCGCTCGTGCCGCGGCTGTTCCACGGCCCGTTCGACCTGGCGACGGTGCTCGCGCTCGCCGCGGGCACCGAGACGGTCTCCGGCCGGGACCTGCACATCCGCGAGGGGGTGGTGGTCCGCACCGCCGACGGGAAGTACAGCCCCCGGATCGGCGGCCGGGCCGTCGCCAAGGTGGTCGGCGACGCCTACCTGACCCGCAAGGGGGGCACGGAGTACGAGTGAACCGGCCGCTTCCCGCCGTCCCGGGGAGGTTTCCGGCCGTCCCCGGGACGATTCCCGGAAGCGGTCGGCATGCTCCGCCACGTGCTGGGTACGCGCGGGGTTCAGCCACTTGCAGACCCCGAGCGCAGACGCGGCGAGAGGAACACGACGATGACGGACATGAACCCCGACGGCGCACTGCCCCCGGCGCAGCGCGCCCTCCACGAGATCTCGCACGGCAGTGAGAACGTGATCGCGCTGAGCACCCTCGCGGTCAGCGAGGTGCTGCTGCCGGTGCCGGGGGCCGAGGAGCAGCCGCCGGAGGCGGAGGCGGCCGCCCCCGAGCCGCCCCGGGAGATCCAGCTACCGGTCTACGAGCAGGAGGACGGCCGCCAGCTCGTCCCGGTCTTCACCTCGGAGACCCGGATGGCCGAGGCACTGCCCGCCACCCGCCGCTACCGCCTGGTCCAGCTCGCGGTGCTCAGCGGGGCCTGGCCCTCGGACGACCTGATCTTGTCCATCGACACCGGCAACGAGGACGCGCTGAGCATCTCCGGCGAGGGTGTGCGCGCCCTGGCCGGCCTCGTCGCCGGCAACTGACCGCCCGGGCCGCCTCGTGCCGCCCCGGGATGCGGGCCCCGGCGGAACACCGCCGGGGCCCGCATCCGTGCTCGGGGCACCGCTCGTCCCGCGGTCGTGCGCCCGGAAGGGGCATGTCGCCTGGCCGCCCCCGGAAGGGGCCGGTCGCACGTGCCCGGGGGAGAGCCCGCCGCACGGGCCGGCCCGGGGGAGGGCCGGCCGCGAGACCCGCGGGACCGTACCGGCACCGGCGACGACCCACGCCGCGCTCAGGCCCGGTAGACGACCAGGCCGCCCGGAACCTTGTCGAGCAGCACCTCCCCGGGGGCCGCGGCCACCTCCCCGTCGCAGGCGAGGTGCACGCCCTCGCCCGGCACCCGCACCCGCAGCCGCGGGACGGACGCCGTCGTGTAGACCGGCGAGGAGGTGAGCACGCCGGTCAGGGCCGCCCCCAGCATCCGGGTCCTGGCGAACGGCCCGCCGTCGACGATCCGCACGTCCAGCAGCCCGTCGGCCAGGTCGCGCCGCCGCACCGGCGCCGGCCCCCAACTGGAGTAGCGGCAGTTGCCCGCGAAGAGCAGCCACACCGACCGCGGCCGCCCGTTGACCACCACCTCGACCGGCTCGCAGGTGCGCAGCACGTGCACGGCCGCCAGCACGCTCGCCGGCCAGCTACCCACCCGCCGCGACCAGCGCTCCCGTACCCGGACCAGGTCCGGGTAGGCGCCGATGCTGAAGGTGTTCAGGAACGGCACCGCCCCGTCGGAGTCCGTACCGGTGCTGCGGGCCACGTCCACGTGGGACGCGCGGCCCGCCTCGACCGCGCCCGCGGCCAGTTCGACGGACAGCAACCCCAGGTCCGCGGCGAAGTGGTTGCGGGTGCCGCCGGGGAAGACCGCCAGCGGCAGACGGTGCCGCAGCGCCACGGCCGCCGCCTCCCGCACGGTGCCGTCGCCGCCGCACACCCCCAGCGCGCCGCCCTCCTGCGCCGCCGACTGAGCCGCTAGCTCCAGCAGTTCGGCCAGGTCGTCGTCCTCGGTGCACTCCGCGACCGCGGCCTCCGGCAGGGCCGCGGAGATCCGCTGCGCGGGTGTGCTCAGCAGCGGCGGGGGACCCGACGCGGTGTTCGCGACCACGTGCAGGCCGCGCCCACCCGGCAGGCGGGGCGCGTGGGCCGACGGACCCGGCTCCGGGCGCCGCTGGACCGGCAGCAGAGCCCGCACCGCCAGGGCCGCGCCGACCCCCAGCGCGGCACCCGCCAGCACGTCGCTCGGGTAGTGCACGCCGGTGTAGACCCGGGAGAACGCCACGCTCGCCGCGACCGGCGCCACCGCGGCGCCCCACGCGCCCGACTGCGAGGCCACGCCCGCGGCGAAGGCGGCCGCGGAGGCGGAATGACCGGACGGGAACGACGTCGTGACGGGCTGCCGCCGCAGTTGCCGCACCACCGGGACCGCTTCCAGCAGCGGGCGCGCCCTGCGCACCGCGCCCTTGCCCACCGTGTTGACCGTCAGCGAGGCCAGCGCCAGCGAGCCCAGGCCCCGCAGCGCCGCCTTGCGGCCGCTCATGCCGCCTACCACCGCCATGCCCGCGGCCACCCCGAACCACAGCCGCCCGTGGTTCGCCGCCCGGCTCAGCCGGGGCAGCACGGGCTCCGCGCCCGGCCAGTGCCGGCCGGCCACCGCCGCGAACAGGTCGCGGTCCCAGTCCTTCCAGGGATACGTCATGCGGCTCTGCTACCCCGGCACGGCGCCCACGCACCTGCGGAACCGCCGGTCGGAGGACCTGCCCGAACGGTGCCGCGGGGAGGCGCGGCGAGGCCGGCAGCCCGTGCACTCGGGAGAGGGCAGGTACCGCACTCTTGAGCGGGCCGCGACGACTCCGGCAGCCCGTGCGCGCGGGAGGCGGCAGCGCCGCGACCGCACAGGGCTCGGTCCAGCGGCGGAAGCCCGTGCGCGCCGCCTGCCGCCCCTTGTCCCTGGCGGAGCATCGGCCGGGGGTCGTTCGGCTCCCGCCCTCGGGGCCGGGGCTGGCACCGCGCCGGGACGGTTCGACGTGGCGCGTCCGCTCGTCCGTGAGCCTGGCCGCAGGAGCCGGTCGCCTGCGACCCGGCCCCTTGCCCGGCGGCGGAGCACCCGCGGCTCACACCTACCCGCCCACCGCCTGCCGTTCGTTCGTCGCTGCCGCCTGCCGCCTGCCGCCTGCCGCCTGCCGCCTGCCGGCCGCGGCCCCGCGTCGGCCGTCCGGTCGTCGCCCGCGTCGCGGCCGGGGCGGGGCCGCGACGCGCGGCGCGGGCGTTCGAACGCGCGTGCTTCCGCCGTCCGACGGGCATCCGCGGGGGAAAAGGGGGAAAGTGGGGCACAGGGGGTCTTCTTCGCGCCTGGAGGTGCGCCATGCCGTGGGCGGATGGGGTCCGGCCCGATCCGGGACTGCCGGTGCCCGGTTACTGGACGGCGCGCATGGGCGCGGGGGCGGACGGGACGGAGCCGGCCGGGGGCGGCCGGGCCCTGCTCGAAGCGGCGGACGGCTACTGGTCCCGGCGGGCGCTGCCCGGCGGCGCGGCACACGTGCTGGCCGCCCCGGGCGCCGAACAACTGCTGCTCGCCGTGCTGGCCGCGAGCGAGGGCGACCCGGTGCTGGCCCGGCCCGCCGCCGCGTGGCAGCACCCGGTGGCGCGGTTGCTCGGCCGCCGTGTGCACAGCGTGCCGACCCCCGCGGAGGGCGGCGGCGTACCCGACCCGGTCGCGCTGATGGAGGCGGTACGGCGGGCCCGGGCGGAGGGCGCGGACCCGCGGCTGCTGGTGCTGTCCGCCGCCGACGACCCGACCGGCACCGTCACCGCGCCCGAGCTGATGCACGAGACGTGCGAGGCCGCGGCGGAGGCGGGGCTGCTGATCGTCTCCGACGAGACCTACTCCGACACGCTGCACCACCGCGAGACGGTCCTGCTCAGCCCGGCCGAGATGCTGCCCGAGCACACCGTGGTGCTCACCGACCTCGGCGCGACGCTGGTGCCCGCCGGGCACCCGGCGGCGCTCGCCCGCTTCCCCGCCACCGGGCACGGCACGTCCTGGCGCCGGCGTGCCGCCGAGGTGCTGGCCGCCCTGCGGGCGGTGCTGCCCGCGCCCGTCGCCGCCGCGACCGCCTACGCGCTGGGCGAGCCGCCCGAGGTCGCCGGGCGCGCCGCCGCGGCGAACCGGCTGCACGCCCGGACCGCGGCGGCGGCCTACCGGGCGATCACCGGGGCGGGGGCGTCCTGCCGGCCGCCGCGGGCGGGCTGGCAGCTCTACCCGACCGCCGGGCCGCCGGGCCCCGGCGCGGCGCGGCGGGTCGAGCGGCACCTCACCGCCGCGCTGGGCCGGCCGGTGCCCGGCGGCCACCGCTTCGGCGACGACCCGGAGGAGCCGCGGGCCCGGATCGGCACGGGGGTGCTGCTCGGGACGACCGAGGCCGAGCGGGAGGTCGCGCTGGCGGCCGCGGACCCGGTCGCGGTACCGCACGTGGCGGCCGCGCTGGCCGCCCTGACCGACGCCTTCACCGCGCTGACCGGCATCGGGGCGGTCAGCGGTTCGGCCGACACGGATCGCGGGGGAGTGGGGCCTGACATACGTTCGTGAGGACGTTCCGGCCAGGCGGGGGAGCGAGGGAGCCCATATGAGGGACCAGCGCGCGTCCTCCCTGACCGAGCCGGGGGCGGCCGGCGGCCGGCGTACCGCGGAGGGCGCCGGCGCCCGGGGCGGCCCCCGCCCTGCCGGGGGTCCCCGCACCGCCGACGGCGCCCGTGTCCTCGACGCCCCGCGCCCCACCGACGCGCCCGGGCCGTTCGCCGAGCCCCGGCGCTGGCCGGCCACCTTCGTCGACCGCCTCTCCGAACCGCTCCCGGTGCCCGGGGTGCGCGACATCGCCCGGCTGGTCCGCGAGTGCGCGGTCCGCCCACCCGCCCACACCCTCAAGGACGTGCCGCTGCTGCCGGTCGAGCCCGGCCCCCTGCCGACCGCCGGGCCCCGCACGGTGAGCGTGACGTGGGCCGGCCACGCGAGCTGGGTGGTCAGGATCGGCGGGCTGACGGTCCTCACCGACCCCGTCTGGTCCCGCCGCATCCCCGGCACGCCCCGCCGGATCACCCCCGTCGGCGTGCCCTGGCGGGCGCTCCCGCCGATCGACGCGGTCGTCATCAGCCACAACCACTACGACCACCTTGACGCGCCCACGGTCAAGCGGCTGCCGCGCACCACGCCCTGCTACGTGCCGGCCGGCCTGGGCGGCTGGTTCCGGCGCCGCGGGTTCGAGCGGGTGACCGAACTGGACTGGTGGGAGGGCACCTGGCTGCGCGGGGTGCGGTTCGACTTCGTGCCCGCGCACCACTGGAGCCGCCGCACCCTCACCGACACCTGCCGAACGCTGTGGGGCGGGTGGGTGCTCACCGACTCCGACGGGCACCGGGTCTACTTCGCCGGCGACACCGGATACGGCGCCTACTTCGCCGAGATCGCCCGGGTGCACCCCGGCATCGACCTGGCACTGCTGCCCATCGGCGCGTACACGCCCCGCTGGATGCTGCGGCCGGTGCACGCCGACCCCGACGAGGCGGTGCAGGCGTACCTCGACCTCGGCGCGGCCGCGATGGCGCCGATGCACTGGGCGACCTTCCTGCTCTCCGGGGAGCCCCCGCTCGAACCGCTCGTCCGGCTCCGCGCCGCGTGGGCGGCCGCCGGGCTGCCGCGCGAGGCGCTGTGGGACCTGCCGATCGGCGCCTCCCGCGTCCTGGTGCCCTGAGATCCCGGCGCTTCGGTACCAGGCCGCATCGCAGCACGCCGCGCCCCTTCAGCTCCGGCGCTCCCGCCGCCCCCTCGCCGTCAGGGCGCCGTACGCGGCTGCTCCGGCCGGTCCCCGTGCGCCCGCCGCGCCTTCCGCACCCGGCCGCCGACCGCCGGGCCCGCCGCGATCACGACGGTCAGCGCCACGGCCAGCACCACGCCCTGCCACGGCTTGTCGAAGAGCGACCCGCCGAGTATCCCGATGAGCTGGTACGCCGCCGCCCACGCCAGGCACGCGGGAACGTCGCCGCGGACGAAGCGCCGGAGCGGCATCTCCGCCAGCAGGCACGCCACCATGACCGGGATGCGCCCCGCGGGCACCAGCCGGGACAGCACCAGGACCGCCGCGCCGTGCCGGTCGAGCTGCCGTTCCGCCCGCTCCAACGTGCCCTGCTCGGCGCGCTGCTGGAGCCGGTGCAGCCAGCGCGAGCCGTTGCGCGACCGCACCCCGCGCAGCCCCAGCCAGTACAGCGCCACGTCGCCGATGAACGCCGCCACCGACGCCACCGCGAAGACGAAGGCGAGCGCGACCGGTTCGGTCTGGTGGAAGGCGACCACCGCGGCCCCCGACACCAGCGCGCCGGTCGGCACCACCGGCACCAGCGAACCGAGCACGACCAGGAAGAACAGCGACGGGTAGCCGATCGCCGACTGCGTGCCCTGTGACGCCGCCGGGTGCGAGGCGGGATGCGCCGCCGCCGCGGCCAGCAGACCCATCATCCGCCGGCCCCCCGCCCCGCGCGGCCCACGTCCGTGACCCGCACGCTCTGGCCGTGCGCCGGCCGGTGCACCGCCACCCCCGGCGCGAGCCGGGCGGCGAACCGCTCGAACTCCTCGCCCGGCGCGTGGAACTCGTGCGGCCGCACCGCCTCCATCCCGATCGGCCAGTACGTGCCGTAGTGCACCGGCACCGCCGCGCGCGGGGCCAACTCCGCCAGCGCCCGCGCCGCCCGCTCGGCGTTGAGGTGCCCGGGGCCGAGGAACGGCCCCCAACCCCCCACCGGCAGCAGCGCGATGTCGCACGGACCGACCGCCTCGGCCATCCCCTCGAACAGCCCGGTGTCCCCGGCGAAGTACGTCCGCGCCTCGCCGGCCAGCACGTACCCGAGGGGCGCGGCGCGCTGCGGCCCGTACGGCAGCCGCCGCCCGTCGTGGGCGGCCGGCACCGCGCGTACCGCCAGGCCGCCGAACTCCACCACGTCGCCGGCCGCCACCTCGACCAGCCGCAGCCTGTCCCGCACCCGCCGCAACGCCGGCACCGCGGCGCCGGCGCCGCGCGGCAGCAGCACAGTGGTGCCGGGCGCGAGCCGCGCCAGCGAGCCCACGTGCAGGTGGTCGGCGTGCAGGTGCGACACCAGCACCACGTCGGCCCGGGCGGCCCGGGCCGTGGGCAGCGCGCCGCGCCGCCTGCGCAGGTGTGCCAACCGCCGTACGAACAGCGGGTCGGTGAGCACCCGCACGCCCGAGTCCTGCACGGTCACCGTGGCATGCCCCCACCACGTGATCTCCACCACCACGCCGCCACGCCCTTCCCGGCCGCCTCCGCCGACCGCTCCGCGACCGGCCGTCCACGCTCCCACCATCCAACACGTTCGCCCCGCCGGGTCCCCCGGCACACAGCCGGAGGCACCGCCGGTCCGGACCGGGCGGCCGTGGCGGCCGCCCCGCGGGAGGACCACTGACGCCCGCCGGCGGTCGCCCCGTCCGGCGGCACGGCTCCGCTCCCGTCGGGCCGCCGCGCGACGACCCGACCTTGAGCGTATGCCCTGCTCCGCGGCCGCCCACCCGCCGGACCGGAGCAGACCTGCGGATATGGCAGGCTGGGGAGGTGCCTCAGCCGGGAGAGAGTCGGAGACGGGCCGCGAGGCGCAGCGCCGTGCGGACCGTCGGCCGCGTTCTCGCCGTGTGGGTGGTCGCCTCCGCGACCCTGGCCGTGCTCGCCGCGGTGCTGCCCGACTTCCGGCTGGAGGCGCCCGGCGGCGACAGCCCCACCCAGGTCGCGGTCACCGCGGGGATCGGGGCCGGCGCGTTCGGGGTGCTCAGCGCGCTGGTGTGGCCGCTGCTGGTGCGCGCGCTGCTGCTGGTGCCCGCGCTGGTGCTGGGCGCGCTGGTGTTCTTCCTCAACGGGTCGCTGCTGCTGGTCGCGTTGAGCCTGACCCCGCACGGCCGCAGCGAGGTCACCCCGGCCACCGCCGTGGTGATCGCCGCGGTGATGTCCGCGGCGTCCTCGGCGACCAGCACCGGGCTCGCCGTGCGCGACGACGCCGCCTACGGGCGCCGGCTGGCCCGGTTGGCCGGCCGCAGGCGGCGGCACGCCGACGACCCGCCGCTGCCCACCACCCCCGGCACCGTCTTCCTCCAACTCGACGGCGTCGGCCACGACGTGCTGCGCGACGCGCTCGCCGCCACCCCGCCGGCGATGCCCACCGTCGCGTCCTGGCTCGGCCGCACCCACCGGCTCGTCGGCTGGCGCACGGACTGGAGCAGCCAGACCGGCGCCAGCCAGCTCGGGATCCTGCACGGCACCAACCACGACGTCCCCGCCTTCCGCTGGTACGAGAAGGAGACCGGGCAGGTCATGGTCTGCAACCGGCCCTCCAGCGCCGCCGAGCTGGAGCGGCGGGCGGTGCGGCGCACCGGCTGCGGGGGGCTGCTCGCCGACGGCGGGGCCAGCCGCGGCAACCTCTTCACCGGCGGCGCCGCGCAGTCGGCGCTGGTGATGTCGGTGGCGGCGCGGCGTGCGAAGTTCACCCGCTCCCGGTCGGGTTACTTCGCCTACTTCTCCGACCCGGCCAACGCCGTGCGCACCGCCTGGTCGTTCGCGGCCGAGGTCGGACGGGAGGTCGCCGAGTCCACCGCGTCCCGGCTGCGGCGCGACCGCCCGCGGATCAAGCGCGGCGGGCTGTACCCGCTGCTGCGCGCGTTCGCCACGGTCGTCGAGCGCGACGTCGCGGTGGCGGCCGTGGTCGGCGACATGCTCGCCGGGCGCGCCGCGGTCTACGCCGACCTGGTCGCCTACGACGAGGTCGCCCACCACTCCGGCCCGCGCAGCCGCGACGCCCGCAAGGTGCTGGCCCGGCTGGACCGCTCGGTCCGGCTGATCGCCGACTCCTCCCGCTACGCCCCGCGCCCGTACCGGATCGTGCTGCTGTCCGACCACGGCCAGAGCGCGGGCGAGACCTTCGAGGGCGCCTACGGTACGGGGCTGCGCGACCTGGTCCGCGCCGGCTGCGGGTTGGCCGCGCACGGGAACGGCGGCGGGCGGCGGACCGCGCGGCGCGGCGGTGGCGCGGAGGCGCGTACGGCGGCGCGGACCGCACTGCGGCGCCCGGAGCGGGGCCGGCGGGCGGAGGAGGCGGAGTGCGAGGGGCCGCCGTCCGACCCGGTGGTGCTCGCCTCGGGGAACCTCGGGCTCGTGGCGTTCCCCGACATCGCCGGGCGGGCGACGTTGGAGGAGCTCCAGCGGCGCTGCCCCGACCTGCTGCCGACGCTCACCGGGCACCCCGGTGTCGGCTTCGTGCTGGTGCGCAGCGCGGCGCGCGGCCCGGTCGTGCTCGGCCGCGACGGCGCGCACGACCTGGCCACCGGGCGGGTGACCGGCACCGACCCGCTGGCCGCGTTCGGCCCGGGCGCGGCCGCCGCGGTGCTGCGCGCGGACGCCTTCCCGCACACCGCGGACCTGATGGTCAACTCCGCCTGCGACCAGGCGGCGGGCACGGTGCACGCCTTCGAGGAGCAGGCCGGCTCGCACGGCGGCCTCGGCGGCCCGCAGACCCACCCGTTCCTGCTGCACCCGGTCGAACTCCCGCTGCCCGAGGGACCGCTGGTGGGGGCGGAGGCGCTGCACCACGTCTTCCACGGCTGGCTCACCTCGGCGCCCGCCCCCGCCCCGGCACCGGGCGCCGCCACCTGCCGCCCGCCCCGTCCGGTCGGCGACCGCATGATCGACGCGGGAGGCGCCGGCACCGGCTGAGGCACCGGCACCACACATGGAAGGAAGTCGTCAACGATCGGTTGACGATCCGGCTGTCGTCAACTTACGGTTGACGCATGACGGAACAGCAGCCCGTACGACTCGACGACCTCATCGACTACGTCAAGCAACTGCACCCCGGCGACGACCCGCTCCAGCACCTGGAACGCGCCGTCGGTGTCGCCGGGCACCTCGGCGACGTCGCGGACCACCTGATCGGCCACTTCGTGGACCAGGCCCGCCGGGCGGGCGCGTCGTGGACCGACATCGGCCAGCACATGGGCGTCAGCAAGCAGGCCGCGCAGAAGCGGTTCGTGCCCAAGGTCCCGGAGGACCTGGAGTTCCTGGGAGCCGAGGCGACCTTCTCCCGCTTCACCCCCCGGGCCCGTACGTCCGTCGCGACCGCCGAGCAGGAGGCGCGCGAGGCGCGGCACTCCTTCGTCGAACCCGAGCACCTCGTGCTCGGTCTGCTCGCCCAGAGCGACACCCTCGCCTACCACGCGCTCTCCGCGCTCGGGACGGAGCCGGACCGTGTCCGGGCCGCGGTCGCCACCCCCGGCACCGAGGAGCAGCCGCTCATGGGCCACATCCCGGTGGGCGCGGCCACCAAGCGCACGCTGCAACTGGTGCTGCGGGAGGCGCTGCGGCTCGGCCACAACTACATCGGCACCGAGCACATCCTGCTCGGCGTGCTCAGCGACGAACAGCAGCCCGCGGCGGTGGCGTTGACCGGGCTCGGAGTCACCCACGAGGCCGTCGAGCGGTGGGTGCTGGCGACGCTCGACAGGTTCGTCGAGGCCAACCGGGCGGCCGAGCAGGCGGCGTTCGGGACCCCCGGCCCGGCGTCCGGCGACGCGTCCGGCGGGTCCTCCGGCCCGGCGTCCGGCGGGTCCTCCGGAGAGGCGAGGGGATAGCCGTTCGGCCGGCCGGGCGGTGCCGACGCGCGCGGCGCCGCCCGGCCGCGCCCGGCCGCGCCCGGAGGCGTGAGCCCCGGTGGCCCGCGGCTCACGCCTCCTTGCGCAGCGCCAGCAGCCGGTACACCGGGTCGGCGCGCGGCACTTCGGGGTCCGGCAGCAGCGACAACCGCCGGGCCAGCGCGCCGGACTGCTCCGGGCCCAGGGCACGCACCGGGGCGAAGCCGCCGCGCGCCACCTCCCCGGCCGCCCGCGACGGCGACATCCCCTGGCCGTGGCCGGTGAAGCGGGCCTCGCCCGAGCGGCGCAGCCCGTGCTCGGCGCCCACCGTCAGCACCCGCAGGGTCGCGTCATGGGCGCGGGCGGGCCGGTAGGGCGCGAGGAGTTCGCTCACGTCGCTGCCCATGTCGTGCCCGGCGTCGTGGTCCACGGTGGCCACGAGAACCCCACCGGGCCGCAGGATCCGGGCGCACTCCGCGACCACCGCGGCCGCGTCCGGCAGCAGGTGCAGCAGCCACACCGCGCTCACCGCGTCCAGGCACCCGTCGGCGAACGGCAGCCGCCGGCAGTCGCCCGACACCAGTCCGCCGCCCAGCCGTTCGGCCGCGATCCGGGTCATGCCCGCCGAGGCGTCCACCGCGAACACCCGCAGTCCGGGCCGCAGCATCCGCTCGGTGACCAGTCCGGTGCCGCAGCCCACGTCCAGCAGGGTGCGGGCCCCCTCCGGGACCAGGGCGAGCACCGCCCGGGCCGCGGAGCCCGCGCGTGGAACGTCCTCGCGGGCGGCGTCGTGACGCGCCGCCCCCACGTCGTAGTCCAGCATGTCGACGAATGTACGGGTCCCGGATGAACGCCGGTCCACCCCGCGTCTTGCGCTCCGGTTACACCTGCGGGTGCTGTGCGACAAGCGTGTGTGCCGTACCCTCACGGCCGGGCCCGCACGGGGGTGCGGCGGGAGGGGAGGGGCGCCATGGCGGACACCGGCGGCGGCGCGGAGACCGGGACGGACGCGGGTACGGGCACGGTGGCGGGAGCGGTCACGGGCGGGGCGGCGGGGCTGCCGCGCGGGCGGGGGCACCGTGACCTGGAGCTGCGGCCCTTCCCCGCGATCACGGCCGGTACCCCGGCCGCCCAGCGCCAGGCCCTGGCCGACCTGCGGGCATGGGCCGAACAGGGCGCGGTGGACGCCATCGACTGGTACCTGCGCGACAAGCGGGCCAAGCGGACCGCGTCGCGGCTGCTCCAGGGGCTGGCGATCGTGTTCGCGGTCGCGGGCACCGCGATCCCCCTGGGGGCCGCCGCCACCGGCTCCTCCGGCCAGGGCTGGGGATACGTCCTGCTCGCGGCCGCGGCCGGCTGCAAGGGCTTCGACCACTTCTTCGGACTGTCCGCGAGCTGGATGCGGGACATCGCCGCCGCGCACGCGCTGCGCTTCGAACTCGGCGAGGTCCGGCTGGAGTGGGCCGCCGACGTGCTCCGGGCCGGGCCCGCCGGCCAGGTCCGGCCCGACGCGCCCCTGGAACCCGCCGAGGTCGAGCGGCAGTTGGCCCTCATCGGCCGGCTCACCGCGGCCGTGCGCGGGCAGGTGGAGCGCGAGACCTCCACGTGGCAGGCGGAGTTCGGGGCCGCCACCCGGCAACTCCACGAGCAGGGCGGTCTGCCCGTCCCGGACCGGCCGCCGGGCGCCTGACCTGCCGGACCCCGCGCCGGACACGGTCGGCCCGGGGACCGCGTCCCCGCGCCCCCGATCCTGCGCGATCAGCCCCGGTGCGGTCGGCCCTCGAACGATCAGCCCCGGTACAGCGCGTCGATCTCCGTCGCGTAGGCCGTCTCGATCGCCCGCCGCTTGAGCTTCATCGACGGTGTCAGGGTGCCGCGCTCCTCGGAGAACTGTCCGCCCAGGATGCGGAAGGTGCGGATCGACTCGGCCTGCGAGACGAGGGTGTTGGCGGCGACCACGGCCCGCCGGATCTCCGTCTCCAGCTCCGGATCGTGTACGAGCCGGGCCACCGGCATCGCCGGCTTGCCGCGCATCCGCAGCCAGTGGGCGACCGCCTCGGGGTCCAGTGTCACCAGCGCGGCGACGTAGGGGCGGTTGTTGCCGACCGCCACGCACTGGGCGACCAGCGGGTGAGCGCGCACCCGGTCCTCCAGCGGGGTCGGCGAGACGCTCTTGCCGCCGCTGGTGACCAGGATCTCCTTCTTCCGCCCGGTGATGGTCAGGTAGCCGTCCTCGTCGAGGGAGCCGATGTCCCCGGTGGCCAGCCAGCCCTCCCGGAGCACCTCGGCGGTGGTCTTCTCGTCGTTGAGGTAGCCGCTGAAGACCTGCCCGCCGCCGAGCCAGATCTCGCCGTCCTCGGCGATCAGCACCGTGGTGCCGGGCACCGGCAGCCCGACCGTGCCGAACCGGGTCTGCTCCGGGGGGTTCGCGGTCGCCGCGGCGGTGGTCTCGGTCAGGCCGTAGCCCTCGTAGATGGTCACCCCGGCGCCAGCGAAGAACAGGCCGAGCCGGCGCTCCATCGCCGAGCCGCCGGAGATGCCGTGCCGCACCCGGCCGCCGAGGGCGGCGCGCACCTTGCTGTAGACCAGCTTGTCGTAGAGCTGGTGCTGCATGCGCAGGCCGGCGCCGGGGCCGGGCCCGGTGCCGAACGCCCTGGCCTCCTGCGCCTCCGCGTACCGCACCGCGATGTCGACGGCCTTCTCGAACGGGCCGAGCCGGCCGCCCGCCTCGGCCGCGCGGCGGGCGCCCTGGAAGACCTTCTCGAAGACGTACGGCACGGCGAGCACGAACGTCGGCCGGAAGGAGGCCAGGTCCGGCATGAGGTCTTTGGCCGACATGCTCGGCTGGTGGCCGAGCTTGACCCGGGCGCGGATGCAGCCGACCTCCACCATCCGCCCGAAGACGTGTGCGAGCGGCAGGAACAGCAGCGTGGACGGCTCCTCGCCCGGCCGGCTGCGGAAGACCGGCTCCCAGCGGGCCACCACGTTGTCGGTCTCGGCCATGAAGTTGGCGTGCGTGATCACACAGCCCTTGGGACGGCCGACCGTGCCCGAGGTGTAGATGACCGTGGCGACCGCGTCCGGGGTGACGGCGAGGCGGTGCCGCTCGACCACCTCGTCGGCCAGGTGGGCGCCGGCCGCGCCGAGTTCGGCGACGCAGTCGGCGTCGAGCTGCCACAGCCGGGTGAGCCGGGGCAGTTCGTCGACGGCCGCGCCGATCGTCATCGCGTGGTCGCCGTGCTCCACGACCGCGGCGACCGCCTCCGAGTCGTGCAGCATCCAGCGCACCTGCTCGGAGGAGGAGGTCGGGTACACCGGGACCGGCTGGGCGCCGATCGACCACAGCGCGAAGTCGAAGAGCGTCCACTCGTACCGGGTCCTGGACATGATCGCGACGCGGTCGCCGAACCGTATGCCCTCCGCCAGCAGGCCCTTGGCCACCGCCAGCACCTCGTCGCGGAACCCGGCCGCCGTCACGTCGGTCCAGCCGCCCTGTCCGTCCGCGCGTCCGAGCACCACGTCGTCGGGGTGGTCCCGGCCGTTGCCGAAGACGGCATCGGCCAGTCCTCCCGCCTGCGGTGTCGTGACCAGTGGGGGGACAGTGAACTGGCGCAACGGTTGTTCTCCTAGGGGGCCTGGGCGAGCCCGTAAAGTACCCGATCCCCGGCACCCGCGGGAGGGGTCGGAGCGTGCCCGCTCCGTCACTCGTTCATGCAGTTCACCCCCCTGTTACCGGACGTAGCGGGGGCGGGGCCCGGTGGCCGGGCCGGTCGCGCGGGCCGGACCCGGTGCGGATCTGCACCGAATCTGCCCCGATCGGCCACTCCCACTCCACCCCTGCCGGTTCCCGGCCACCTCCTGGTCAGCGGTTTCACGTCACTGGCGGGTGTCCGCCCGTCCGCGCCCCCGGGCGTCCCCGGTCGGCGGCCCACGTAGCCGCCCGGAACTCAGGGCAGCGGGCGGTGGAGGGTGTCGCCGGCGGCCAGGAGCGACCGGGACAGCGCGTCGGCCGCCTCCTGGGCGGCGCCGCGCGGACGGCCGCCGCGGGGCGCGCGGCCGTGCAGCAGCACGAAGTCCACCCCGCCGAGTTCCGGGAGGTTCGCCGCGCGCGACGGCAGCGGCACCAGCCCGGCGGGCACGAGCGACCGGGCGTGCGCCATCACGCCCAGGCCCGCGCGGGCGGCCGCGACCAGGCCGCTGAGCGACGCGCTGGTGCAGGCGACCCGCCAGTCCCGGCCGTGCCGCTCCAGCACCTCCAGCGCGCGGGCGCGGGTGATGCCGGGAGCCGGGAACGCGATCAGGGGCACCGGACGGCGCGGGTCGAGCCGCATCCGCTCGCTGCCGATCCACACCAGGGTGTCCCGGAAGACGAGTTGGCCCGCTCCGTCGGGCGCCGAGCGCTTGGCGAGGCACAGGTCCAACTGCCCCGCGTCCAGCATCCGGTGCAGGGTGCCGGACAGCTCGACGGTCAACTCCAGGTCCACTTCGGGGTGTTCGCGCCGGAAGGCGGACAGGATCTCCGGCAGCCGGGTCAGCACGAAGTCCTCGGAGACCCCGAACCGCAGCCGCCCGCGCAGCCGGGTGCCCGCGAAGAAGCCGACCGCCCGCTCGTTGGCGGCCAGGATCGTGCGGGCGAAGCCGAGCATCGCCTCGCCGTCCTCGGTGAGGTCCACGCCGTGCGTGTCCCGGACGAACAGCCGGCAGCCCGCGGCGTCCTCCAGTCGCCGCACGTGCTGGCTGACCGTGGACTGCCGCAGGTCGAGCCGCTTCGCGGCCTGCGTGAAGCTCAGCGTCTGGGCGACGGCCAGGAACGTCCGCAACTGCACCGGTTCGAACACGGTACCCAGTCTAGCCCTGCCATCGCTTTGCGTGATGACAGTGAGTGTGGTGTGCGGGGTTCCCGATCACCGGGGGAACGGGCAGGCTGGGGCCGTGTCCAGCCCCACCGAGAGTGTGTTCGGCCCCACCGTGAAAGAGTCCGGTGCCGCCGTGAGCGAGTCCGGTGCCGCCGGGGGCCCGCGCGGTCCTGGCGTCGGTCCGCGCGGCTCCGTCCTCCGGAGGCGGTTGCCCCTCGACCCCTACATCGCCGCGCTGCTGTGCACCGTGCTGGTCGCCGCCCTGCTGCCGGCGTCCGGGAGCGGGGCCCGCGTGGCGAGCGACGCCTCCGACGGCGCCGTCGGGCTGCTCTTCTTCCTGTACGGCAGCCGCCTGTCCACCGGGGAGGCGCTGGCGGGGCTGCGGCACTGGCGGCTGCACCTGACCGTGCTCGCCTCCACCTTCGTGGTCTTCCCGCTGCTCGGACTGGCCGCGCACGGCCTGGTCCCGTACGTCATCGCGCCGAGGCTCTACCCGGGCCTGCTGTTCCTGTGCGTGCTGCCGTCCACCATCCAGTCCTCGATCGCCTTCACCTCGATCGCCCGCGGCAACGTGGCCGCGGCGATCTGCGCGGGCTCGTTCTCCAGCCTCGCCGGGATCGTGGCCACCCCGCTGCTCGCCGCGCTGCTGATCGGGGGCGGCGCCGGGATCAGCGGGCACGCCGTGACCGGCATCGCGCTGCAACTCCTCGCGCCCTTCCTCGCCGGGCAGTTGCTGCGCCGCTGGACCGCGCCGCTGCTCGCCCGCCACCGCAGGGTGCTCGGGTACGTCGACCGCGGCTCGATCCTGCTCGTGGTCTACACCGCCTTCAGCGAGGGCATGGCGGAGGGGATCTGGCACCAGGTGGCGCCGCCGCGGCTGCTGGAACTCGTGGCGGCCGAGGCGGTGCTGCTCGCGCTCATGCTGACGGCGACGTCGTACGGCGCCCGCGCGCTCGGCTTCGGCCGCGCGGACCGGGTCACCATCGTGTTCGCCGGCTCCAAGAAGAGCCTCGCCTCGGGGCTGCCGATGGCCACGGTGCTGTTCGGGTCGGGCGCCGGGCTCGCGGTGCTGCCGCTGATGCTCTTCCACCAGATGCAGCTCATGGTGTGCGCGGTGATCGCGAAGCGGTGGGCGCGGCAGGCTCAGGACCGGGCGCCCTCCGGTGTGTCCGCGAAGGAGAAGCGGCTCTCGCCGGCGTAGACGTTCATGGAGCTGCCGCGCAGGAAGCCGACCAGGGTGAGCCCCGACTCGGCGGCCAGGTCCACCGCGAGGGATGAGGGCGCCGAGACCGCGGCCAGCACCGGGATGCCGGCCATCACCGCCTTCTGCACCAGCTCGAAGGAGGCCCGGCCCGAGACCATCAGCACCCGCCCGGCCAGCGGCAGCAGCCCCTCCCGCAGCGCCCGCCCGACCAGCTTGTCCACCGCGTTGTGCCGCCCGACGTCCTCGCGCACGTCCAGCAGTTCGCCCCCGCCGTCGAAGAGCGCGGCCGCGTGCAGCCCGCCCGTACGGTCGAACACGCGCTGCGCGGCCCGCAGCCGGTCCGGCAGCCCGCTGAGCAACTCCGGTGTCAGGCGCGGGATTCCGGGGTCGAGCGGTGGCATCCGGGTCGCGGTGCGCACCGCGTCCAGGCTCGCCTTCCCGCACAGCCCGCAGGAGGACGACGTGTACACGTTCCGCTCCAGGGCGATGTCCGGGAGCGGGACGCCGGGGGCGAGGGCCACGTCCACCACGTTGTAGGTGTTGTGGCCGTCGGCGGTCGCGCCGGCGCAGTACACGACGCTCGCCACGTCGTCGGCCGAGGCGAGCACCCCTTCGCTGACCAGGAAGCCGACCGCGAGTGCGAAGTCGTCGCCCGGGGTGCGCATGGTGATCGCCAGCGGGCGGCCGTTCAGCCGGATCTCCAGCGGCTCCTCGGCCACCAGCGTGTCCGCGCGGTGCCCGACCACGCCGTCCCTGATCCGCAGTACGCGGCGTCGCTCGGTGACACGTCCCATGCCCTACCAGCCCTGGTGGTCTCGTCGGTTGTCCCGGTCGTCCTCGCCGGTGGCCGGCCGCCCGTGCGGCCGCCCGAGCGGTGCCTCCACCGCCCGCGCACCTTGTCATAGGGTGTGCCAGGCAGAAAGCGGACCACCACGTACTTCCCAGGATGGCAGACCGAGATGACAGACCAGCCGACGTCGGGCGCGGAGCGCACCCTGGGCGGTAACGAGGAGGCGCTCGCGAAGCTGCGCACCCTGCGCGGCAGCATCGACAACCTTGACGCGGCCCTCGTCCACCTGCTCGCAGAGCGTTTCAAGTGCACCCAGGAGGTGGGGGAGTTGAAGGCGGCGCACGACCTGCCGCCGGCCGACCCGGCACGCGAGGCCGACCAGATCGACCGGTTGCGGCGGCTGGCCGCCGACGCGCGGCTCGACCCGGCGTTCGCGGAGAAGTTCCTCAACTTCATCATCGACGAGGTGGTCCGCCACCACCGGGCGATCGCGGCGCGGCAGGACGGGACGACCGAGGAGTGAGCCGCGCCTCCGTGAGGTCCGCCGTGTGAGGCCCGCCCCGGGCCTCCGCCGTGTGAGGCCCGCCCGGGCCGGACCTCCGCGGCCCCGGCGGCCGCCCGCGCGGCCGGGCCGTGAGGCGGGCCGGGAGCCGGGCCCGGGACTCCCGCGGCCGGCCGGCGGCACCCCTTCCGCCCATCGGAATCCCAGGTGAGGAGCACCCCGAATCCTTGGTATCGTGGAGTCGTCACCGAGACCCACCGGTCCCGGCGGCTCCACCGGTCCGGGTGGCGGAATGGCAGACGCGCTAGCTTGAGGTGCTAGTGCCCTTTATCGGGCGTGGGGGTTCAAGTCCCCCCTCGGACACCACGTGAGACGTTCACGAGATCGTCCCGAAGCGTTCACGAATTACCGGTCGAGTCATGTGACTCGCCTGCATTTCGTCGTTTCTGTGGGCCTTGAGTCTCGTGGTCGGCCCGGTGAGGGGGTGGGGCGGTGGCGGTCCAGGTACTGCGCCTCTCGCCTGCGGAAACCCCACATGCCTGCGCCACGGCTGGTAGCCGTGGCGCAGGCATGTGGGGTTTCAGGGGGCGGAGCGCGGCGGATGTGTGTCACTCGCGTGGGGGAGGCTCGACCTGCTCAGTCGGAAGCGGTCGCGCCTGAGGCGAGTCGGAGGGCTCACCGGGTTGGATTGCGGCGCTCTGCGTGCTGGCTTTGCGGGGCTGGATGCCTTGGTCGCGGAGGAACCGTCGGATGGCTCTGAGGTTCGCCACGAAGATGATTACGGCATTGAGCAGGGTCTGTGCGACGCGTCCGTGCGGCAGGCGGAGCTGGGGATTGTCGATGCTGTCGAGGGCGGATTTCTTGAGGTTGCCGTTGCCGCCCTCGTTCTGACTGCGCAGTCCGGACCAGGCTTCCTGCCACAGAGGGGTGAACAAGGGGTATTTCTGCCGCCACTTAGCCAACACGGTGCCTGGGACGGTGATGCTCTTCCCCCTGCAGATGTCGGGGTAGACGGGGCTGTCCCGCTTGGGCCTGGGGATGGTGGGCAGGGCTGCCGGGGTACGGACAGTAGGGGCGTCGAGGTCGACGACGGTAGATGGGCGTGGCTTGGGCCGGCGGTAGCAGGTGACCGTGGCGTGCGGCCCGAGGGCGGGGCACTGTCGACGCTAGTCCCCAGCGGGGCCGTATCCCTTGATCTTGGTCTGGTAGTCCTTCCGGGACTGGATCAGGTCGAGTGCGTGGGCGCGGTCCTCGTCAGTGCGGCTGTCGATGTATGTGGCGCCTGCAGTGACGAGCGGGTGGGCATGAGCGGGCAGTAGAACTCGCCTCCGACCAGCTGCATGCCGCGGAACTCTCCCTGCCGGTCGACCTTGTCGTCGTTGTAGTGCTTCACCGAGTTGAGGCCGAGTTTGAGCAGCTGCAGATGCAGGTTGTGAGGCTTGGCCTGGGTGATGCCCCGGTCGGCGCAGAACAGGTCTTTGACCAGGCCTCGTTCGAAGTCCGGCTGGATGGCGCGCAGGGCGGCCGGGCCCAGGTCTTTGAGAAGTGCTGAGGTGGGCGGTTCGCCTGCTGGGTGCCGGATGTGACGGCTTGCCGACTTCTGTCGGCGGCCACCCAGGACGCAGAACAGGCATGGCCGCTGGTGATCATGTGGGTGTCTAGTCCGTATGAGCACCGAGCGAGTCCATGCCTGCGCACCTATCTTTCCGCATGCCGTCATGTCTCCGGCAACTGGGGGACGCCTCCGGCCCAGTCCCGTTGGAGACAGCCGCCGACCTGCGGACATATCTGGCCACGGTGCCTGACCCACGGGCCCGTCGCGGCATCCGCCACCCGTGGACGGCCATGCTCACCGCTGCAGCCGCTGCCGTTCTGGCCGGCGCCGCCTCGATCACAGCGATCGGCGAGTGGGTCGCCGACGCACCGCAGGGCGTTCTGGCCCTGCTCGGCTTCCGCCCAGACCCGCTGACCGGCTCAATCCGCCCGCCCCACGCAACGACCATCCGGCTCGTCCTGGCCGCCGCAGACGGCGACGCCCTTGATCGCGCCCTCGGCGCCTTCCTCCAGGGACGCAAGGCCCCGGCCCCGGGACGAAAGGTCATCGCCGTCGACGGCAAGACACTCGGCGGCTCCCGCACCGCCGGCCGGACTGCCACCGCCCTGATCGCCGCCATGACCCACAGCGGACAGGTCCTCGCCCAACGCCAGATCGACAGCAAGAGCAACGAGATCCCGGCCTTCGCCCCGCTCCTGGACGGCATCGACCTGACCGATGCCGTGATCACCGCCGACGCCCTGCACACCCAACACCACCACGCCGCCTACCTGCACGAACGCCCTGCCCCGCGTCATGGCCGGCCTGCGCAACCTCGCCATCGGCGTCCACCGCCAGGACGGCCATACCAACATCGCCGCCGCCCTCCGCCGCACCGTCCGCAACCACCTGCGGCCCCTCACCGCCCTCGGACTGACCTAACGAACCCGGACACAAGATCACTTTTCAAAGACCCTGCCTCAAGGACCGGCGACGGTCATGATCACCTCAGCGCCACCCGTCGCCGCGGCGCGCCGCTCACGGTCCCTTGATAGGTCACCCGTGAGCCGGTGAATTCCGTGAGCCCCGCGTTTTCGGTACGGCATTATTGACGTCGAGGAAGGGGCACCTTCATCGGCCGGAGCAAGGGGAGAGCAAGGATGCCTGAGCGAGGCCGGCTGGGCCTCGGCGATCTCGTGCCGGGGCGTGCCGTGTCGGGCATCGTCACCGGCGGTGACGTCACGGTCGTCGCGGTGCGGATGTTCGGGTCGACGGCGGCGCAGGTTACTTACCGGCGTCCCGAGGGCACCGTGGAGGAGCGGATCCTCTATGAGGAGGACGCCGAGCGACTGGCCGAGGCGGCCTCCGGCGCGGCGGGCGGCGGTTTCGACGCAGACCCCGGGCTATTCCGGCTGGCGGCCGAGGCGCTGCGGATCAGGATGGCGGCGCGCGGCGACGCCATGCTGGCCGTGTCCACCAGCCTCCTCGACCCACTGCCCCACCAGATTCAGGCTGTCTACAACGAGCTCCTGCCGCGCACCCCCCTACGTTTCCTCCTCGCCGACGACCCTGGCGCCGGAAAGACCATCATGGCCGGGCTCTACATAAAGGAGCTTGCGCTCCGCGGCGACCTGGAGCGCTGCCTGATCGTGGCGCCGGGCGGGCTGGTCGAGCAGTGGCAGGACGAACTGCTGGAGAAGTTCGGCCTCGACTTCACCCTGCTCACCCGGCAGCTGACCGACGCGACGATCGACGGTAATGTCTTCGACCGGCACCCCCGGCTCATCGCGCGCATGGACGCCCTGGCCCGTTCCGAGGACCTGCGGCGGCTGCTCGGGGAGAGCGGCTGGGACCTGGTCGTCGTGGACGAGGCGCACCGGATGAGCGCGAGCTACTTCGGTGCGGAGCTGAAGACGACCAAGCGCTACGAACTGGGCCGCCTCCTCGGCCGCCTCACCCGCCACCTGCTCCTGATGACCGCGACGCCGCACGCAGGCAAGGAGGAGGACTTCCAGCTGTTCATGACCCTGCTGGACAGTGACCGGTTCAGCGGCCGGTACCGGGCGGGCATCCACCGGCACGACGTGTCCGGCCTGATGCGCCGCATGATTAAGGAGGACCTGCTCACCTTCGACGGCAAGAGGCTCTTCCCCGAGCGCCGCGCCTATACCGTGCCCTACGAACTCTCGCCCGCCGAGCAGGAGCTGTATGAGCAGGTCACAGGGTACGTCCGCCAGGAGATGAACCGCGCGGAACGGCTGGACGGCCGGCGCGGCAACCAGGTCGGTTTCGCACTCACCGTCCTCCAGCGCCGCCTCGCCTCCAGCCCGGCGGCGATCCACCGTTCCCTGGAGCGCAGGAGGCTGCGGCTGGAGGCCCGCCGTCAGGAGATGCTGTCGGGCCAGGTCGTGGCGCATGCCGGTGCGGTTCCCGCGTCCGTGCCGTCCTCCGACGACGACCTGGACGAACTGACCGGCGGTGAGCTGGAGGAGCTGGAGGAGCAGGTCGTCGACGCGGCGACGGCCGCACGCACCCTCCAGGAGCTGGAGCTGGAGATCGCCGCGCTGAGCGAGCTGGAGCGGCTCGCCGCCCGCGTCCTGGCCTCCGGCGACGACCGCAAGTGGCGGGAACTGTCGGGGCTGCTGCAGGACGACCCGCTGCTGCGGGACGAGGGGGGCCTGCCCCGCAAGCTGATCGTCTTCACCGAGCACCGAGATACCCTCGACTACTTGACACGCCGCATCAGGAACATGATCGGCCGCCCCGAGGCAGTCGTCGCCATCCACGGCGGCACCCCGCGCCCGCACCGCCGTGACATCCGCGACGCCTTCAATCAGGACCCCGATGTCCGCGTCCTCATCGCCACCGACGCCGCTGGCGAGGGTCTGAACCTTCAGCGCGCCCACCTCATGGTCAACTACGACCTGCCGTGGAACCCCAACCGCATCGAGCAGCGCTTCGGCCGCATCCACCGCATCGGCCAGACCGAGGTCTGCCACCTGTGGAACCTGGTCGCCGCCGACACCCGTGAGGGCCAGGTCTTCCTACGGCTCCTCGACAAGATCGAACAGCAGTCGAAGGCGTATGACGGCAAGGTCTACAACGTCCTCGGCGAACTCTTCGAGGGCGAACCGCTGCGCGGCCTGCTCCTTGAGGCCATCCGCTACGGCGACCGGCCCGAGGTCAAGAGTCGCCTCGACCAGGTCATCGACGCCCGGGTCGGCGCACGCGCCGTCGAGTTGATCAGGGGGCTCGCGCTGGACGCCCACGTCATGGGCCTGGAGGACGTCGAGGCGGTACGTCTGCATATGGAGGAGGCCCAGGCCAAGCGGCTGCATCCGCATTACGTTCGGGCCTTCTTCCGGGATGCCTTCGACCGCCTCGGCAGCCACCTCAGGGCGCGGGAGAGTGGCCGGTACGAGATCACCCACATCCCGGCGGTTCTGCGTGACACGGGTCGCTTCGGGCTCGGGCTTGGCGGGGTCGTGCAGCGCCGCTATGAGCGGGTCTGCTTCGACCGCGAGCGCGTGACCGTCCCCGGGGCTGCCCGCGCCGACCTGATCGCCCCCGGGCACCCGCTCTTCGACGCCGTGCTGGAGGAGACGGTCCATCGGCACGGGGACCTGCTCACGCGGGGCACGGTGCTTGTGGACGCCTCGGACGCGGGCACGCGCCCGCGGCTGCTGACCGCGCTGGTCCAGGAGGTCGTCGACGGGCACGGGCGGTCGGTGGACCGTTCCTTCGCCTTCGTGGAACTGCACCCCGACGGCACGGCTCATGACGCGGGCCCCGCTCCGTATCTCGACTACCGTCCGCCCACGCCCAGGGAGGCCGAGGCGGCGGGGGTGCTTCTCAAGGAGGAGTGGCTACGGGACGGCGGCCCTGCCCGCGCGATGGAGTGGGCGGTACGGGAGGCGGTGCCCCAGCACCTGAACCGGACCCGGGAACGCCTCTTGCCCGTCATCGGGCGCACGCGCACCCAGGTCGAGCAGCGACTGCGCCAGGAGATCAGTTTCTGGTACGCGCAGGCCGGGAAGCTTGAACTGGATGTGGCGGAGGGCAAGAAGGTCCGCCACCGCCCGGAGACCGCGCGTGCGTGGGCTGAGGATCTGGAACGGCGTCGAGAGCAGCGTCTCGCCGCTCTCGACAAGGACCAGGCGCTTCAGGCCCGGCCGCCTGTGGTGGCGGGGTGTGCGCTCGTCGTGCCGATGGGCTGGCTGGCCGGGCATCTGGGGTCGGCCCTGACTCCGGCTGAGCGGGCTGTGCTGGATGGCCTGCACGCGGTCGACGGCTATGAGACCGACCGGCGTGCTGTGGCGGCGGTGCTTGGTGCCGAGCGTGGCCTGGGCCGTGTCCCTGAGGAGATGGCACACAACAATCCCGGCTACGACATCCGATCGCATACTCTTGACGGTCACCTCGTGCACATCGAGGTGAAGGGCCGCCGGGAGGGCGCGGAGCACTTCTACGTCAGCCGTAACGAGGTCCTCGTCGCCAAGAACCGGGGCGAGCAGCATCGTCTCGCCCTGGTCTCCGTCAGCCCGCAGGGGCCGGAGCACGACGAGACCCGGTACCTTACCGACGCCTTCGCCGATACCGACTTCGGCGACCTGAAGACCGAGGGTGTCCTGCTGTCCTGGCAGGACGCCTGGAACAAGGGAGGAACCCCGCAGTGAGCGGTGCAAGCGAAGAGACGGCCGACGCCCCGGAGCGCCGCACCAAGCTCATCGAGGTCTCCCTCCCGCTGGAGGCGATCAACAGGGAGTCCGCACGGGAGAAGTCCATCCGGCACGGGCACCCGTCCACGCTCCACCTGTGGTGGGCCCGCCGGCCGCTGGCGGCTGCCCGCGCGATGCTCTTCGCCCAGCTCGTGGACGACCCGGGCTCACGGCCCGATCTGTATCCGGGGCCGGAGGAGCAGAAGGCTGAACGGCAGCGGTTGTTCGACCTCATCGAGGAGATGGTCCCCTGGGAGGCCACGCGCGATGAGCGGATCATGCGCAAGGTTCGGGAGAAGATCGCCGAGTCGCATGGCGACGGTCCGCTTCCGCCTGTCCTCGACCCCTTCGCGGGTGGCGGCACAATTCCGCTGGAGGCGCATCGGTTGGGGCTCCAGGCCCACGCCAGTGACCTGAATCCGGTGCCGGTCGTCATCAACAAGGCGTTGATCGAGATCCCGCCGAAGTGGGCTGGGCGTAAGCCGGTGTCTCCGACTGCGGAACTGCGTCACGAGGGGAGCTGGCGGGGGGCGAGTGGTCTCGCGGAGGACGTGAGGCAGTACGGCAAGTGGATGCGGGAGCAGGCGTACGTCCGCATCAGCACCCATTATCCGAAGACCAAGCTGGAGGACGGGAGCGAGGCGGCGGTCATCGCTTGGTTGTGGGCACGGACTGTGGCCTGTCCTGACCCGGCCTGTGGGGCCGAGATGCCGTTGGTGCGGTCGTTCTGGCTGAGCAAGAAGAAGGACCGGCCTCGCTATATCGTCCCCGAGCTGGTGGACGGGCAGGTGACGTTCACGATCGGCGGTCCCGAGGGCGAGCCCCGTGAGGGAACTGTCGACGGCAAGGGCGCCGAGTGCCTGGTGTGCGGTAACCGGACCACACTGAAGTACGTCCGGGCTGAGGGGGTGGCCGGGCGCATGGGCGCGGTGATGACGGCCGTGGTCGCGGAGGGGAAACGACAGCGGATCTATCTGGCGCCAACTGCGGAGCAGGTGGGGGCGGCGGATGTGGGGCGGCCTGCCGATGCGCCCGAGTCCGAACTGCCTGAGCAGGCGCTGGGGTTCAGGGTGCAGGGGTATGGCATGCGGAAGCATGCGGACCTGTTCACCAACCGGCAGCTGCTCGCCCTGACCACGTTCAGCGACCTCGTTGGTGACGCCCGCGAAAAGGTTGAGCGGGATGCAAGAGACGCTGGCATGGAGGAAGCTGAGGCGGCCGAGTACGGGAAGGCAGTGGCGCTGTACCTTGGGTTTCTCGTGAGCGCGGTAGCCGACGACTTGTCCACCATCTGCTCTTGGCGTTCATCTCATGGCACAGGTGCCACACGCTCTACCTTCGCTCGCCAAGCTCTTCCCATGGTCTGGGACTTTGCCGAGTCGAACCCATTCGCCGGTGCAGCTGGTGACATGGAAACAGCCGTCGTATCGATCGGGCGGGCTATCGACGCCCTACCGGCGGCAGGAACAGGGCAGGCGCAGCAAGCGGACGCCCGCACCGTTGACCTGTCGCGTAATCCCGTCGTCAACACTGACCCGCCCTACTACGACAACATCGGCTACGCCGACCTCGCCGACTTCTTCTACGTCTGGCTCCGCCGTTCCCTCGGCGACATCTACCCGGAGGTCATGAGCACGATCCTCACCCCGAAGGAGCCCGAACTCATCGCCACCCCGTTCCGCCACAACGGGAACTGGGAAGCCGCCGAGAAGCACTTCGAGCGGGGCTTCGTCGAGACGTTCACGCACATGCGCGCGGGCCACCACCCGGACTACCCGCTCACCGTGTACTACGCCTTCAAGCAGTCGGAGACCGACGCGGAGGACGGCACCGCCTCGACCGGCTGGGAGACCTTGCTGAGCGGCCTGATCGAGGCCGGCTGGTCGGTCACCGGCACCTGGCCGGTCCGTACCGAGCGAACCGGCCGCTCCCGTGACATCGGCTCCAACGCCCTCGCATCCTCTGTAGTGCTCGCCTGCCGCCCCCGCCACGTCACCGCCGGCTCCACCGACCGCCGCGGCTTCCTCCGCGCCCTCCGCAGCGAACTCCCCGACAAACTGCGGAAGCTGCAGGAAGGCAACCTCGCCCCCGTCGACCTCCCCCAGTCCGCGATCGGCCCCGGCATCGCAGTGTTCTCCCGATACGCCAAGGTCACCGAGCCCGACGGTTCCTCGATGCGCGTACGCACCGCACTCGGGCTCATTAACGACGTACTCGCCGACGTACTGAACGAACAGGAGGGCGAGTTCGACCAGGACACCCGGTGGGCGATCCGCTGGTTCGAGCAGTTCCAGTGGGGCAAGGGCACGTTCGGGGACGCCGAGACGCTTGCGAAGGCGTACAACGTGTCCGTGAAGGGGCTCCAGGACGCCCACATCACCGCGTCCGGCGACAGCAAGGTGTGGCTCGTCGCGCCGGCCGACCTGCCGGAGTCGTACGACCCGGAGACCGACGCCCGTATCTCCGTGTGGGAAGCCGCCATGCACCTGTCCCGGGTGCTGGAGGGCAAGGGCGCCCAGTCCGGCGTGGGACCGGCCGGTGAGCTGCTCGTCGGGATCCGGGCGCGTGGGGAGTTTGACGAGGACGCCATCCGCGACCTCGCCCACCTGCTCTACAGCATCTGCGACCGGCGGCGCTGGTCGGAGAGCGGGCAGCGGTTCAACAACCTCGCCAGTGCATGGTCCGACCTCCAGACCGAGGCCCGCAACGCGGAGAAGCGCGGTCCGCGCAAGCCCCAGCACCAGCCCCTCTTCTGAACGCCCGGCTCACCCACAGGCATCTGGAAAGGCAGGACACCCGCACCATGGCGGTGAACAACCGAGACCGTGTCTACCGCATGATCGACATCCTCGGGGAGGGGCTGCTGCCCTTCCTGGAACGGGAGATGGTCAAGCGACAGGGCGACAGCTGGTTCGAGGACGCGGAGAGCGAGGCCCGGGAACAGGGGAGACAGGTCGGCAAGAACGATCCGCAGTTCCTGCTGAACCTCCTCCAGCGCTACTGGAGCACCTACTTCCGGCATCTGCTCCCGGCGAGCGCCCGTGGGTTCGCCAGTGAGCTGAACGCCGTACGCAACCAGTGGGCGCACGGCGAGAAGTTCACCGCGGATGACACCCTGCGCGCGCTGGACACGGCGGAGCGGCTGCTGCGGGCCGTGCACGCGGACCCCGCCCTGGTCGAGGAGGTTCGCGAGTCCCGGCAGACGCTGCACAGGCAGGTGACGGAGGAGGAGACGAAGAAGGCGGCCCGTCGGGCGCGTGCCGTGCCGAGCGTGGCCACCGAGGGGCTGCGGCCCTGGCGTGAGGTGCTCACCCCGCACCCGGACGTCGCGCGCGGCGACTTCAACGCCTCCGAGTTCGCCGCCGACCTCTGGCGGGTGGCGCGCGGGGAGGGCGCCGCCGAGTACACCGAACCGGAGGAGTTCTTCCAGCGGACGTACCTCACCGATGGCCTTGAGGAACTGCTCTCCAAGTCGCTGCGACGGATCAGCGGTGACCCCAACGCCGCCCCCGTCATCAACCTCCAGACGAACTTCGGCGGCGGCAAGACGCACTCGATGATGGCGCTGTACCACCTGTACGCGCCGGGTCTGAAGGTGAACCGGCTGCCGCAGGACCTTCAGGAGCTGATCGCCGCCGCACCGGGTGGCGGTCTTCCCGGCGGAACGGTCCACCGGGCCGTGCTGGTCGGCAACGAACTCGGCATCGGGCAGGCCGACGTCAAACCCGACGGCACCGTCGTCAACACCATGTGGGGCCAGCTCGCCTGGGGGCTCGGTGGCAGGCAGGCTTACGACATCGTCGCCGAGGCCGACCGCACCAGCACCAGCCCCGGCACCGCCCTGCTCCAGAGCCTGATCGCCGCGTACGCGCCCTGCGTCATCCTCATCGACGAGTGGGTGCAGTACGCCGGTCCGCTGCTCGGCAACAACAATCTGCCCGCCGGATCCTTCGAGGCGCACTTCTCGTTCGCGCAGTCCCTCACCGAGGCCGTCGCCTCCGTCGATGGAGCCCAGCTGCTGGTGTCCATCCCGGCCTCCGCGACCGGTGAGATCAGCGACGCCGACCAGTACGACATCGGCGGGGAGAACAACCGCATCGCGCTGGAACGACTTCAGAACGTCGTCCACCGCAAGGCCGACGCCTGGCGGCCCGCCAGCTCCGACGAGTCCTTCGAGATCGTGCGCCGCCGTCTCTTCCAGACGCCCACCAGTGAGGTCCAGGCCGAGATCAACAAGGTGGCGCGGCTCTACACGCAGTTCTACGGCACCGAGAAGCGCGAGTTCCCGGCCAGCTGCGACACCATGGACTACGAGCGGCGCATCAAGTCGACGTACCCGATCCATCCGGAGCTGTTCGCGCGACTCTACGAGGACTGGTCGACGCTGCCCAGGTTCCAGCGCACCCGGGGCGTGCTGCGGCTGATGAGCACCGTCATCCACGCGCTGTGGCGCGACCAGAACCAGAGCCCCATGATCATGCCTGGTGACGTGCCCATACACGACACCCGTGTCAACCAGGAGCTGACGTACTACCTGGAGGACCGCTGGAAGCCGATCATCGACGCCGACGTCGACGGGCCGGACTCCACCCCGGCCTCCGTCGACACCGAGAAGCCCGTGCTCGGACAGCGCGGCATGAGCCGGCGGGTAGCCCGTACCGTCTTCATGGGCTCCGCGCCCCGCGTGCACGCCGCCCGCAAGGGCCTGTCCGATCCACACACCCGGCTCGGCATGGCCATCCCCGGTGAACCGCTGGGCAACTTCCGAACCGCGCTCAACGCCCTCGCCGACCGCTCCACCTACCTTTACGGCGACGGCGAACGCCACTGGTACGACACCCACGCCAACATCACCCGGACCGCCAAGGACGAGGCGAACAAGCTCCTCGACGATGTCGACAAGGTGTGGGCGGACGTGGTGCGCCGGCTCAGTGTGGTCCAGGGCGTACGCGGGCAGTTCGACGCCGTCCACGCGGCACCGCTGCCCGCGAGCGACATTCCGGACAACGACCGCGCCCGCCTGGTGCTGCTGCATCCCCGCTTCACCCACCGCAGTGCCAGGGACATGCCCGACACCGAGGCCCTGCGCTTCGCGCAGGAGGCTCTGGACCAGTACCGCTCCAGCACCCGGCAGCACCGCAATGCCCTCGTCTTCCTCGCCCCCGACCGCAAGGAGATCGAGGAGGTCGCGGAGGCCGTACGCGAGTACCTGGGCTGGAAGCAGGTCCTGACGCAGCACGTCCAGCTTGACCTGACCGAGAATCAGAAGACGCAGGCCAGAACTCGGATGGAGAAGGCCGAGGAGACGGTCAACCTCCGGTTGGGCAAGGCCTACCGCTGGGTGCTCGTCCCCGAGCAGGTCCCCGGCGCCAAGATCGAGTGGGTCAACTTCAAGGTCGACCTACCGGCCATCGACGACGCCGCCATCCAGGTCGGTGACCGCCTCAAGCGCCAGGGCATGCTCTACGTCCAGCAGGCCCCCGCCGTCCTGCACCAGCGGATCGTGGATGCGTTGGGCCAGGAGTGGAACCGGGACGGCCACATCAGCGTCGGCCGCCTGTGGGAACTGCACACCAAGTACCCGTACATGAACCGGCTGCGCGACCGCGCCGTTCTCGACCAGGGCATCGAGGACGTCCTCACTCACATCACCTGGGAGACTGACGGCTTCGCCCTCGCCACCGGCCAAGACCCCGCCACCGGCCGCTACCAGGGGCTCGTCCTGCCCTGCCGGGGTGGCTCCTTCGGTCAGATCACCGACTCCTCCCTGCTGGTGCGGGCCGATCTTGCCGCCGCCCAGGAGGCCGCCGACCTGGCGGCCGCCGCCGCCAGGCACCAGGAACCGGCCGATCAGGACGAGGACGCCGACGACAGCACCGGCTCCGGTCAGGGCGCCGGCGGACCGTCGGTGTCGCCCCGCCCCGGCACCCCGGTTCCGGCGCCGACCCCGCTGCCCCGAGTCCCGACCCGCTTCTACGCCCACGCCCTGCTGGACACCGAGCAGTACAGCAAGCACGCCACGAAGTATGCCTTCGAGATCCTCCAGCACCTCGAAGCCATCGGGGCCGATGTCGAGATCACGGTCGAGATCCAGGCGACCGCGCCCGGCGGCTTCCCGGCGGACAAGGTGCGCACCCTCACCGAAAACGCCAACACCCTCAAACTGCAAGCCCAGTTCGAGGAGGAGTAGGGCATGCCGACCTGGTCGTTTCGGCGTCCGCCGGCCCTCTCGATAGGCTGGTCGATGCACGTCGTCCCAGACCGCCACGGGAGCACAGTCATGGCCGCACGTAATCGGGACAGAATCGTCCACTTCTACGAGATCGCCGACGCCGACGCCCCCGCATCCTCACGTCTCCCGCACCGCGACTGGGGAGCGCACATCCGCCGTCTGTGCGCCCAGCCGCCCGCCCAGCGCACCTCGCGCACCGGCGACGAGATCCTGATCGGGGCCGTAGATACCCTCCAGACCGCCCCCCACCTGCTCCTCGCCAAGGTCCGCCAGGACGTACCGCAGCTCATCGACCACGTCGACGGCACCCTCAGCCACCTCCAGCTCGCCGCGGACAAGGAGTTGGTGGACGTCACCACGGTGTACTTCCTGCCCTTCGGTAACGTCCTCGCCACCATGGCCGGCGGTACCTCGGCACCCCGCGCCCAGGCCCTGAAGCGCTGGCTGGACGACATGCACGCCGCTGCCCCCGATGTCCGCAACATCGAGCTGCGGCCGGTGGTCAACGCCCGGTCCCGGGAGAAGCTCGCGCACGCGGCGGCGATCGAGCAGCTGACTGTTCGCATCGCCCCCGAGCCGCCCGACAGCCCCACGGCCCTGCGCGCCAGCTCCGACCTAGGCACCGCACTCAGCCGCCTGCACGAGGACAACCCGGACATGATCATCACGCTGAAGTTGGAGGTGCCGAAGAAGTCCCGCGTCCTCTCGCCCCGCCGTCGCGCCCGTGGGCACAACCAACTCCTCGCCTCCACTCAGGTGTTCGCCAACGACATCGCGGACTGGCTGGACAACTCCGACGCCGTCGACACCGCCGCCGCGCGGGCCCGCATGGAGGCGTGGCACAGCGAGGCCGACGACGAGAAGATCGACTTCGTCAGCGAGCGCATCACTGCGAAGTGCGTCGTTCCGTTCTCCTCCAGCGACGGTCACGCCATCGACTTGCAGGTGGCCCTAAACCAGCTGGAGCGGGTCTCCCTGCAGAACGAAAGGGTGCTGCGGGCCGCTGTCAGTGCCGACCTCTAGCCTGGAGGGCAGCTGGGGGCGAAATCCCTGGTCGGCGCGCGCGGGGGAGGGGCGGGAATGCAGAGGCTGGTCGAGACGGCACGCAGACTGTTGCAGCGGTGGCGATCACGTCCGGCGGCGGACTGGCTGCTGACCGCAGTCGTCCTCGGCGGGCACGGTCTGTCGGTCGCACTGACCGGACGCGGTGACATCCTCGGTGCGCCCGGCCGCGAACAACGCTTGACGATCTACACCACCGGTGCCACCGTCGTCGCACTGGTCGGCAGCTTCGTCACTGCCGCCATTGCGCAGTACGCTTCCGCCACAGGACGCCGCATGCGGGTCCTGCGCACTGCGCCCCACCTGGCCTCACAGTTCCGGCGGAACTGGGTAAGCGTCCTATCGGCCACCTTGCTCATCTCCGGTGTCTGCCTACTTGCAACCGCCCTCGACACCACCGAGACAGACCCTGGGGGCGTTCACTGGGCCGTGGAAGGTGTCCTGATCCTCGGTGCCGTCCGGGCCTACCGCCTGCTGTGGCTGTTCAACTCTGTCATCCAGGTGACGGACAGAGACCTCGCAGACTCCCCTCAGTCAGCGACCCAGCATCCCCCTTCGTGTACCTCCGGTGATGCTCCTTGAGAGGCTGCCAGGCCATGAAGATGTATAGGCAAGTCTTGGTGGCCTAGGAAAGTCAGCTGGCATCTGAGCTGCCAGGGACCACCAAAGTCTCGTGCTGGTACCTGATTCTCGGCGCATTGCCTATGTCGGTTATCGGCTCAACGGTGCCTGAAAGCTAGAGCCGGGATTAAGCCTCTGGCGGCTAGGTGACGGCAGATGTCCACTTGGACTCCGGAGAAGGCGTCGATATGGTCTCCGTTTCGCCGCGGAGTCGTATGGAGCCACGCGCATCGGCGTGGCCGACGACGGGCGCGAGGACGCGCGTACCCCTCGTGATCGGGCTCGCCGGGCCCCAGTTCGGCAACCATACGCTCAGCCGGCGGCTCCGCCGCCAGGTGGGCGGTATCGAAGAGCTCCAGCCCTTAGTCGTGATCTCCACTGCCCGCACCCGTCGGTCACCCGCAGCTGGCTTGCGTATGGCGAGACCCTTGCGCTTCAGAACATCCACGATGCGCATAAGCTCAGACTTGTCCGACCTCGTCGCCGCCATCAACGTAAGTACATCGCGACAATAGTTGAATGCGCATACACTCGGCAGCGATCACGCGGCCTGCGGGAACCTCGACATCAATTGGCCCTGTTACGCCTGGTCAAGGGGTCTCGTGAACGACCCACCACGTGAAACCCCTGTTCATCAGGGGTTTTCTGCGTTTCCGGGCCCTGTGGCGGCCTGGTCGCATCCTGGCTCGGCCTGGCGGCCCTCCCGTGACGGCCGGCGCTCGGGCCGGATGCTCGGGATCATCCACCCCCACGGGCGCGGCCCCCGCTCTCGGCGGAGCGGGGGCCGGGGGCGCGCCTCGGGTGGGGCGAAGGTGTCAGGGGAGGAGGAGGTCGCGCTGGCCGTCGCGGACGCTCCGGGTGAAGAGTTCGTAGTCCTTCTCGGAGATGATCAGCACCTTGGCGTCGGGGTCGCCCACGTCCACGGAGTCGCGCAGCGCCACCACCCCGTCCACGAAGGCGACCTCCAGGCAGTTGTTGCCGGCATCGGACATCTCGCTCTTGGCCCAGGTGGCGTTGGTGAGATCGACCCTCTTGTTCATGTGCAGCAGTCCTTGATCAACTCGTGGATGAGGCGGCGCGACGCCGGGCCGTCGAGAGACTGGGCGCGGAGGAACTCGAGGGCCGACTCGTACCTGCCCACGTCCCCATCTTCCTCCAGGTAGAGGGAGGTTGTCATCGTCTCGACGACGGCAACCGGCGGCCCCGCCGGGAAGTGCAGCAGCCGGAAGGAGCCGTTCATGCCCGCGTGGGCGCCGACGCCGAGGGGCAGTACCTGCAACTCCACGTGGGCGTATTCCTCGGTCACGTCCAGGAGCCGTTGGAGCTGCGCGCGCATCACCTCCGGGCCGCCGACCACACGTCGTAGCGCCGCCTCGTCGAGCACGCAGGACACATGGAGGGGCGCCTCGCGGGCGAGCACTGCCTGCCGGGCGATGCGGAGGTCCACGAAGCGGGTCATCTCGCGCTTCGACGGCCACTGCTGGCTCCGCTCCACGACGGAGGCCGCGTACTCCCTCGTCTGGAGCAGGCCGGGCACCATGGTCAGGTAGGACTCTGCCTTCGACGCCATCCCTTCGAGGTGCAGGAAGTCCTCGAACTCGTCGGTCTGGATGACTTCCTTGTACTCGTCCAGCAGGTTCGTCCGCTTGCCCGGGGCGGCGAGGGACGCCATCGCCTTGATCTTCGTGCGGGTCTCGTCGGAGTCGACGCCGTAGATCTCGAAGAAGGCCGTCAGCCCGAGACCGGAGACGCGCTGCTTCCCGTTCTCGATCTTGCTCAGCGCGGGTTTCCCCGCGAGACCGAGCCGGTCCGCCGCCTCCTCCATCCCGAGCCCCGCGGCTGTCCGCAGGGACCGCAGGGCCGATCCGAGCCTGCGTCGGTGCACGTTGGGCCTTGCTTCCGCCATCGGCCTGCCTCTCTTGTGTCGGTTGCAGGGTAGCGCCGCCAACGTTGCCGGAATATGCCAGGCCGACTCTTCAACTCTTCAGTTGAGAAGAGGTTGCTAGCAACGTTTCCCATGCGTCACAGTTTCATCCGGGCGCTCTCCACGCAGCGTGTTGGCACCGTCATTCTCCGGTACCGGCGTGCGGGCTGGCCGCGTCCGGGCGGACCGCGGCGGCGGGTCCGCCGCGTGCCCCGTACCGGTTCACCGTCGGGGCGCGCTCGCCGTCGCCGTCACGCACCACGCCATGGAACAGGGGTATCCGTATGACCGGCAGCAGCGGCAGGGGCAGGGTGGACTACGAGGGGTTGTCGGCGCGGGAGTGGTACGCGAGCGAACTGGCCTGTCTGCGGCAGAAGTCGGGGATGACGCTGGTGCAGCTCGCGGTGAAGTGCCGTTACGAGCAGTCGTACCTGCACCGGTTGGAGCGGGGACAGCGTCTGGGCACCGTGGAAGCCGCAGCGGCGCTGGACCGGGTGTACGGGACCGGCGAACTCCTGGTCAAGCTGTGGCACTTGGCGAAGCGGGAGACGAAGGACCGCCCGTTCATGGGGCTCGCGCCCTTGGAGGCGGACGCGGCCGGTATCCAGGAGTACGCGGTCAGCGTGGTGCCGGACCTGCTCCAGACCCGCGCCTACGCGGAGGAGCAACTGCGTGCCGCCCGCCCGGGGAGCCCGGAGAAGCTGGATGCCCGGGTGGCGGCGCGGCTGGCCCGCCAGGAACGGCTCGCCGAGCCGGATCCGCTGCACTACCGGGCGCTGATCGACGAGGCGGTGCTGCGGCGCAAGTCGCGCGACCCGCGGACCTGGACAGCGCAGCTTGAGCACCTGATCGAGGTGGCCCAACGCCCCGACGTCTCGCTGCACGTGGTGCCGTTCGGAGCCGGACCGCACCAGATCGGCAGCTCGCTGGAACTGATCTACTTCCACGACGGCCACAGCGTTGCCTACGCGCAAGGCGGCTCGAACGGCCACCTCGTCGAGGAGCCCGAGGACGTCGAGCCGCTGCGCCTGGCCTACGACCTGCTGCGCGACAGCGCCCTGTCCCCGACGGAGTCGCTGACGTTCCTCCGCGCCCTCCTCGACGACCACGTCGCAAACGCCCCCTGGACCCCGCCGGAGCCCAGTCCGGACGGTCAGAGTCCGGAAGGCGACGGGCAGCACCGCAAGTGACACGATCGACACGGGACGACGGGCGGCCCAGTTCCGCGGAGTTGGGCCGTCTCCTGGTGGAGAAGGGCGCCCTGACGCCCGACTGGGGACCCGCGTTCGCGGCCGTGCCGAGGACCGGCTTCCTTCCGGAGGTGATGTGGCCCCACGACCGGGACACCGGCAGGGCCACCGCGGTCTCCAGGACCGACGACCCCGATGCCTGGCACGCGTACGCCGACTCCGACGTGCCCATCGTCACCCAGTGGGACGACGGCGAGCACCAGGGAGCCGAGCCGGGCGTGGTGTTCACGTCCTCGTCGTCCATGCCCGGTCTGGTCTTCTCCATGCTCGCCGATCTCGACGTCCGTCCAGGGCAGCGCGTCCTGGAGATCGGAGCGGGCACCGGATGGAACGCCGCTCTGCTCGCCCACCGGCTGGGCGCGGAGAACGTCGTGACCGTGGAGGTGGACCCCGCCGTGGCGCGGTCCGCTCGGGAAGCGCTGCGCCGTGCCGGGTACGGGGAGGTGGAGGTCGTCACGGGAGACGGGCTGCTGGGCCACCCGCCTCGCGCGCCGTACGCGCGGGTGATCGCCACCGTCGGCCTGCGCGGCGGGCTGATGACCTGGGTACGGCAGACCACTCCGGGGGGAGTGATCCTGGTGCCCTGGGGGACCTACTACGGCTTCAGCGAGGCCACCGCCCGCCTCGTGGTCGCAGAGGACGGCCGGTCGGCGTCCGGCCGTTTCACCCAGCCGGTGAACTTCATGCGGCTGCGGTCACAGCGCTTCGCGTACCCGCGGCACAGTGCGTACGTACCGGCGGGGGCGGCCAGTGGTGCGAGCACATCGACCACGCGGATCACGGAAGCGGAACTCCTGCCCGACAGCACCGCCGTGGTGGAGTTCGCCCTCGGTCTGCGCGTCCGGGACTGCACCCACGTCGCCGACCGCAAACGGGAGGGCAGGCGCCCCGTCTGGTTCTACGGCCTCACCGACAGATCATGGGCTGTCGTCGTCTTCCGCGACGATCGTGGGACGGCCACCGTCCACCAGTCCGGACCCCGGCGCCTGTGGGACGAGGTGGAGGCCGCTTACCGGTGGTGGGAGGACCGGGGCCGGCCCGGCTTCCCACGGTTCGGCCTCACGGTGTCGGCCGCCGGGGAGGACGCCTGGCTGGACAGCCCGCTCAACCTCGTGGCCCCGGCCGCGGGTCCTGCGTGAACGGGGCGGGTCCGGACGACCGACCGGCCGGACGCCGCGCCGGGCCGCGGTGCGGGCGCGGGAATAGCCGCGCCGCGGCGGGACTTGTCCCCGGGCATGCGGATCTTTCGTACCTACGCGCGCGTCTACGCCGCGGACCTGGACGCGGTCGTCGGACCGCTCGCCGCCCTCAGCGGTGAGCCCGTCACCAGCCGGTTCGCGATGCCGAACGGCCTGGAGCTGGCCGCCGTCGGACGCGTGCTGGTGGTGGCCGGGGACGACGCGACGCTGGAGCCCTACCGGGCGACGTCGGCGACCCTGATCGTGGACGACCTCGACGAGTGCCGGCTGCTCCTCGACCGGGAGGGGGCGGCACTCGTGCGCGGGCCGCAGGACGTCCCCACCGGCAGGAACCTGACGGCCAGGCTGCCCGGCGGTGCGCAGGTGGAGTACGTCGAGTGGGACGACGCGCAGTGGGAGCGCGCCGGCGGGCGGCCCGCGTGACGTCCCCGGCCCACGGAGGAGCCGGGAGGCCGGGCGGTCAGGTCACTCGGCCCGGTCGGCGGCCGGCTGCCCCGCGTGCCATGAGGCGAGGATACGCAGCGCGTCGTGGGAGGGGCTGCCGGGCTCGGCGGTCAGGATCATCAGGCGCTGCCCGGAGCCGTCCGGGCCGGCCCACGTGTCGCAGTCGAGGGTGAGGTCGCCCACCAGCCGGTGGCGGTAGTGCTTGGTGCCGTAACTGGCGCTGTTGACGCGGTGTTCGGCCCACCAGGTGAGGAAGTCGGGGTCCTGGAGGGACAGTTCGCCGACGAGCTGGGCCAGCTCGGGGTCGTCGGGGTCGGCCGCCGCCTCCATGCGCAGCGCGGCCACGGCCTCCCGGGCGTCGTGGTCCCAGTTCCGGTGCAGTCGCCGCACCTCCGGGTGCGTGAAGACCAGCCGCAGGTAGTTGCGCCGGTTCGCCGGCAGCGCGGCGAAGTCCGTGTAGAGGGCGACGGCGGCGGGGTTCCACGCCAGGACGTCCAGGCGCTTGCCGAGCACCAGGGCCGGGCTCTGGGTGAGCTGGTCGAGCAGGCGCCGCATGGGAGGGCGAACCCGCTCGGCCGGCCGGCGGCGGCGCGGGCGGGCGTCCGCCCGGCCGGCCAGCTCGTAGAGGTAGCGCTGCTGGTCCTCGTCGAGGCGCAGGGCGCGGGCGAGGGTGGAGAGCACCGGCACGGACGCCCGGACCCGGCCCTGCTCCAGCCGCGTGTAGTAGTCCACGCTGATGGCGGCGAGGCCGGCGACCTCCTCGCGGCGCAGCCCGGCGACCCGGCGGCCCGAGTCCGCCTCGGGGAGGCCGCACTCCCGTGGTGTCAGCTGCGCCCGGCGGGCCTTGAGGAAGGCGCCCAGCGCCCGGGAGTCGGAGTCCGAGGTCATGCTCCCCAGTGTCCCCGCGCCACCGCGACCAGGGCAAACGTCCAAGGGGGGCACGTTCTTTCCCGGGCAGGAAGCTGTCTCTCCCGCTCCCGCGCGGACCGGTGGAAGGTGGGGGACGTGCCCGGCGGGGTGCGGGTCGCGGCCCGCCGGGCGGCCCCACGGCGCATGGCCCCACGGCGCACGGCCCCGCGGCGCATCCAGCGCTTCGGCGCCCCAGCGCCACGGCGCGCACGGCGGCTCAGGCGCCCATGGCGCCCGTTTCCCCGCGCCCCACCGTTCCGTCAACCGTCCGACAGGGAGAACCATGGCCAGGACCACCGTCAGCTTCGACAGCAACGGCATCAGGATCGCCGGTCACCTTTACACCCCCGACACCGCCCACGAGACCTCCTCCGGCGCGCCCGCCGCGGGACCGTGGCCGGCCCTCGTGGTCGGCCACCCCGGCACGAGCGTGAAGGAGCAGACCTCCGGCACGTACGCCCGGCGGATGGCCGAGCGCGGCTTCGTCGCCCTCGCCTTCGACGCCGCCCACCAGGGCGAGTCCGGCGGCCTGCCGCGCGGACTGGAGGACCCCGCCCAGCGCGTGGAGGACTTCAAGGCCGCCGTCTCCTACCTGGCCACCCGCGACGACGTCGATGCCGGACGCGTCGGGTTGCTGGGCATCTGCGCATCCGGCGGCTACTCCCTCGCCGCCGGGGGCGGCGACCACCGCGTCAGGGCGGTGGCGACAGTCTCCGGGGTGGACGTGGCCCGCCAGTTCCGGCTCGGTGCCGACGGCACCCAGGACCCGGCCGTCTTCCGCGGCCTGCTCGACGCCGCCGGCCGCGCCCGTACCGCCGCGGCGCGCGGCGAGGACCCCGGCGCCATGCCGGTCTTCCCCGAGACCGCCGAGCAGGCCGAGGCCCTCGGCGGCGCGCACGGGGCCGAGGGCTTCGCGTACTACTGCACCTCCCGGGGCCGGCACGAACGCTCCACGCGGGCCATGCCCTGGCAGAGCGTCGACAAGCTGGCCTCCTTCGACGCCTTCCACGCGGTGCCGCTGCTCGCGCCGCGCCCCCTGTTGCAGATCGTCGGCAGCCGTGCGGTCACCTCCTGGATGGCCGTCGAGGTCCACCAGCGCGCCACCGGTCCCCGGGAACTGCACTGGATCGAGGGCGCCAGCCACGTGGACCTCTACGACCGGACGCGGTTCATCGACCCCGCGGTCGACAAGCTCGCCGCGTTCTTCGGCGCCCATCTCTCCGCCGCGGACCCCGCCGCCGGCCCCGCGCGTCTCGCCGCCGCCCGCTGAGCGGCGGGGCCGGGCGGTCAGGGTGGTCCGGGCGGGCCGGCGGTGGGACCCGGGTCGGGGCGGAGGGCGGTGCGCCGCCCCGGGCCCGGGGACAGGGGGCCGGCGCGCCCGCTTCGGAGCGCGGAACCGCAGCGCGGACCCGCCCCCCGCCTCCGCCTACCAGCTCGCCTTGCGGACGCCCGGGAGGTGCCCGGCGTGGGCGTGGGCGCGCATGCCGACCCGGGAGAGGCCGAAGGCGCGCAGGTAGCCGCGGGGGCGGCCGTCGACCGCGTCGCGATTGCGGACCCGGGTGGCGCCGGCGTCGCGGGGCTGCCGGCCCAGCTCGCGCCGGGCCGCTTCGCGGTCCTCGGCGGAGGAGGCGGGGGAGGCGATGACGCGCTTGAGTTCGGCGCGGCGCTCGGCATAGCGCGCCACGACCGCCCGGCGCGCGTCGTTCTTCGCGATCTTGCTCTTCTTGGCCATGGCGGTGGACCCCTCAGACCTTGTGGCCGCGCGCGCGGACGAGCCGGACGGCCTTCTCGACGCCCATGCGGTCGACGGCCTTGATGCCCTTGGCGCTGAGGGTCAGCCGCACGTGGCGGTTCTCGCCGGGCAACCAGTACCGCTTGGTCTGGATGTTGGGGTCGAACCGGCGCGGGGTGCGCCGGTGGGAGTGGGAGACGGCGTTGCCGAAACCGGGCTTGCGGCCGGTCAGTTGGCAGTGGGCGGACATGGGGCTGCCTTTCCGTGGCGGAGCGGACGACCCCACCTTATGGAAAAGCGTTTTCATTTCCAAACTCGGGTGCCGGGTGCCGGGTGCTGCCGGGGTTCGGGCTCGGGGTTCGGCAGCGCGCGCGCCGTCAGGGCCCCTGCGTCGCCGCCCCCTCCGGGCCCGCGGCCGCGCACGCGGCGCAGGTGCCGAAGACCTCCATGGTGTGCGCGATGTCCACGAAGCCGTGCTCCGCGGCGATCGACTCCGCCCACCGCTCCACCGCCGGCCCCTCCACCTCCACCGCCTTGCCGCAGGAGCGGCAGACCAGATGGTGGTGGTGGCCGCCCTCGGAGCAGCGGCGGTAGACCGACTCGCCGTCGCCGGTGCGCAGCACGTCCACCTCGCCCGCCTCGGCGAGCGACTGGAGCGTGCGGTAGACGGTGGTCAGACCCACCGACTCCCCGCGCAGCTTCAGGATGTTGTGCAGGTCCTGCGCACTGCGGAACTCGTCGACCTCGTCCAGGGCGGCGGACACCGCGGTGCGCTGCCGGGTCGAACGGCCGCGGACGGACTGCCCGGCTGCGCTCACGGCTCTTCCCTCCGATGGTGGTGCGGTGTGTACGGCCTCCGCGGTGTGTACGGCCTCCGCGGTGCGAACGGTGCCTGCGGTGCGTACGGCCTCCGCGGCGGCTCCCGGTGCGGCCGGGGGGTCACTCCTCGACATGCCGGATGGCGTCGAGCACGATGTGCGCGACGTGGTCGTCGACGAGGGTGTACTCGACCTCGCGGGCTTCGCGGTGCGTGGTCACGATGCGCGAGGTGCGCAGGACCCGCAGGTGTTGCGAGACCAGGGGCTGGTTCACCCCGAGTGCCGCGACGAGTTCGTGGACCCGCTTGCCGCCGGTGGACAGCTCGCGCACGATGCCCATCCGCACCGGGGAGGCGAGGGCCCGCAGCAGCTCGCTGGCCGCCCGCAGCGCGAGGGTCCGGTCGTCCGGTCGGGCGGGAGCCGTCATATGCAGAATCTAACATATGAGAATCGGTCTCATGTAGGGCTCGGGCGCGGCGGATCGTGGGATCGCCCTGGGCCCCGGGCTCCGGGCCGTGGCCGCGGTCCTGATCGCCGTCGCCGTCGCCGTCGCGGTCACGGTCGCGCCGGGGGCGACCGCGGTCAGGCCACCGCCACCAGGACGTGGCTGCCGCCGCACTGCCAGACGGAGCCGGCCTGCCCGAAGCCCGCCGCCCGGAGCAGGCGCACGTGGTGGGAGAGCGGCAGGTTGCTGTCCTTGGTGCTCGGTACGGTCGCGGCGCGCCGGCGGCGCTCGGCGACGAGGTCGGCGAAGGCCGGGTCACCGGCCACCGCGTTCCACCACTGGTCCCAGTCCTCGTGGTCGAACGCCCGCTGCCGCTCGGCCCGCAGCCGCCCGATCCGGGCGCTGATCTCGCCCGGACCGGTGGCCTCGGGCGCGAAGTGGTCGCCGTTGACCAGGACCCCGCCCGGGCGCAGGAGTCCGCCGAGCTGCCGGTAGGCGCGGCGCAGCAGCGGCTCGGGCAGGCAGTGCAGCGTGGTGGTGGAGACGACGGCGTCGGCGGGGCGGTCCAGGCCGAGTCCCGCGGTCCACCCCTCCGCCCCGATCGCCGCCTCCGCGAAGCGGACGGCCGACCCGTGGCACTCGCGGGCCAGGCCCAGCACGACGGGGTCGCGGTCCACCCCCACGAACTCGACGCCGGGCAGCCCGGCCGCGAGCCGGGCCGTCAACGTCCCCGGCCCGCAGCCCAGATCGATGACGAGCGGGCGCTCGCGCCCGGCCGTGACGTGCTCGACCACGTCCGCGATGACGCCGGCGCGCTCCTCGCGCGCGATGGCGTAGCGCTGCTGCTGGCCCTCCCAGCGCTCCGCGTACTCGTGTGCCCTCACCGTGTCCATGGCCATCGCCGCCTGCCTGAGCCGTCCGCCGCCGTCCTGTGTCCCCGTCACCGGCAACCCTACTGTTGAAAACAGTTTTCATTCCAATGGCGGGCCGCCGGTGCCGCGGTTTCAGTCCAACGCGCGCAGGGCCTCCACCAGGCGGTCGATCTCGTCGACCGAGGTGTAGGCGTGCGTGCTGACGCGCACCGATCCGGTCCGCTCGCCCGAACCGCCCTGGCAGTGCTGGTCGCTGCGCACCATCAGGCCGCTGTCGAACAGGACGAACCCCAGGTCGCCCGAGGGGATCGCGCGGTGCCGGAAGCTCACCAGGCTCTGCCGGCGCTGGACGGTGGACTCCGCGGCGAGGCTGGTCCGGCAGCCCAGCACCTGGTACGAGCCGAGCCGGCTCAGCGCGTCGGTCAGGCGGGCGGTCAGCGCCCGCGTCCACCGGTGGACGCGCGCGGTGTCGGCGGCCCGCAGCCAGTCCAGCGCCGCGGACAGCGAGACCGCGCCCACGGTGTTCGGGGTGCCGGCCCAGCCCGCCGGGCGCAGCGCGGGACCGCGCGCCTGCCGCGCCCACAGCGCGCCGGTGCCGGGCAGGGCCAGGGCCTTGTGGCCGGAGAAGACGGCGAAGTCGACGTCGAGGGTGTCGAGCCGGATCGGCTGGTGGCCGACGCTCTGCGACGCGTCGAGGCAGATCGGGACGTCGGGACCGACGGCGGCGCGGATCCGGTGGACGTTCATGTCGTTGCCGTAGACGTGGTGCACGTGCGTGGTCGCGACGAACCGGGTCCGCGGGGTGACGGCCTCGGCGAGGGCGGCGTGGTCGTAGTCGCCCGATCCGCTCTGATAGGGCATCGGCCGCAGCCGGACGTGGATTCCGCGGCGGGCGAGCAGGTCGCGGACCTCCTGCCAGGGCGTGATGTTCGCCTGGTGGTCGGCGAAGGGCACGACCACCTCGTCGCCGTCGGCGAGCTGGTCGGCGAGCCAGTCGCGGGCGACCGTGCGCAGTGCCTCGGTCGCGCCGCTGGTCAACAGCACCTGCGAGGTGTCGGGGCAGGGGTCGCCGAGGGCTTCCCCCACCTGCTGCCGGGCCTTCTCGACCAGGGCGGTGGTGCGGTTGGCCCAGGGGTAGGACCCGCGGCCGGCGTTGGCGTTGGCGGTCGTCAGGTAGGTCTGCACCGCGTCCAGGACCGCCTGCGGCTTCTGCGAGGTGGCGGCGCTGTCGAGGTAGGCGAGGCCGGGCGCGGCCCGCAGGATCGGGAACTGGGCGCGCAGTTCGCGGTGCCAGGGCTCCAGCGCGCGCAGCACGTCGTCCGGGTGCTCGGGGGGCTCCGGGAACTCGGGGGACTCGGGGGACTCGGCGGGATCGGGGCGGCCGTGGCCGGGTTCGGGCGTCGTCATGTCAGTCCCGGGTCAGGGGCGCGCCGGCGTCGCGCCAGGCGACGATGCCGCCGGTGAGGCTGCGGGCGTCGGGGTGCCCCATCCGGGTGAGCAGCGCGGCGTACCGCGCGGACTGCTCACCGACCGGACAGGCCAGCAGGACCGGCCGGCTGCGGGCGAACGGCAGTCCCGCGCGCAGGAGTTCGCCGAGGATCTCGTCGGTGATGTTGACGGAGCCGGCCAGGTGCAGGGCGTTGTAGGCGTAGGTGCTGCGCAGGTCCACGATCAGCGGGTCGGCGCCCTCGATCCAGGTGCGGGCCTCGTCCACCGTCACCGCCGGCGCGGCGGCGACGTCGGCGTCCGACAGGCCGGCGAGCGTGTTCGGGGTGCGCGCGGTGTCGCCGAGCAGGTCCGGTCGGCGCTGCCGGATGTAGCTGAGGTAGCCCTCGACCCGGTCGCAGACGATGAACACGGCGGTCCTCCGTTCGGCCGGCGGCCCGTCGTCCCGCTGCTCGGCCAGTCGCGCGTCGGCCTCGCGCAGGTGCCGCAGCGCGCCGTGGTATGCCGCGCCGCCGGTGGGTCCGGCGAGCAGCCCGCAGCGGCGGATGAGGGTCACCATGCCCTCGATCGCCTGCCCGGAGTCCACGGTGGCCAGCGTGTCGTAGGTGTCCGGGTCGAACAGGCCGACCTCGTGCACTTCGTCGCGGGTGCGGATGCCGGGGATGAAGTCGGACTTCGCGGCGACCAGGCCGACCACCTCGACGTCCGGGCGGTGGGCCCGCAGCGCGCCCGCCACGCCGGTGGAGGAGCCGGCCGTCCCCACGCAGGCGATGAAGTAGTCCGGCGCGCGGCCGTCGAGGTCGGCGACGATCTCCGGGCCGGTGCCCTCGAAGTGGGCCGCGCTGTTGCGGGGGTTGAAGTACTGGTCGGTGTGGAGCAGCGGGGTCTCGGAGTCCGCGAGCGCCTGGTGGAAGAGGGTCAGCGGGTCCTCGGTGTCGGTGGGGTCCAGGCACTCGCTCTGCCCGGGCAGCTCCTCGATCTCGGCGCCGAGCAGCAGGAGCAGTTCCTTGGTCTCCGGGATGCGCATCCGGTTGGTGACGCTCTTGAACGTCAGGCCGTGCATGCCCGCGATCACCGCCAGCGCCTTGGCGGTGTTGCCGCTGGACAGCTCCACGATCTGGCTGCCGTCGGCCTCGGCGCCGGGCAGCCCGGCGCGGGCCATGTTCCACGCCGCGCGGTCCTTCACCGAGCCGAACGGGTTGAGCATCTCCAGCTTGGCGAACAGGTCGATGTGGCGCAGGCCGTGCACCGCGGGATCGATGCGCACCAGCGGGGTGTTGCCGATGGCGTCGGTGATGCGGTCGTACCTCACTGCGGGTCCCCCTCGGTGGAGAGCGGCCAGTACGCGTCGTCCAGGCACCACGTCCAGCTCCCGCCGGACCGCCAGGCGGCGATCTTGCGGGCGGCGGGGTGGCGCTGGGAGCGGCTGGAGTGGAAGTCCATGCAGTACGCGGCGGTGTTCGCGAACACCAGCAGGTCGCCGGGGCGCGGTGCGCGCGGCAGGTGGACGAGGCGGCGGGTGATCAGGTCGGTCTCCAGGCACAGGTGCCCGAACAGGTGCACCGCCACCGGTCCGCCGCTGCCGCTGTCGGTGCTGGTGCCGGTGGAGCCGGGCCGGGGCAGGAGCACCGGGTCGAGCAGGACGCCGTGCTCCTCCAGCGCGATGTCGTCGGCCTTCGCGGCCAGCCGCACCCACAGGTCGGCGCCTCCGTCGGGAGGGCGCCGCACCTCCTGCACGGTCGCCAGGGTCAGCCCGCACTGGTCGAGCAGCGCCCGGCCCGGTTCGGCGTGCACGTCGTACAGGTGCTCCAGCGCCAGCGAGGCGAGCGGCCGGCCGCCCAGGGCGGACGAGGACGGCGCCGAGAGCAGTTCGTCGAGGTAGTGGCCGCCGGCGGCCGGCCGCCAGGACGGGTAGAGGGCGAGCGATCCGCGCAGGGTGCCCTTGTCGTTGCGCAGGCCGTAGCCGTGGCCGCCCCAGGTGAGGGCGGGCCGGGCGCCGAGCGCGGCCGCGGCCAGCTCGCTGGTGTAGGCGTCCCACTCCTCGCGGTGGGCGAGGTAGCTGATCCCGAAGCCGCCGCCGATGTCCACGACGTCGGGGGCCAGCCCGTGGTCGCGGCAGGCGCCGAGCGCCTGGAGGCATCCCTCGAACGCGGTCGCCTTCTCGGTGAGGCTGGTGGTGTCCAGGTGGTAGCTCACCCCGACGAGGTCGAGCACGTCGCGGTACCCCGCCGCCCGGGCGAGGACGTCGTCCAGCGCGGCGACCGGTATGCCGAAGCGGCTGAGCCGGGAGCGGACGCGCACGCCCGGCGCGCTGAAGCCGCTCAACCGCAGCAGGGTCCGGCAGCGCGGCAGTCCGTGGGCCCGCAACAGGCGGGCCAGCATGTCGAGTTCGTCCGCCGAGTCGACCGCCACCGCGGCCCCGGTGCGCGCGGCCAGCCAGAGGAACCGCAGGCTCTTCGGGCCGGTCGCGGTGATCCGCTCCGGCGCGAAGCCGCAGCCGAGCGCGTGCCGCAGCTCGCCCAGCGAGGCGGCGTCCACCCCGGCGGCGGTGGCCGCCAGGCGCCGTAGCAGCGCGCTGGAGGCGGACGCCTTGTGCGCGAACAGCACCCGGCCCTTCAACCGGTGCCGGGTGAACACCTCCTGGAAGGCGTCGGCGTTGGCCGCGGCCTGCTCGGGCAGCACGACGTTCAGCGGCGACTCCAACGCGTCCACCAGCGAGTGGAGCAGCCCCGGTTCCGCCAGGAGCGAGGCCGCCCGCCCGTCGAGCCGCGGGCGCAGGTAGAGCGGCTCCGCCATCGTTTCGTCCTGCCTTCCGTCGTCACCGGCCGTCCCGGCCCGGCGGTGGCCGGGCCGTCGGTGGCGTGCCGGCCCCGGCTCCGGTCCCGGTCGTGGCGGTCCGGGTGGGGTCCGGCCGGCGGTCGCGGCCCGGTCGTGGTGGAGCCGGTCGTCCCGGACCGGCCGTGGTCGAGTGCGGTTGCAGCATGTCCACCGCGCCGGTCGGCTAAGCCCGGCGCCGACCGCCGCGAGCGCCGGTACGGGCCCAGGAGCGCCCTGCGACCACGGTGGTCCGCGCGGCTTGCCCCGCCGTACACCGCCGTGACCTGCGATGACGCGGCGTCCGTGGACTCCGTTCCCCGGACGGCGGACCCGAAGGTCAAGATTCTGTAATGATTTTCATCTCGCGTTGGCTGAGGTGGGATTGGGAGTCATTTTCAATTACGGTGAGGGGGCCGCGGCCGGACGGGTCGCGGTCCTGCCCGTACCGCACGTACCGCACGAGGAGAAACCATGACCAGCCCCGCCGCCCGCAGCACGGCGCACCGCCGCCGGACCACGCTCGCCGCCGGCGGGATACTCGTCGCCGCCCTGGCGGCCACCAGCGCCTGCTCCACCGGCTCGAAGTCCTCCGACGACGACAAGGCCGCCTCCTCCGGGGGGAGTTCGAGCGGCGGCAAGGTCATCCAGGTGGTGGCGGCGGAGAACTTCTGGGGCAGCATCGCCGAGCAGGTCGGCGGCAGCCACGTGAAGGTCACCAGCATCATCACCAACCCCGACACCGACCCGCACGACTACGAGCCGACCGCCGCCGACGCGCGCACGGTCGCCTCCGCCGGGTACGCGATCGTCAACGGCATCGGCTACGACTCCTGGGCGTCGAAGCTCCTGGCGTCCAACCCCTCCTCGCAGCGCACGCTGCTGACCGTCGGCGACCTGGTCGGGGTGAAGGACGGCGGCAACCCGCACCGCTGGTACTCACCGGACGACGTGCACAAGGTGATCGAGAGGATCACCGCCGACTACAAGAAGGCCGACCCGGCGGACGCGGCGTACTTCGACGCGCGGAAGAACACCTTCGAGACCAAGACGCTCGGCACCTACAACTCCCTGATCGCCGACATCAAGGCGAAGTACGCGGGCACCCCGATCGGCGCCTCGGAGTCGATCGTCAGCCCGCTGGCGGACGGCCTCGGCCTGAAGATGCTCACGCCGTACTCCTTCCTCAGCGCGATCAGCGAGGGCGCCGACCCCACCGCGCAGGACAAGACCACCATCGACCACCAGATCGCCGCCCGGCAGATCAAGGTCTACGTCTACAACAGCCAGAACGCCACGCCCGACGTGCAGGCGCAGGTCAAGGCGGCCAAGGCCAAGGGCATCCCGGTCGCCACCGTCACCGAGACCCTCACCCCGGCCGGCGCGTCGTTCCAGCAGTGGCAGGTGACCGAGCTCAAGGGCATCCAGCAGGCGCTGGCGAAGGCGACGGGGAAGTAGCCGTGCATCCGCTCACCAGACTGCGCGAAGCCGTCCGACCCGGCGTGCCCGCGCCGCGTGCGGACGCCGCGGCCCCGGCCCGGCCGACCCCGACGGAGCCCGCCGCCACCCTGCCGGAGCACGCCGTACCCGAGCACGCCGTACCCGAGTGCGCCCCGGCCGAACGCGCCGTACCGGAGGCCGTCGACCGGCCGGGAGGGGCGCGCCCGGCCGGGCCCGCGGTGGTCTCCCTGCGCGACGCGGCGGTGCGGGTCGGCGGCCGCACCCTGTGGTCGCATGTCGAACTCGACATCGCGCCGGGGGAGTTCGTCGCGGTCCTCGGCCCCAACGGGGTCGGGAAGTCCACCCTGGTCAAGGCGATCCTCGGGCTGGTCCCGACGGCCGCCGGCAGCATCAGCGTGCTCGGGCGGCCGCCGGGCCACCTCGCGCAGCAGGTGGGCTACCTGCCGCAGCGGCGCAGCTTCGACGCCGGCCTGCGCATCCGCGGCGTGGACATCGTCCGGATGGGCTGGGACGGCGACCGCTGGGGGCTGGGCCGCCCGGGGTCGGCGCGCGCCGCCCGTGAGCGGATCGCCCGGGTCGTGGAGATGGTCGGCGCCTCGGCGTACGCGCACCGCCCGATCGGCCAGTGCTCGGGTGGCGAGCAGCAGCGGCTGCTGATCGCCCAGGCGCTGGTCAGGCGGCCCCGCCTGCTGGTGCTGGACGAGCCGCTGGACAGCCTCGACCTGCCCAACCAGGCGGCGGTGGCGGCCCTGATCGGCCGGATCTGCCGTGAGGAGGAGGTCAGCGTGGTGATGGTCGCCCATGACGCCAACCCGATCCTCGCGCACCTGGACCGGGTGGTGTACCTGGCGGAGGGCGGGGCGGTGGCCGGCACCCCGGCCGAGGTGATCACCTCGGCCACCCTCACCCGGCTGTACCGCACGCCGATCGAGGTGCTGCGCACCTCCGACGGGCGGCTGGTCGTGGTCGGGCAACCCGAGGCGCCGGCGGTGCACACCGACCGCCACCCGCCGGCGGGCGAGGGGGCGGCCCGTGCTGATCGCTGACGGCACGGCCGGCTGGTCGTGGAACCCGGTCGCCGACCTCCAGCAGATGTGGGCGTTCCCGTTCATGGTCAACGCCTTCCGGGCCGGCGCGATCGTGGCGGTGCTGGCCGGTGTGATCGGCTGGTACATGGTGCTGCGCCGGCAGAGCTTCGCCGGCCACACGCTGTCCACGGTGGCCTTCCCCGGAGCGGCCGGCGCCACCCTGGCCGGGGTCGGCGCGGTCTACGGCTACTTCGCCTTCTGTGTCGGTGCCGCCCTGGTGATCGCCGCCGTCCCCCGGGCCGGCCGCGAGTCCGGCGGCGGCGAGGAGGCGGCGGTGACCGGCACGATCCAGGCGTTCCTGCTGGGCGCCGGCTTCCTCTTCATCGCCCTCTACAAGGGTTTCCTCGGCGGGGTGAACGCCCTGCTGTTCGGCAGCTTCCTCGGGATCACGACGACCCAGGTGCAGGTGCTGGCCGTGGTGGCCGCGGCGGTCCTGCTGGTGCTGGCCGTGGTCGGGCGGCCGCTGCTGTTCGCCTCCGTCGACCCGGCGGTCGCCGCCGCCCGCGGGGTGCCGGTCCGGCTGCTGTCCACCGTCTTCCTCGTCGTCCTGGGAGCGGCGACGGCGGCGACCAGCCAGATCACCGGTGCGCTCCTGGTGTTCGCGCTGCTGGTGATGCCCGCCGCCACCGCCCAGAACCTGACCGCCCGTCCGGTGCACGGCATCGCCGCATCGGTGGTGATCGCGCTCGCGGTGACCTGGACCAGCCTGGCCGTCGCCTACTACTCGCCCTACCCGATCGGGTTCTGGGTGACCACCTTCGCCTTCGCGGCCTACGCCGCCAGTTGGGGCGCGCGGCTGGTGCACGAGCGCCTCGGGCGCGCGCCGGACCGCGGGGCCGCGGCCGCCGGCGGCGCGCCCGCGTGGACCTCCGGGAGCGTGCTGTGACCGTCCTCGCCCTCGGCTGGCCCGGCGCGCTCGGGCACCCCTTCTTCCTCCACGCGGTCCTCGCGGGCGCGGCCATCGCCGCCGCGTCCGGCATGGTCGGCTACTTCCTGGTGCTGCGCGCCCAGGTCTTCACCGGCGACGCGCTGAGCCACATGGCGTTCACCGGCTCGCTCGCGGCGCTGGCCGCGGGGATCGACCTGCGGCTGGGGCTGTACGCCGCGACCATCGCGGTCGCGCTGCTGCTCGGCACGCTCTCCCGCTCCGGCCGCGCCGACGACGTCGCCATCGGCAACGTCTTCGCCTGGATCACCGGCCTGGGCGCCTTCTTCCTCACCCGCTACAGCACCTCCGGCGGCGCGGACAACGCCGGCGCCGGCGTCCGGGTGCTCTTCGGCTCCATCTTCGGGATGTCCGCCGGCCAGGCCGGCACCGCCGCGGCCGTGGCGGCCGGGGTCTGCGGGCTGGTGCTGGCCGCCTTCCGGCCGCTGCTGTTCGCGTCCGTGGACGAGGCCGTCGCCGCGGCCCGGGGAGTACCGGTGGGGCTGCTGGGATACGGCTTCCTCGCGCTGGTCGGCGTCACCGCGGCCGAGGCCACCCAGGCGGTCGGGTCGCTGCTGCTGCTCGGGCTGCTCGCCGCCCCGGCGGGCGCCGCCCAGCGGCTGACCGAGACGCCGGGGCGGGCGTTCGCGCTGTCCACGGTGCTCGCGGTCGCCGAGATGTGGGGCGGCCTGAGCCTCAGCTACGCGGTACCGAAGATGCCGCCGAGCTTCGCGATCATGGCGCTGGCCACCGCCGTCTACGCGGCCGCCTTCGCGGTCGGCGGGTGGCGCCGCCGCGCCCCGCGCCTCGCCCCCGCCTGAGAGCAGCCCGGCGCGCCGGGGGCTCCGCGGCTCGCCGCACCTCCGCCGTGTCCGGCCGGGCGCCCGGTCCAACGCCCCGCGCCGGTCCGCCCGTCCGTCGACGGCCCCGCGCCCGTCCGCCCGTCCGCCCGTCCGCCCGTCCGTCGCCTGCCCCGCGCCCGGGCGGGCCGCCGGCGGACCCGGGGGTGCGGGCGTTCCTGCCGCGGGGCCCTCGACGTCCACCGGCCGGTCCCAGGGCGGGCCCGGTCCGCAACCGCACGCATCCCAGGGGGACGCACCGTGCACAGCACCTCCGACGGCGCGCAGCCGCCGCGCGGCACCCGGGTCCCCGGGCGCCGTACCCACCAGCGCCGGGTCCTGCTGCGGGCCCTGATCGACGCCGACGGCTTCGTCAGCGCGCAGAGCCTGCACGCCGCCGTCCTGGCGGAGGGCGTGCACGTCGGCCTGAGCACCGTCTACCGCACGCTCGCCGCGCTGGGCGCCGCGGGGCTGGTGGACGTGGTGCGCGACGCCGGCGGCGAACGGCTCTTCCGGCACCGCCCGAGCCAGGAGCACCGGCACTACCTGATGTGCCGCGCCTGCGGCGCGAGCAGTCCCGTCGAGGCGTCCGCGGTCGAGAACTGGGCGCGGGCGGTGGCCGAGGCGTCGGGCTTCGCCGAGGTCGAGCACACCGTCGAACTCACCGGTGTGTGCCGGGACTGCCGGAGTCCGGCGGCGCGGCGCCCTGGGCCCTGATTGCAAATGGAAGTCATTTTCATATAACGTCCTGCTGTCACCCCGACCCACCGGAGAGGACCACCATGGCCGTTCCCAAACGCAAGACGTCCCGCAGCAACACCCGCCACCGGCGCGCCCAGTGGAAGGCGAGCACGCCCCGACTGGTGCCCGTCACCATCGACGGCGCCTCCCACCTGGTGCCGCGGCACCTGGTCAGGGCCTACGAGCGCGGCCTGCTCGACGCCGGGCGCGCCGGCCTCGGCCGCGTCCACGGAGGCCGCTGATGGACACGCGCGGCAGGCTCCCGGTCGTGGTCGTGGCCGGTATGCACGCGGAGGCGCGGCGGACGGCGGTCGGGAACCTCCTGACCATGGTGCCCGGAAGCGTGGCGCTCCACCACGACCTCTCGTCGGCCGCCGACGGCACGGTGCGGCGCACCGTCCGCGACGCCGACGGCCTCCTGTCCCACGGGGAGACCCCGCTGGTCGACGACTGCGCGTGCTGCGCGCTGCGCGCCGACCTCGTGCCGGAACTGGAGCGGCTGGCCGCCGACGGGGCCACCCGGCTGGCCGTGGTCGAGCTCTGGGACTCGGTGGAGCCGCAGGGCATGGCCGAGGTGATCGCCGGCCACGGCGGCGACGTCCTCGAACTGTCCAACGTCATGACGGCGGTCGACCCCGGTCTGGTCCTGCCCTGCCTCGCCAACGGCGACGACCTGGAGGAGGCCGGCCTCGCGGCGGCCCGGGCGGACCGCCGGACGGTAGGCGACACCTGGGCCCGGCAACTGGAGTACGCCCCGGTGCTGGTGATCGCGCAGGACGCGGAGGCGACGGACGAGGACCGCGCGCTGCTGGCCCAACTGCACCCCACCGCACGGCAGGTGTCCGACCGCTCGGCGGACCTCGCCCGGGCGGCGTTCGCCGGCTTCGACGTGGAGGCCGCCGCGGCGGCGCAGCACCCGGCCTGCTCGCGGCTGCCCCAGCAGGCGGACGAGGCGGGGGTGACCACCCTCGTGTGGCGCCGCCGCCGACCCTTCCACCCCGAGCGCCTCCACACCGCGCTGGAGGACCTGGTTTGCGCCGCGGCCCGCAGCCGGGGCCGGTTCTGGCTGGCCGACCGGCCGGACACCCTGCTGTCATGGGACGCGGCCGGCGGGGCGCTGGTCGTGGAGAACGCCGGGCCGTGGCTGGCCGCGCTGCCCGACGCGGCCTGGGAGATGGTGCCCGCGATGCGGCGCGCCGCCGCCACGCTCGACTGGGACCCCGAGCACGGCGACCGCTGCCAGCACCTGGTGTTCACCTCTCCCGCGCTCGACCAGGACGGCCTGGAGCAGGTGTTGGAGTCCTGCCTGCTGACCGACGCGGAGTACGCCTCGGGGCCCGACGGCTGGCGCCGTTTCCCGGCCGCCTTCGACGAGTTGCTCGACCCCGTCTCCTGAGGGCGGCCTGCCCCCGAGACCCCCAGCCGTGCCCCTACCGGTACCCGTACCCGAGACGAAGGAGTGCCCGTGGCCCGCCGCCAGGACCCCCGCAAGCCCCTCAAGCCCCGCGTCAACCCGCTGGACGCGGCGAAGATCACCTACATCGACTACAAGGACACCGACCTGCTGCGGAAGTTCATCTCCGACCGCGGCAAGATCCGCAGCCGCCGGGTGACCCGGGTGAGCGTCCAGCAGCAGCGCCGGCTGGCCCGGGCGATCAGGACCGCGCGGGAGATGGCCCTGCTGCCGTACTCCGGTACCCCGCGCTGACCGCGTGCCCGGATCGCGCGGCCAGACCGCGTGCCCGTACCGGCTGCCCGTACCGGCTGCCCGGATCGGGTGGGCCTGGCGCCGCAGGTCCGGCCGCCCGCGGCGGCAGGTGCGCTGTTGCGACGGTATCGCAGCAGCTCAGGGCATGTATCAGGGTGATGGCTGCAATCGGCCGGAGCTGGCACCGTAGGGCGCATGGACTCCGGCGAGCACACGCAGGGACACGGGCACACCCCGCCGCACGGGCACCCGCACGAGGGCGCCGACGGGCATCCGCGACCCGACGGGCATCCGCGACTCGACGGGCAGGCACACGACCACGGGCACCCGCACGGCCACGGCCACGACCACCCGCACCCGCACGGCGGCACCGCGCGGGCGCGGCTGCGCCACCGGCTCGCGCACCTGGCCAGGCCGCACAGCCACGAGCCGATGGACAAGGTCGACTCCGCGCTGGAGACCTCCCGCGAGGGACTGCGGGCCCTGTGGCTGTCCCTCGGCGTCCTCGCCGCCACCACCGTGGTCCAGTTGGCGGTGGTCGCCGCGTCGGGCTCGGTGGCGCTGCTGGGCGACGCGATCCACAACGCGGCCGACTCGCTGACCGCGGTGCCGCTGGGCATCGCGTTCGTGCTGGGCCGCCGCGCGGCGAACCGCCGTTACACCTACGGGTACGGGCGCGCGGAGGACCTGGCGGGCGTCGCGATCGTGCTGACCGTCGCGGCCTCCTCGGCGGCGGCCGGCTACGAGGCCGTGCACCGGCTGCTGGAGCCGCGCGGCGTGACGCACCTGTGGGCCGTGGCGGTTGCGGCGCTCGCCGGGTTCGCCGGGAACGAGTGGGTGGCGCGGCACCGGATCGCCACCGGCCGGCGGATCGGCTCGGCGGCGCTGGTCGCCGACGGCCTGCACGCGCGTACCGACGGGTTCACCTCGCTGGCGGTGCTGCTGGGCGCCGGGGGCACCGCGATCGGCTGGCGGTGGGCCGACCCCGTGGTGGGCCTGCTGATCACCGCGGCGATCCTCGCGGTGCTGAGGGACGCCGCCGCGCAGGTCTACCGGCGGCTGATGGACTCGGTCGACCCGGCGGCGGTGGACGCCGCGGAGGAGGCGCTGCGCCGGGTGCCCGGCGTGCGGGACGTCGGCGCGGTGCGGATGCGCTGGATCGGGCACGCGCTGCGCGCGGAGGCGGACATCGTGGTCGACCCGCACCTGACGGTGGTCCGGGCGCACGAACTGGCGGTCGCCGCCGAACACGCCCTGATCCACGGCGTGCCGCGGCTGACCGCCGCCACGGTGCACATCGACCACGTCGCGCACGGCGCCGACCCGCACGCCGCGCTGCGCCACCACGCCGCGGCCTGACGGAGCGGCGGCGCCCGCCGCCGGCGGCCGAACCCCCGTGTCAGGTGCGGGAGTCGACGTCCAGGGCGGTGTGGGTGCCGAACACCCGCGCGTGGTAGGTGAGCGGCCGGGCCGGCGCGGTGTCGGCGCTGAGCACCCGGCCGAAGACCACCACGTGGTCGCCGCCGGTGACCAGGTCGGCCACCTCGCACGCCAGGAAGCCGCTCGCACCGGGCAGTCTCGGCACCTGCGCGCCCAGGTGCCAGTCGACGCCGCCGAACTTGGCCGGACCGCCCTTGCGGGCGAAGTTCAGCGCGAGCTCCGGCTGCTGGGCACCCAGGATGTTGAGGCCGAACCGGCGGCTGCCGTCGATGACCGCGAGCAGGTCGGAGGACCGGTCGAGGGAGACCAGCACCATCGGCGGCTCCATCGACAGCGAGGTGAAGGCGCTCACGGTGGTGCCGTAGGGCGACCGGCCCGCCATGGCGGTGACCACGGCGACGGGCGTGCACACGCCGGCCATGGCCTCCCGGAACGCGGACTTCAGGTCCTGCTCGGTCTCCGGGCGGGACTCCGTACTCGTCACCAGGGTTCCCCTCTGCGTCGTCGGTCCGGCGCGCCGCCGGGCGGCGCGGGACCGCGCGGAAACTGCGTTGTCGGCAGCCGTCGGCCTGCCGGGACGGCGGGGCGCTCAGCCCTCCCTGGACTCCCCGGGCTCCCCGGGCTCCTCGGGCTCCCGGCCCGTCGCGGCCTCCCCGTCCGCTCCCGCCCCGGCCGCGTCCCGCGGTGCGGACCCGAGGGCGTGGAGCCGGGGGAGGTTGACCACGACCGCCTCCTGCGTGCTGCGCGCGATGACGACCACGGCCTCGTCGTCGGGGTCGGGGTTCTCCTCCCGGTGCGGCACGAACGGCGGGACGAAGACGTAGTCGCCGGGGGAGGTGCGCAGCCGTACCTCCTGCGGGGTGCCGCCGGAGTCGTCGACGAAGACGAACTCCGGGTGCCCGCTGACCACGTGGATCGCGGTCTCCGACGCGCCGTGGTGGTGGTCGGAGGACGCGGTCGAGGGGGCCACGTGGGTCTGGCCCATCCAGAGCTTCTCGGAGCCCACGGTCTTCCCGCTGATCGCCGCGAACCGGCGCATGCCGCCGGTCTGCGCGGTGTCGCCGTCCAGCGCGTCCGCGCGGACGTGGTGCAGGCGAGCCCGCAGGGACGACGTCGGCGGGGTGGTCGGGCTGTCGTGCAGATGGGGGTGGAAGCCCTCACCGGGCTGCGTCGGCGGCGTACTCATGGCTGAGGACGCTAGGCGGCCGCCAAAAAGGATGTCAAGAGGTGTCCATTACGCTTCACCTGCGGCAACGTTCCCGCAATGGTCGGGACACGGCGCCGATCCCCGCGTGGGGCGAGCTTCGGGCATCATGAGGTCATGCATATCTCCGCGAAGGCGGACTACGCCACGCGCGCCCTCCTGGAACTCGCCAGCGAGCCCGCGCGCCCGCTCAGTTGCGAGGCCATCGCCTCCGCACAGGAGATCCCGTTCCGGTTCCTGAAGTCCGTGGTGGCCGAGTTGCGAAGAGCCGGGCTGGTGCGCAGCCAGCGGGGCTGCGAGGGCGGTTACTGGCTGGGCCGGGCGGCGGACGAGATCACGCTCCTCGACGTCGTGCGCGCGGTCGACGGGGAGTTGATCACGCTGCGCGGGGAGCCGCTGGCCGGGCTCGCCTACCCGGGCCCCGCGGCCGGGCTCACCGAGGTCTGGCGGCAGGTCGAGGCCGAGGCCGCGGCGGTCCTGGGCGGGGTGACCGTGCAGGCGCTGCTGGCCTCCGCGACGGGCGGGCGGCCGGCCCGGAAGCGCGCGGCGTGACGCCTGCGGGGCAGCGGAGGGCGACCGCGGGTCCGGCGGCCGCGGGGTCTTCGGCAGCCGTGGGGTCTCCGGCGGTCGGGGGGCCCGCGACCGCGCGGGCCGCGGCGGACGGCGGGGGCGGCACGGGCGCGGACGGCGCGGTGGAGGTCGTGGAGTACACCGACCCGCTGTGCCCGTGGTCCTGGGGCGCCGAGCCGGTGCTGCGCCGGCTGCGGGCCGCGCTGCCCGACCGGGTCCGCTGGCGCCGGGTCTACGCCATCCTCTTCGACCACGACGACGACCCGCCGCCCGATCCCGCGGCCGAGACCGCCTGGTACGCGCGGTACGTCGCGGGGGTCACCGAGCACACCGGGGCGCCGTGCGCGGCACGGCTGAGCCGGGTCGCGGCCAGTTCCTGGCCGGCCTCGCTCGTCGCCAGGGCCGCCGAACTCCAGGGCGCGCGGGCGGCCGAGGCGGTGCTGCGGCGACTGCGCGAGACGGTGTTCGTGCTCGGCGAGCCGGCCGACACCGCCGAGCTCGCGCTGGCCGCGGTTCGCGGGCTGCCCGGCCTGGACCTGCGCAGGCTGGCGGCCGACGCCGCCTCGGCACAGGTGCTGCGGCAGGTGCGCGCCGACCGGGCCGAGGCGCGGCGCCCGGTGCCCGAGGCGCTCTCCGCGCCGGCCGGCTCGCCGCACCCCGGCCTCGCCAAGGAGACCGCCGACGGCGACCGCCGCTACGCCCTGCCGACGCTGCTGCTGCGGGCGCCGGCGGGCTACCGCGTGGTGCCCGGCTGGCGGACGTTCGAGGAGTACACCGCGGCCCTCGACGACCTGTGCCCGGGGCTGCTGGCCGGTGGCGTGCCGCCGCCGGACGCCGGCAGGCTGCCCGCCGCGACGGCGCTCGCCCGCTACCGCAGCCTGACCGACCCGGAGCGGTTGCTGCTCGCCGAGGGCCCGTGGCCGCCGCCGGACGCGGTGCGGGTGGAGACCGGGAACGGCCCGCTGTGGCTGCATCCCGCCGAGGCCGCCGGGCACCCGGCGGCCCGGCGGTAGCCGACACCGCGCGCGGGTCCGGCCGTCGTCCGGAGGAGGGAAGCCGCCGGTCCGCCGAATGAGACACCAATTGGTGTCCATTGACAGCCGCTCGCCGTTGCCCACAAGATGTGCAGCATGCTCTCGACGCACCCTGGTGTGGTGTGCCGCTACGTGGACCTGCGGCGCACGTGCAGCGCCCTCTGTCGCTGACCACCCGTCACCGACCGTCCACCGGCGCCTGACCGCCCCGTCGGTACCGGCTCCCTCCTCGCGCCGCAGAGCGGCGCCCCGCCGTTCCGCGCCATCGACGCCGCGCACCGGCGTGCCCTGCCTCCCTTGCCCGGCCCGCTCCCAGCGGCCCGTTCCGCCTGCCCCCGAAAGCCCCGCGCCCTGATCGGCGGCACGTCCCGTACGGGCGGTCCGGGTGCGGTGCGGCCGACGCGCGCCCTCCAGCCGTACCGGCATGCCCGCGCCGTGGGTCGGCGCCGGTGCCGAGCCCGCCCTCCGCCTTGCCGCTCCCGCCCTTCCCCCGGCGGGAGTGCGTCGAGAAGAAAGTACGAGATGTCCATACGCATCGCCCTGCGCCGTTCCCCGGCCGGCTCCCCCTCCCTCCTGCGACGGCGGCCACGCCGCACCCGGCTCGCGGCGCTCTCCGCCGTGCTCGTCACCGCCGCGGGCGTCTCGCTCACCGCCTGCGGCGGCCAGTCCGCGTCCGCGGGCGCCGGCGACACCCTGAAGTGGGCCTCCTCCTCCTTCCCGGCCCACTGGGACCCGGTGGTCAGCGGCAGCGGCGCGCAGTTCCGTGAACTCGCCCTGGTGTATGCCTCGTTGACCCGTACCGACGCGACCGGCAAGGCCGTTCCCGACCTCGCCGAGAGCTGGGACTACAACGCCAGGGGCGACCAGGTCACCTTCCATCTGCGTCCGCACCTCACGTTCAGCGACGGCACCGCGCTGGACGCGACCGCCGTCAAGGACGCCATCGTGCGGGCCAAGACGCAGAAGGACTCCGCGCTCTTCGGCGACCTGACGTCGATCAGGTCCGTGGACGCCGACGGGCTCGACGTGGTCGTCCACCTCAGCCAGGTCGACTACCAGATCCCGCAGTTGCTCGGCGAACGCGTGCTCCAGGTCGCCAGCCCCAAGGCGGCCGCGGACCCGAAGAAGCTCGACCAGGCCCCGGTCGGCGCCGGGCCGTTCACCGTCACCCAGCTCGTGCCGGGCACCAAGGTGCTGCTGAGGAAGAACCCGGACTACTGGGACGCGAAGGACATCCACATCGACAACGTCGAGCTGACCTCCGCGCCGGACGCGTCCACCGTCGTCTCCGGCCTCCAGACCGGCGTCTACAACTTCGCCGACATCGAGGCCAGCCAGGCCGACGCGGCGAAGAAGGCGGGCCTGGACGTGTTCGTGCAGCCCGGGTTCAACGCCGAGAACATCAGCCTGAACGTCAACAAGGCGCCGTTCACCGACGACAAGGTGGTCGACGCGGTCCGCTACGCCGTCAACCGGCAGGAGTTCGTGGACAAGCTGACCTTCGGCTACGGCTCGGCCACCGACGAGCCGTTCCCCAAGGGCTACGTCGCCTACGACCCCGCGTCGGCGGACCTCTACCCCTACGACCCGGCGAAGTCCCGGAAACTGCTCGCCGAGGCCGGCTACCGGCCCGGTGCCCTCAAGCTGACCCTGGTCATCCCCGCCGCCGACCCGCAGGCCGAGATCGTCCAGTCCCAGCTCGCGAAGGTCGGCATCACCGTCACCATCAAGGTGGACAAGAACTGGGCGACGCCCTTCTTCGCCAAGGACCTCACCTTCTCCCTCTACGGCACCACCGGCCGCGACTCCGCCGTGCAGACGCTCACCGCGCACTTCGGCCCGAACGGCCCGCTGAACCTCAGCACGCCCTACGAGCCCGCCGGCTTCGAGGCGGCCGTCGCCAAGGTCCGGCAGACCAGCATCGACGCGCCGGACTACGCGAAGGTCCTCCAGGCCGCGACCCGCACCGGACTGCGGAGCAAGGCACTGGTCTTCACGTACTCCGCGCCGAACCTCTTCGCCAAGAGCAAGGCGGTGTCCGCGCTGCCCGAGAACCCCGGCCACATCGACTGGACCGGCGTGACCATCGGCCACTGACACCCACCCCGCACAGAGAAGAGAGGGGGCCACCCCCATGACGACGACAACGACCACGGCGGCGCCACCGGCCCAGGAGGGCACGGCGCCGGCCGCGCCCGCCCGCCGGCGCGGGGTCGGCGCGGCCGGGACCCGGCACGCGCTGGGCCGGGTGCTGGCCGCCCTGGCCCGGTCCGCCGCGATCTTCGTGCCGGTCTTCCTGGTCGCGACGTTCGTGACCTTCGCGCTGCGCTCGCTGAGCGGGCTCAGCCCCGCACGCATCCAACTCGGTGAGGACGCGACGCCCGAGGCCATCCACCGGGTGGAGGCCCAGTGGGGCCTGGACCAGCCCTTCCTGGTCCAGTACGGGCACTGGTTCAGCGGCGTCCTGCACGGACAGCTCGGCACCAGCTGGACCAACGGCGCGGACATCTCCACGCTGATCGGCCTCGGCCTGGGCGTCAGCCTGTCGGTGGCGACCTTCGCGCTGGTCATCGGTGTCTGCGCCGGCTTCCTGCTGGGCACCGCCGCCGCGCTGCGGCACACCACCTGGGTCGACCGGGCGATCACCGGGTTCGTCACCGTCATCTCGGTGATGCCCGCGTTCGTGGTCGGCATCGTGCTCGTGGAGGTCTTCGCGGTCGGGCTGCACCTGTTCCCGGCGGCCGGCTACGTCCCCGCGGCGCAGGGCCTCACCCCGTGGCTGGAGCACATCACCCTGCCGGCGCTCGCCCTGAGCTTCGACGTGATCGCCGACGTGGCCCGGCAGTTGCGCACCAGCCTCATCGCGTCCTACCGGGAGAACTACGTCACCGGCGCGATCGTGCGCGGGCTCGGCCCGCGGCGGATCTTCTTCGGGCACGTGCTGCGCAACGGCATCGGACCCGCCCTCGCCACGCTGGGGCTGAAGTTCCCGGCGCTGGTCGGCGCCTCGGTGGTCACGGAGTGGGTGTTCGGCCTCCAGGGGTTCGGCCGGTTCGCCAACGACTCCGCGCAGTCCGGCGACGTGCCGGCGGTGCAGGGCGTCCTGGTGGTGTCGATCGTGCTCGTCGTCGTCTTCAACCTCGTCGTCAACCTGGTGCTGGCCCGCGTGACGCCGGCGTCCCAGCGGGGGGTGTGAGGAGATGTTCCGCCGCGTACTGTCGCTCCCGACCGGCCGGATCGCCGTCGTGATCCTCACCGTGATCGCCCTGCTCGCCGTCTTCGGCCCGCTGCTCGCGCCGCAGGACCCGCTCGGCACCAGCACCCACACACTGGCGGCCGGCTCCGGTGCCCACTGGCTCGGCACGGACTACCTCGGCCGCGACGTGCTCAGCCGGCTGCTCGACGGCTCCCGGATCAGCGTGCTCGGCTCCCTCGAAGTGGCGGTGACCGCCCTCGTGGTCGGGGTGGTCCCGGGCATCCTGTCGGTCTACCTCGGCCGGGCCTTCGAGTGGATCACGCTGCGCGTGGCCGACACGCTGGTCGCGCTGCCCTTCCTGCTCTTCGCCGTCGCGGTGATCGCGCTGCTGGGCAACGGCATCACCCAGGCCATGCTGGTCACCGGGGTGCTGGTCTCCCCGCTGTTCTACCGCGTCTCGCGCGCCGCCACCCTGACCGTGGCCCGCTCGCCGTACGTGGAGGCGGCGCTGATCGCCGGCGCCTCCGTCGGCTGGGTGGTGCGCCGCCACGTCTGGACGAAGGTGCTCCCGCCGATCGCGGTCGCGCTCGCCCAGACCGTCGGCGTCGGCTTCGTCATCGTCTCCAGCCTGACCTTCCTCGGCATCGGGGTCCAACCGCCGCAGCCCACCTGGGGCGGGCTGCTCGCCTCGGACCTCGGCTACCTGAGCTACCAGCCGTGGGCACCGCTGGTCCCGGCCCTGCTGATCATGGTCACCGTCTGGGCCAGCAACCTGCTCGCCGACGCGATCCGGGACGTCTCGGGCGAGGCGGGCCGCGCGCTGGTCGTCCACCGCAAGGTCCGCGGCCGACGCCGCGACCGGTCCGCACCCGCTCCGGCCGGAGGCACGTCATGACGGCACCGTCCCAGAACCTGTCCGCACCCGCGCGCACGCCCGTTCCCGCCGGCCCCGCGGCATCCGGCGACCTGCCCGCGGCCGCCTCCGAGCCGTCCGAGCCGTCCGCGGCGCCCTCCGCCGGACCGGCGGACGGCGCGGCGGTGCTGAAGGTCGCCGACCTGCACATCACCGACCGGGCCACCGACCGCGAGATCGTGCACGGTGTCAGCTTCGAGCTGACCCCCGGCAAGGCGGTGGGCGTGGTGGGGGAGTCGGGCAGCGGCAAGACCCTCACCTGCCGCGCGGCGCTCGGCATCCTGCCCGCGCACTTCGAGATCTCCGCCGGCTCGGTCGAGATCGCCGGCACGGACGCCGCCACCCTCACCCCCCAGCAGTGGACGGCGCTGCGCGGCGCCACGATCAGCGCGGTCTTCCAGGACCCGGCCTCCTACCTCAACCCGTCGATCAAGGTGGGCGCGCAGATCGCCGAGGTGGTCCGCGCCAAGAAGGGCCTGGGGCGCCGGCCGGCCCGGCAGCGCGCCCTGGAGCTGCTGCGCGCGGTCCACCTGCGGGACCCCGAACTCGTCTACGGGCAGTACACCTACGAACTGTCCGGCGGGATGCTCCAGCGCGTGCTGATCGCGGCGGCGATCGCGGCCGGCCCGCGGGTGCTCATCGCGGACGAGGCCACCACCGCCCTCGACGTGACCGTGCAGGCCGAGATCCTCGACCTGCTGTCCGACCTGCGTCAGCGCACCGGCCTGGCGCTGGTGGTGGTCTCCCACGACCTGGCCGTGGTCGCCCAGACGTGCGACGAGGTGCTGGTCATGCGGCAGGGCGAGGTGGTGGAGCACGGCCCGACCCGCGAGGTCCTGCACGCCCCGCGGCACGCCTACACGCGGCTGCTCGTCGCCGAGCACGAGACCTACGGCCTCGACAGGTTCCGCACCGCGCAGGACACGGGATCGGCGCAGGACACGGAAGCGGCGCAGGACGCGCCCCCCGGGGACGGCCCGCACCACGCGGACGACGCGAACGGCCCTCGCACCGCCGCGCGTCCGACCGCCCCGACGGACCCGGGCCCCTCGACCGGCGTGACGGACTCCCCGACCCGTCCGACCGCCCCGACCCGTCCGACGCAGTCGACCGCCCCCGCCCAGCCGAAGGAGGCGTCATGACCGGCGCACCCCCGCCCGCAGGGTCCGCCGCCGCGACCGGCGCCCCGGTGCTCGCCGTCGACGGACTCGACGTCCACTACGGCCGCCGCCGGCGCCGCCGGCCCGCCCTGAAGGGCGTCACGCTCAGCGTCGCCCGCGGCGAGACCGTCGGCGTCATCGGCGAGACCGGCTCGGGCAAGTCCACCCTGGCCCGCGCCGTGCTCGGCCTGGTCCGCGCGTCGGCGGGCTCGATCACCGTCGGCGGCGAGGAGGTGACCGGCCACGGCGCCGGCAAGTGGCGCGCGCTGCGCCGCCGCGGCGTGGTGCAGTACGTCTTCCAGGACCCGCTGCGCAGCCTCGACCCGGACCTGACCATCGCCGACTCGCTCGTCGAGCCGCTGATCCTGGCGGGCGTCGCCCGCGCCGAGGCGCTGACGCGGGCCCGGGCCTTCCTCGACCGGGTCCGGCTGGCCGGGGACCTGCTCGACCGGCTGCCCGGCGAGCTGTCCGGCGGCCAGCGGCAGCGGGTCGCGGTCGCCCGGGCGCTGGTCACCGAACCCGAACTGGTCATCCTCGACGAGCCGGTGAGCGCCCTGGACTCCGCCAACCGGGTCCAGGTCCTGGAGATCCTCAAGGACCTGCGCGCCACCGGCGTGGCCATCGTGATGATCTCCCACGACCTGGGGTCCGTCGCCGGGATCGCCGACCGCGTCGCCGTGCTCTACCGCGGCGAGCTGGTGGAGGTCGGCACCGCCCGCGAGGTCATCGACACGCCCCGGCACCCCTACACGCGGCTGCTGGTCAGCTCCGCGCCCACCCTGCACACCGCCCCCGCCGACCGGGCCGAACGCGACGCCCTGCGCGCGCTGCTGCACGCCTGATCCCGCCGCGCGACGGCACCGCGGCGCCCCGCACGTTCCCCACCACCGAAGAGGGAGAACCATGTCCCGCAAGATCCACCTCGCCCTGCACCCCTACGGCGTCGGCGGCCCAGGCCAGCACGGCCTGTGGAAGGACCCGAGCGTCGCCAAGAACGCCAGCATCGACATCAACTACTACATCCGGCAGGCCCAGGCCGCCGAACACGCGCTGTTCGACGCCCTGTTCATCGTGGACAGCCAGTTCATCAACGCCACCTACCCGGCGCACTACCTCAACCGGCTGGAGCCGCTCACCCTGCTCTCCGCGGTCGCCACCCACACCCGGCACGTCGGCCTGGTCGGCACCGCCAGCTCGACGTACAACTCGCCGTTCAACCTCGCCCGCCGGTTCGCCTCGCTCGACCACATCAGCGGCGGCCGCGCCGGCTGGAACGTGGTGACCAGCTTCGACACCGGCGCCTCGCGGAACTTCGGGCTGGAGGAGCACCTCGACTACGCCGCCCGCTACGGCCGCGCGCTGGAGTTCGTGCAGGTCGCCCGCGGCCTGTGGGACTCCTACGAGGACGACGCGTTCCCGGCCGACGTCGAGCGGAACGTCTTCCTCGACCCGGACAAGCTGCACGCGCTCGACCACGTCGGCGAGCACCTGCGCGTGGCCGGACCGCTCAACCTCTCCCGGTCACCGCAGGGCCAGCCGGTGATCTTCCAGGCCGGCGTCTCGGAGGAGGGCCGCGACCTGGCCGCGCAGGTCGCCGAGGGCATCTACGCGCCCGGCGGCGGCCTGGAGCAGGCCCAGGAGTACTACAGCGACATCAAGCGGCGGACCGCCGCCTACGGGCGCGACCCCGAGCACATCAAGATCTTCATCCACGGCAGCCCGATCGTGGCCGGCACCGACGAGGCCGCCCGGCGCCGCGAGCGGGAGATCTTCGAGGAGGACGACGACTTCGCGCGCAACCTCGCGCTGCTCGGCCGGTCCTTCGGCGCCTACGACTTCAGCGTGCACGACCTGGACGCCCCGTTCCCGGACGTCGCGCACCTGGCCGAGCGCGGCGGCCGGACCGGCGCGGCCAGGATCATCGAGCGGGCCGCCACCGACAAGCTGACGCTCCGCCAAGTAGCCGCAACACTCAGGGAATTCCGCCGCTCGCCGTTCGTCGGCACGCCGAGGGGCGTCGCCGACGCCATCGAGGAGTGGTTCCACGCCGGCGCCTTCGACGGCATCAACCTCGCCTTCCGCACCGAGGCCGAACTCGGCGCCTTCGTGGACGGCGTGGTGCCGATCCTCCAGCAGCGCGGGCTGTTCCGCACCGCGTACGAGGCCGACACCCTGCGCGGCAACCTCGGCCTGCCGATCCCCGCCAACCGCTACTCCCGCGAGCGCCAGCTCGTCAACGACTGAGGAGCCGGCAGATGAGCGTATCCGTGGATTCCCCGTCCAGGACCGAGCCGCCGGCGCTGTCCCCGACCGGCGGGCGCGACGTGCACACCGTCCGGTTCCCGGCCGGCACGCCGCCGCGCTCGGTCGACGTCCTGATCGTCGGCGGCGGCCCGACCGGGCTGGCAGCGGCGGTCGAACTCACCTCGCGCGGCGTGCGGGTGGCCGTCGTCGAGCGGGCCCGCACCGCGACGCTGGTGCGGGCCGGTGCGATGGGCCACACCCCGCGCGTGGTCGAACACCTGCGCCGCTGGGGGCTGTTGCAGCGGGTGCGCGACGCGTGGACCTTCCCCCCGGAGTGGAACCAGGGCATCAGGCTGGTCACCTCCCTGGCCGGCCACGAGCTGGTGCCGGTGCCCCGCCCGGAGTTCCGCGGTGCGCCCGGCGCGGGCCACTCCGCGGGCGAGGCGCTGCGCCGTCCGCAGACCGTCTTCCAGCACGTCTTCCTCCAGCACCTGCGCGAGCAGGGGGTGAGCGTGTCCGGCGGCTGGGAGCTGCGCGCCCTGCGCCAGGACGCGGACGGGGTGGACGCCGAGGTCGTGGACGTCGACTCCGGCCGGGCACAGACGATCCGGGCCGGCTACGTGCTCGGCACCGACGGCGGCCGCAGCACCACCCGCACCCTGTCCGGCGTCGAGCGGGAGGGGGAGCACGCCACCGAGAAGCGGCTGCGGCTGATCGTGCGCACCGGTGACATCGCCGACCGGGTCGGCGCCGCGCCCAGCGGCACCAACATCGTCTTCAACCAGCGCGCGTCCGGCTTCCTCGCCGCCGTGAGCACCCGGGAGTGGCGGGTGTACGCGGGACCGTTCCCGCTCGAACACCAGCCCACCGAAGAGGAGTTGCTGGACACCGCCCGGGCCGCCTTCGGCTTCGACCTGGACCTGGAGCTGGTCTCGGCCACCACCTTCTACCACGCGACCCGGATCGCCCGGACCTTCCGCAGCGGCCGGGTGCTGCTCGCAGGCGACGCGGCCCACGTCCGCACACCCGGTGGCAACCTCGGCGAGGGCATCGGCGACGTGGTGAACCTCGGCTGGAAGCTCGCCGCGGTCCTCGGCGGCCAGGCCCCGCCCGCCCTGCTCGACTCCTACGACCAGGAGCGCCGCCGGCACAACTGGCGGATCGCCGACCACGCGCTCGGGCGGGCCCGCCGGGCGCAGGCCACCCTGGCCGACATCCGCGCCGGGGGCATCCCCGACGACGCCGACCTCGGCCCGGCCGCCGGCGCCCGGCGTGCCGAGATCGGCGAGCGCCTGCGCCGGGACCGGCCCGGCGGCGACGGCGTCACCTTCGACGAGCGCTACGACGACTCGGCCGTCGTCTGGTACGAACCGGACCAGCTCGACACCGAGCCCGGTTGGCGGGCCGACGTCTACGAGGACGACCCCCGCCCCGGTCACCGGGCCCCGGACGGGATCGTGGACCCCTACGGCGGCACCCTCTACGACCGGATCGGCACGTCCTTCGCCCTTCTGGTGCTCACCGAGGAGCGCGGCGTCGAGCGGGACTTCGCCGAGCAGGCGGCGGCGCGATCGCTGCCGTTCACCGTGGTCCACCTCACCGACCCGGCGGCCCGCGCGCTCTACGGCGCCGCGAACGTGCTCGTCCGCCCGGACCAGCACGTCGCCTGGCGCGGCGCGGAGCTTCCGGACGGCGGCGCGGCGACCGTCCTGGACCGGGTGCTGGGCGGCCGCGCCTGACACCGCGGACGGCGGGCCCGTACGCCTTGCGAGGCGGGCGCGCCCCCGCGGCAGGCGACGCCCGGGTGCGGCGGCCGTGCGCGACGGCGGTGCGCGACGGCGGTGCCCTTCGGCGGTGCGATGTCCCCGGGCACGCCGGACGCGTGCGACCGCCGCCGCGCCGACCGGTGTCCCGCCAAAGGCCGCACCCGCCGCTCTGCGAGAATCGACCGCGGCGCCACGAGCGCCGCGAGACCGCCGCCGGAACCCTGGAGGAACCCCGTGCCACCTGCCTCGGAGCCGCTGCGGAAGCTGGGCTTCCTGACGATCGGCCTGTTCGACGAGGCCGATCCGCGCGCCGGCCACGAATCGACGCTGCGCGTCATCGAGTTGGGCGAGCAGCTCGGCTTCGACAGCGCCTGGGTGCGGCACCGGCACCTGCAGTACGGCATCTCCTCGCCGGTCGCGGTGCTCGCCGCGGCCTCGCAGCGCACCCGCCGGATCGAGCTGGGCACCGCGGTCATCCCGCTGGGCTGGGAGAACCCGCTGCGGCTGGCGGAGGACCTGGCCACGGTGGACCTCCTGGCCGGCGGCCGGCTCAACCCCGGCGTCAGCGTCGGCCCGCCGACGCGCTACGACCAGGTCAGGGACGCCCTCTACCCGGACACGGCCGACGTCGAGGACTTCGGGTACGAACGGGTGCGGCGGTTGCTGTCCTTCGTGCGCGGCGAGTCGGCGACCGCGACCGGCGCGACCGAGGGCTTCGAGGTGTTCTCGCCCCGGGTCCAACCGCACTCCGCCGGGCTCTCCGACCGGATGTGGTACGGCGGCGCGAGCCTGCGCTCGGCCCGGTGGGCGGGCGAGCAGGGCATGAACTTCCTGACCAGCAGCGTCATCAAGGCGGAGGAGCCGCAGGAGGGGGCGGGCGGGCCCGGCCCGGAGGCCCCCGCCGCACCGGAGGACGCGGCCGGGGCGGACGACGACGGCGGCGCGGCCGCGGCCACCGCCCGGTTCGCGGCGCTCCAGCTCGCCCAGATCCGCGCGTTCCGCGCCCGCCACCCGGCCGGTGACCGGGCCCGGGTCTCCCAGGGCCTCGTGGTCATCCCGACCGACTCGGCCACGTCCGAACAGCGGTCCAGGTACGAGGAGTTCGCCCGCAAGCGGCTGCCGCGCACGGCCTCCCCGCAGGGTCCCGGGCGGATGCTGTTCGCGCCCGACCTGGTCGGGGAGTCGGAGCGGATCGCCGAAGTGCTGCACGCCCACGCGGCGTTCCGCGAGATCGACGAGGTCGCCTTCGCGCTGCCCTTCACCTTCGAGCAGGCCGACTACGTCCAGATCCTCACCGACATCGCCACCCGACTCGGCCCCGCACTGGGCTGGCGCCCCGCCACGCCCTGACCCGCGACGCGCTGACCCGGCGCGTTCGCGCGCCAGTCCGGCCCTGGTCAACCGGCCTTCAGCCGCCGCACTTGAGCCTCAGCACGTTGAGCCGTCGCGCCGTGAGCCGCCGGGCCGTCGGGCCGCCGTTCGGTGGGCTGGCCGTACGGCGTCTCCCGTGCGACGAGCCGTCGGCGCCGGACGGCACCGCAGGCCCGGGCGGCCCCTCCGGCGCGGGCACGGCCGCCGACCCGGACGTGGTCGTCATCGCCACCGGCTCCGAGGTCGCGGTCGCGGTGGGCGCCGCCCTGCTGCCGGCCGGCGAGGGCATCCGGGCGCGGGTGGTCTCCATGCCCTGCCGCGAGTGGTTCGACGCGCAGCCCGCGGCGTACCGGGACCGCGTCATCCCTCCGGCGGTGCGCCGCCGGATCGCGGTGGAGGCGGGCGTCGGCCAGAGCTGGTACGACCTGGTGGGACTGGACGGGCGGACGATCGGCGTGGAGGACTTCGGCGCCTCGGCCTCGGCCGCCGACCTGTTCACGGACTTCGGGATCACCCCGGAGGCCGTCGCGAAGACGGCCCGCGACCTGCTGCGGTGACCGCGGGCGGACCCGCGAAGGCGTACGCGCGGGTGACCGCGGGCGGACCCGCCGGTGGCCGCGCGGCCGTCCCCGTTCCCGTTTCCGCGGCTCACGCCGGCGCCGGGTCGCCCGCGCTCCCGTCGCCGGCCGGGTCGCCCGCGCGGTCCCCGTCCCCGTCCCGGTCCCGACCCCTGTCCCCGTTGCGGCCCCGGTCCCGGCCCCCGTCCTGCGCCGCGCCCGCGTCCGCCGCCTGCTGCCTGCTCGCGGTGACCGCGGCGGCGACGAACGACGCGACCAGGGGCCGGCGGTCGAGCTGCGACCAGGCGACCACGAGGCGGCTCGGCGGCGAGTCGACCACCGGCACACACACCAGCCCCGGGTAGACGGGCCCGACGAGCGAGCGCGGCAGCACCGCGATGGTGCGGCCGAGCAGGATCAACTGGACCATCTGCGGCACGTCCTCCACCTCCGGCCCGCTCCCGTCGCCGGACGCGCCGGGCCAGGGCACCCCCTTCCAGCGCGGCATCGTCTCCTCCGCGAGGTCGGCCACCCGCACCTCCGCGTGCTCGGCCAGCCGGTGGCCGCCCGGCAGCACCGCGACGCGCTGCTCGACGTACAGCGTCTCGGACGCCAGCCCGGTCAGGTCGTCGAAGGGGGCGTAGAGCAGCGCCACGTCGGCCCGGCCGTCGCGCAGGTAGTCGGCGCGGTCGGTGGCGCCGCCGAACAGGACGTCCACCCGGCGGGCGTCGGGCTGGCCGGCGTAGGCGGCGAGGATGCCGGACAGCAGGTTGGCGTCGCCACCGGGCTTGATCACCAGCCGAAGCTGGGTGCGGGCGTCGCCGGCCCGGCGGGCGGCCTCGGCCGCCGCGCCGACCGCGTTGAGCGCGTGCCGGCCGTGGTGCAGCAGCGCCTCGCCGGCCGGGGTCAGCGCGACATGCCGGCTGGAGCGGACCAGCAGTTGCACGCCGAGCCGCGCCTCGACCCGCCGGACCGTCTTCGACAGCGCCGGCTGCGCGATGGACAGGCGGGCGGCGGCCCGGCCGAAGTGCAGTTCCTCGGCGACCGCGACGACGTACTCGAGTTCCCGGGTCTCCAGATCAACCATGCCCACAGGTTATCGCCGGAGAACGGATCGATCTTGGACTTCCGCCAGCCGCGGAGGTTCGATTGACCGCATGATTCAGCACACGATGATCGTCTCGTTCACCGACCCCGTACCCGACGCCGACCTGGACCAGTTCCTGAGCGACATGGAGAACGTCATGCGTGCGTCGGGGCACCTCCAGTCCTTCTCGGCGCAGCGCCACATCCGCGTGCCCGCCGACGACCACAGCCCGGTGTTCGTGGCCACCGCGATCGTGCAGTTCGGCCTCGCCGACGTGGACGCGCTCAACGCGGCCTTCGAGGTGCCGGGAGTGGAGGAGCTGATCGGGCGCTGGCAGGCCCGCCACCCGTACAAGGTCGTCTGGGCCAACCACGAGCCGCTGGGCTGAGCGCGGCGGTTCACGGGCGGGTGCCGCGGCGGAGGCCGGGGCGGGAGACCGGCACGGGAGGCCGGGGCGCAGGGGGCCGTGACGCGATCGGCGTCGCGGCCCCCTGCGGTGTCCACCCGGTCCGGGTTCCTGCCGGACCGGGAGCTTCGCCGGGTCGGGTGCCCGGATCCCCGGATCCCCGGCCGCCCGGCCGCCCGGGTGCCCGGGTGTGTCGGGCTCGCCCGTGGCGGACGCCCCGGGGCGGGCCTACCGGGCCGGGACCCCGGCGAGCACCTCCGCCGCCGCCACGCCGGACGCCGCGGTCGCGCCGTGGGTGAACACCCGGACCGCCCCGGTGCCCGAGTCGTCCGGCAGTCCCATCTCGACGACGACTGCGTCCGGGCGCGCGGTGGTGAGGTCGGCCAGCGCCTTGCCCATCCACTTGTTGCGCGCCGCGTCCCGGACCACGACCACCAGCGGGCGGCCGGCGGCGGGGGCCAGGGCGTGCTCGTCGAGGACGGCGGGCCGGTCGGCAAGCTGCTGCGGGTGCACCCGGACGAAGGTGGTTCCGGGCAGGCGCTCGCGCAGCGGCACGGCGACGCCCCACGGCGTCTCCTTGCCGATCGCCAGGTTGGTGGACGGCACCAGTTCGACCACGTGCGGGGCGGCCGGCAGCGGCAGCGCCGCGTCGGCGGGGCCGCTGACCCGTATGGCGCGCCGGGCGGCGGCGTAGCCGATGTCACCGCTGACCGGGTCCACCGGCACCGCCCGGGACAGCCCGATCGACCAGTCGGCGAACTCCCGTACCCGCCGGGAGGCTTCGGCCAGCCGGTCCTCGGTGAGCCCCCCGGTGCGCACCGCGTCGGCGAGCGCGCCGGCGAGCAGTTCGAAGGTGTCCTCGCCGGCGTGCTCGCCGCCCACGCAGATGGCGTCGGCGCCGGCGGAGATCGCGCGCACGGTGGCGCCGTCGATGCCGTACCGGTCGGTGACCGCGCCCATCTCGATCGCGTCGGTGACGATCAGGCCGTCGAAGCCGAGTTCGCCGCGCAGCAGGCCGGTGAGGATGCGGCTGCTGAGCGTCGCCGGCACGTGCGGGTCGTAGGCCGGCACCAGCAGGTGGCCGCTCATGACCGCGCGCACCCCCGCGTCGAGAGCGGCCCGGAACGGCGGCAGTGCCTGGGCGGCGATGGTGTCGAGGTCTGCGTCGTAGCTCGGCAGGCCGTGGTGGGAGTCGACCGCGACGTCGCCGTGCCCGGGGAAGTGCTTGGCGCAGGCCGCCACTCCGCCGGACTGGAGGCCGCGCACCCAGGCGGCGGCGTGCCGGGCCACCCGGTCCGGCTCGACGCCGAAGGACCGGACCCCGATGATCGGGTTGTCCGGGTTGGAGTTGACGTCCACGCTGGGCGCGTAGTCCAGGCTCACCCCGGCGGCGTGCAACTCCCGGGCCAGGTCCCGGGAGACGGCCTCGGTGAGGGCGACGTCGTCGACGGCGCCGAGCGCGAAGCTGCCCGGCCGGGTGGAGCCGGTGGAGGACTCGATCCGGGTGACGTCACCGGCCTCCTCGTCGATCGCGATGATCAACGACGGGTTCTCCGCGCGGAGTTGGGCGGTCAGCCGGGCGACCTGCTCGGGCGAGGCGATGTTGCGGGAGAAGAGGACGACGGATGACAGGCCGTCAGCAATGGCCCGCAGCACCCAGTCCGGCGCCTCCGTGCCGACGAAACCCGGCTGGAGGACGGAGAGCGCGAGCGCGCGCAACTCGTTGCTCTGCTTGCTGGTGGACACCAACTTGCTGGCGGGCATCAACGGGGCCTTTCGTGTGGGGCCGACGCACTGACCGCATCCGGCGGTGATTGGTACAGACCAACGGATACTGACTCAGGCTGCTCAGGGGTGTCAAGGTGAGCGCCGGCCGCGATTTCCCTCACCGCTGGTGCCGAGGTCATCGCGCAAAGCGACGAAAGTGCAGGTGGGGGGAGGGTGTTCGGCAAGAGGCCATTTGACAGCGCCAGTTGGTCTAGTCCAACTTAGGAGAGCGCGAGTTCAGCGAGCGGCAGCCGTGGCGTGAGTGACGACGGATGTGCAGGTTGACTGGCGGAGCCGCAGGCCCACCCGGCACACCGGGCGGCCCCCGAGCCCCAACGGCCAGGCGTCCGTCGGTACCGGGCGCCGATATCCAGGGCTGCCCGCGTCCCGCTGGGCCCGCACAGTCGACCGGACCACGTGCGCACCCCCCATCGCGCGGCGGACCGCTCAAGAACTTCCACCCTTGGAGCGACTGTTTTGATGGCGCCTCAGAGCCCGCACCGGGCTTCCTCGGAGTTCCCTTACTACAGCACGGACGGCGAGATCTACATCGCCCCGGTGCCCCTGCGCGACCTGCGCAAGACGCGGAAACTCCGCGTCCTGTCCGACGAGGACTTCGCCTTCTGGCAGAAGTACGGCTACGTGGTCGTCGAGCAGGCAATCCCCGCGACCGCCGCGCAGGAACTGCTCGACTTCGCCTGGGACTTCCAGGGCCTCGACCCCGCCCGACCGGAAACCTGGTACGAGGAGCGGGAGTTCCGCTCCGACCTCGACCGCGAGCTGCACATCTACGGTTTCGTCGAGGCGTACCAGCACCAGCTCATCTGGGACAGCCGCCAGGCGCAGCGGGTCTACGACGCGTTCGTCGACGTCTGGGACTGCGAGGAGCTGTGGGTCACCCTGGACCGGCTCAACCTCAACCCGCCGAACGTCCGGAACCGCGACCGCGCGCTCATCGCGCCCACCGAGCGCGGCTTCGACATCCGGCTGCACTGGGACATCGACAGCACCCTGGACGTGCTGCCGCAGCGGGTCCAGGGGATCATCGCGCTCGCCGACACCAAGCCGGACCAGGGCGGGTTCCAGTGCTGCCCCGAGCTCTTCCACCGGTTCGACGAGTGGAAGACCACGCAGCCGGGGGACCGCGACCCGATCCGGCCGGACATCGACACCGACGAGTACCCGATCATCCGCCCCGAACTGCGCGCCGGTGACCTGCTGATCTGGAACGGCGCGCTGGCGCACGGCGTCGCGCCCAACACCTCCGCCGACGGGGTGCGGGCCGCGCAGTACCTGTCGATGATGCCCGCGCTGGAGACGCACGAGGAACTGCGCCGCTCCCGTGTCGAGTCCTGGCGGACCCTGAGCACGCCGGAGTGGAACAAGACGCTCGTCGGTGACGCGACCCGGCACGAGTCGCTGCGCTACGGCCCGGCCGAGCTGACCGAGCTGGGCGAGAAGCTGCTCGGACTGCGGTCCTGGCACCCGCAGGGCACCGCCGACGCCGACCAGGACGCCGTGCCGGCGGCCGCGGAGGCCGGGGAGTAGCGATGCGCCGAATCTGCCTTGCGCTTCCCACCAACAGATCCTGCCTCCCGGCGATCTCCGCGCTGCACGACGAGGCGGCCTACGCCGCCGCGCACTTCGACGTCGAGGTGCACATGCTGGTCCTCGACTCCTGCGGGGCGGAGGCGTTCGCCCGGCACGCGGCGGCCGTCGGCGCGCTGCCGTCGACGCCCGGCGTGGTCACGCACCACCTCGGCGAGGCACAGCAGCGCGACTTCCTGCGGGCGGCGATCGGCGCGTCGGGCGCGGACAAGCCCGACCTGCTGCTCGACCTGATGCTCCCGGAGGCGCTGTCCTACGGGGCCTGCACCAACCGCGCGTTCCTGGTCGCGGCCGCGCTCGGCTGCGTGTCGGTGCACCGGCGGGACTCCGACAGCAGGTACCAGGAGCTCGCGGGGGAAGCCGGGCAGGACGGCGGCGGGCGGGACGGGACGGCCCCGGGGGCGGCCTTCCCGATCCACCACGAGCTGCTCACGCTGGGCCGTCGCGCGGGGGACGCGGCCGCGGCGGTCACCGCCACGGACCTCGACCCGCGACACGCGGACAAGCCGGTCTCGATGGTGGGCGCCTCCTTCGTCGGCGAGATGTCCGTGGACATCGCGGAGATCCGCGAGATCGACCCCGACGCCTACCACGAGGTCGTCGGCCTGTGGGCGCCGTTCGACTGGACGGCCGAGCGCAAGAGGGAGTTCGCCGACGACTCCTTCCGCGGCGCCGGCACCGAGCCGTTCACCGCGGACCACTCCACGCTGACGCACGTGGACCCGATGCGGGTGGACATGTGCAACATTGCCTTCCAGGGCGTGCAGGAGGCGGTGCCGCTGCTGCCGGCGACCGACACCATCGGCAGCGACTACTTCCTCATCCACCTGGTGCACGACGCGACGCTGCCCGGGGTGCTGCACAACCGCAACATCGTCAACTACTACACGCCCGAGCGCCGGACCGGCCCGGGGTTCACCGCCTACCAGACCCGGTTCGCCAAGTTCTTCCTGTCGATGCTCTACCTGAACTTCGTCTACGACCGGATGGAGCGGGCCGGCGCCTCGCTGCTCGACGGGCAGCACCGGGTCAGGACCGGCGCGATCGTCGAACTGCTGTGGGAGAGCAGCCGGTTGGACCAGACGGAGAACGTGCAGCGACTCGACGTCCTGGACCGCGTCTACCGGAGTCTCGGCGGGAGGTACGCCGAGTTCGCCGACGTGTTGGCCGACAGCCGGGAGCGGCTGCTCGACGAGGCCCGGCGCGACATCGAGGAGTTCGCGGTGCTCACCGAGGTCTGGCCCGCCCTGGTGCGCGGCGCGCGAACCGCCGGACCCGCCCTGCTCCAGCGGCAGCCGGACTGACGTCGGTGATCCACGACGAGACGCTGCTCGCCGCACTGGCGGCGACCGACGAGGACCGGATCGTCTTCGACCTCAGCGGGATCGAGGACCGCTACGCGTCCCTGCTCGCCGAACTGCCCGGCGTCGCCGTGCGGTTCGCGCTCAAGGCGTGCCCGGTGGACGAGGTCCTCGACTGCCTGGCCCGCAAGGGCAGCGGGGTGGACGCGGCCAGCGTGCAGGAGATCGGCCAGGCCCTGCGCGCCGGCGTCCCCCCGGAACGCATCCACTACGGCAACACGATCAAGTCCGACCCGGACATCGCGCAGGCGTACCGGCTCGGCATCAGGGACTTCGCCACCGACAGCCTGGAGGACGTCACCGCGCTCGCCGAACACGCGCCCGGCGCACGGGTGTTCTGCCGGCTCGCCACCGACGGCGGCGGCGCGCTGTGGGGACTGAGCCGCAAGTTCGGCTGCTCGGCGCAGGACGCGGTGGCCGTGCTGGAACGGGCCCGCGCTTCGGGCCTGGAACCGGCCGGGCTGTCCGTGCACGTCGGGTCCCAGCAGATGACCGCCGGGGCGTGGGGCCGGGCGTTCGACCAACTCACCGAGGTGATCGCCGTGCTGGCCGAGCGCGGGATGTCGCTGCGGTACGTCGACATCGGAGGCGGGCTCCCGGCGCTCGGCTACCTCGACGAGCGCGGCGAGGTGCTCGACCCGCCGCTGGACAAGATGTTCGCCGTGATCCGGGAGGGCATGCAGCGCTGCCGGGACGCGGGCGGCGAGCTGGACTTCGTGGTGGAGCCGGGCCGCTACCTCGTGGCCGACCACGGCGCGGTCCGGGCGCACGTGGTGCGGATGTCGCTGCGGCACACCGCGGCCGGCGAGCCGCACCACTGGCTCTACCTGAGCTGCGGGAAGTTCAACGGCCTGTACGAGATGGACGCGTTGCAGTACCGGCTGGTCTTCCCCGGCCACGACGGAGGCCGGTACGTCCCGGCGACCGTCGCGGGGCCCACCTGCGACAGCGACGACGCGTACCCGGGCGGTCACCGGCCGGTCCGGGTGCCCGCGGGGATCGCTTCGGGCGACCCGGTCTGGGTGCTGTCCAGCGGTGCCTACGCGGTCAGTTACATGACGCGGGGCTTTAACGGCTTCGGCCCGCTGCCGTGGACGTGCGTGCGACGGGCGGAGGGCGGGGGCCGGTGAACGGGCACGTGCTGATCCGGCCGATCGCCGACGGGGACTGGGACGCCATCGTCGAGCTGGAGGCGGCCACCTACGCCCCCGGCGGCCTGTCGGAGGGACGGGCGGCACTGGAGTCCAAGGCCCGGGTCTCCCCGCGGACGTGCTTCGCGCTGGAGTGGGGCGCGGACCCGAGCATGGGTGCGGGTGCGGGTGCGGGTGCCGGTTCGGGTGGACCCGGCGGTCCGCCCGGCCCCGCCGGCGCGCGGCGGCTGGCGGGCTACCTGCTGGCCCTGCCCTACCCGGAGGACTCCTACCCGGGCTTGGCCCACGGCGAGGAGGCCGCCTTCACCTCGCGCAAGCTGCACCTGCACGACCTGGCGATCGCCGGGGACGCGCGCGGCCGCGGCCTCGGGACGCGGCTGCTCGGCCGGCTCACCGAGGCGGCCCGGGAGCAGGGCTTCGACCGGATCTCGCTGATCGCGGTCGGCGGCAGCCACACCTTCTGGTCCGCCCACGGCTTCACCGCGCGCCCCGGCGCGGTGGACGTGCACGGCTACGGGCCGGACGCCGTGTACATGACGATGCCGCTGCCGAGCGTGACACCGGCACGAGACGAAGTGGGATGAGCCCGATGCTGCGCGTTCACGATCCTTTCCGCCGGGGCCAGTTGGCCACGGCCGCGCTGTTCTTCTCGCTGGGCTTCCAGTACGCGACCTGGGCGGCGCGGCTGCCCGCGATCAAGTCGCACCTGGACCTGACCGCGGCGGAGGTCGGCCTGCTGCTGATGGCCACCGGCATCGGGGCGGTGGCCACCTTCCCGGTGGTGGCCGTGCTGATGAGGCGGCTGGGCTCGCGTCGGCTCGCGCTCGGCTCCGCGGCGTGCCTGGCACTGCTGCTGCTGGCGATGTCGGCGCTGCCGGACTACCCGGTCGCCCTGCTGGTGATGCTCTGCGACGGCGCCCTGGTCGGCGCGCTCAACGTGTCGATGAACGCGCAGGGCGCCGCTCTGGAGGCGGTGTACGAGCGCAACGCGATGGCCCGGCTGCACGCCGTCTTCAGCGCCGGCTCGCTGGTGGCGGCCCTGCTGGCGTCGGCCATGAACGCCCTGACCTCCACCCTGGTCGTGCACTTCGCGGTCGCCGCCGCCCTGGTCCTGCTGCTCCTCGGCTTCGCGCGGACCGGACTGCTCGCGCAGGACCGGCAGCCGGAGGAGAAGAAGGAGAAGGGCGGCGGCCGGTGGTCGCTGCCGTCCCGGGCCACGCTGTGGCTGGGCGCCGCGATGGTGTTCGGCACGGTGACCGAGGGCGCCATGAACGACTGGTCCGCCCTGTACATGAAGGACGTCGCCAAGGCGTCGGCCGAACTGGCGCCGATGGGCATCGCCGTCGTGTCGGTGATGATGGTGCTCGCCCGCGTCTTCGCCGACTCCTGGCGCGGCCGCTGGGGCGACGGCCCCATCGTCCGGGGCGGCAGCGCGCTGGCGGCCGTCGGGCTGGCGCTCGCCCTGCTCAGCGGGGGAGCGGTGCCCGCGCTGATCGGCTTCGCCTGCGTCGGCCTCGGGATCGCCTCGGTCACGCCCTGCGTGTACGTGGCCGCCGCGAGGAACGGTTCCGACGCGCTGACCGTCGTGGCCACCATGGGCACGACCGGACTGCTCGCCGGGCCGCCGGTGATCGGCTTCATCGCGAACGCGAGCGGGCTGGTCTGGGCGCTCGGGGCGGTCGCCGCCGCCGCGATGCTGGTGTCCGTGTGCGGCACCCGGATCCGCTGGACCCCGGTCGGCGCGGAGCCCGACGTCGCCGCCGAGGCGGGGGTGCCGGCCGGCTCCGCGTGAGCGGGACCCGCCGCCCCGATGACGGCACCGCGATCCGGACCACCGCCGGCCCGCCGGGGTCGCCGGCCCGCGCTCCATCCGCCCTGCGCCGACCGGGCCGTGGGCCGTGGGCCGAAGACCCCGGGTCAGCGGTTGCGGTCGGAGACCGCCCAGGAGGCGGCGGCTATGCCGGCAGCCACCGCGAACACGGCTGGCCAGGCGCCGACCTTCTTCGCCAGCGGGTGCGAGCCCGCGAACGCCGCCACATACGCCCCCGTGAGGGCCGCCGCCGGAGCCGCGCCGCTGCTGCGGCTCCACTCGCGCGCCGCCACCACGCCGGCAGCCGCCAGCGCGACACCGCCCAGCTCGCGCCGCTTGGTCCAGCGGGCCACTCCGTAGCCCCCGATCAGTCCGGCCGCCGCCACGGCGCCCGCGTTCACCCCGGCCATCACGTCCTCCTTCACCCCGCGTGCCACGCCCGCGACCTCGCCGCGGGCCCCCTTGATCTTCGACTCCACGAGACTAACCCTCGGCCGTTCCCGCCCGTCGAAGGGCCTGTGGACAACTCCGACCCGCACCCGACTCCCCGGGCCCGACCTGCGGTGCGCGGCCCCGGCGGGGCCGACCGCGTCCGGCCCCGCCCGGAACGGATTTGGCGCGCGGGCATCCACCCCGTAAGGTGGTGTTCACCGACGCGGGGTGGAGCAGCTCGGTAGCTCGCTGGGCTCATAACCCAGAGGTCGCAGGTTCAAATCCTGTCCCCGCTACGAAACGAAGGGCCCGGCACTTGTGCCGGGCCCTTCGCGCGTTCTCCTTTCCGCGTGCACGGGCCTGTTCCGCGCCCCGCACCCCGCCCCCCGCCCGCTCAGCGCCGCGCGCCACCACCGGAGCGGGGCCGGGGGCCGGGCCGGGCATCCGCCGGCGGGACCGGAGGCTCGTCCCGGCCGGGCTGGTAGCGGGTGCCCTGCCGCATCCGGTACCTGACGACGAAGACGTCCACCAAGGCGACCAGCGCGATGAGCGCGCACACCGCCGCCCAGCCCGGCCGGTCCGCGTACGCGCAGCCGACGGCCGCGCCCGCACCCCAGACGACGCCGAGCAGCGCCAGCGTGAGCCGCAGCCGTAGCGCGCTGCGGGCCTTCGTGGGTTCGTACCCGGTCCTGGACGTCCTGACGTGCCCCGGGGGCCCGGGGGCCCCGGGCGTTCCGCCGGTCCTGGTGGTCCCGGAGGTTCTGGACACCGTGCCCGCCTCCTCGACGTGCGTGCCGCCCCCCTTCCCCTCCAGGGTCCACCCGCGGGCCCCGATCCGGGCAGCGTGGCCGGGATCGAAGGAAACAGGTCGTTATCGGTCGATACCTTCACGAATCGTCCCGCACCTGCCCGCATCGGATCGGACCGGGTCGCATCGGGGCGCACCGACGGCCGAGCCGCGGCCGACCCGCGGCCGACCGGCGGGAGTGCCGGAAAACAGGCGCGGTCGGCCGTACCGGCGCGTAAGGTGCGGCAGCATGGTGGCGACGAGGGACTCCGGGGCCGTGACCGTCAGGGAGTACGTACCCGCGGACGCCGCGGCCGTCTGCGCGCTGCTGCGTGCCGAGGAGCCCCAGCAGGTCGCCACCCCCAGGAGCGTGCACGCGCAGGCGGTGGCCATGCCGGCCCGGCAGCACTGCCGGCTGCTGCTCGCGGAGATCGGCGGGCGGATGGTCGGGTGCGCCAGGACCGGGCTGTTCGCCGACGCCCAGGACGCGGGCGCGGGCTTCGCCAACGTCAACGTCGCGGTCGCCGACCGTGGGCGCGGCGCCGGCCGTGCGCTGCTGGCCGCCGCCGAGGCGCACCTGGAGGCGGTCGGTGCGACCTCCTGCTACGCGTGGGCGCATCCCGAACCCGCCTGTGAGGACTTCGCGACCGCGCACGGCTACCGGCCCGGCCGGGAGGCGCGGTTCCTGCGGCTCGACCTCGGGCCCGGCGGCCCCCTGCCGAGCCGTCCGCGGCTGCCGCGCGGGGTGCTCCTGCTGCCGGCCGTCGCCTGGGAGCGCGACCCCCGGCCGCTGTGGCGCACGGACGTGGAGTGCTTCCGCGACGAGCCCGGCGACGTCGCCGCCGACCACCTCAGCTACACCGACTGGCGCGCCCTGAACTGGGACCGCCCGGACTTCGACGCCGACCTCTCCACCGTCGCGGTGGTGGACGGCGAGGTCGCGGGCCTGGTCATCGTGCAGACCGACGGGGAACGGCACTACGCCTCAGGCGGCACCGGCGTGCGGCGCCACTTCCGCGGCCGCGGCCTGGCCAAGGCCGCCAAGGCCCACTCCCTGCACCTGGCCCGCGCGAAGGGCTACCGCGAGGCCACCACCAGCAACGACGACGGCAACGCCCCCATGCTCGCGGTCAACATCTGGCTCGGGTACCAACTCAGCGGCTCCGAACGGCGGTACATACGTGACCTCTCCCCAGTCCGCCCCGCATGACCTGCCCTGGTCGCAGGCGGAGTGGCTCAACCCGCCGCAGGACGTCGCCACCGACGGCACCGACCTGCTGGTCACCGCCCGCTCCGGCAGCGACTTCTGGCGCACCACGAGCTACGGCTTCGTGCGCGACGACGGACACGCGCTGCTCACCGGCCTCCCGCCCGGCAGCGCCGTCGAGGTCGGCTTCCGCGCCGACTTCGCCGAACTGTACGACCAGGCCGGCGCGCTGGTCCGGGTCGACGCCTCGACCTGGATCAAGGCCGGCCTCGAGATGTCCGACGGCCATCCCCAACTCGGCGCGGTCGTCACCCGCGGCACCTCCGACTGGTCGCTGGCCCCCGTGCCGGACTGGGCGGGCCGCGAGGTGACCGTCCGGGTCAGCAGGTCCGGTGACGCGGTCACGGTGCGGGCCCGCCGCGAGCAGGAGCCGTGGCGCATGGTCCGGCTGGCGTGGCTCGACCCGGCGGCAGAGGCACGGGCCGGGCTGTTCTGTTGCAGTCCCGAACGGGGCGGGCTGACCGTGCGTTTCACCCGGCTGGCGACCGGTCCCGCCGACACGTCGCTGCACTGAGCAGCGGGACCTGCGTCCACGCGCGCACCGGCGCCCGTCGTACCCCGCCCGGGCCGTGAGCCCGCCGCACCCCGCCGCACCCCGCTCCGCCCGGCCCAACCGGCTCAGTTCCCCTCGGCCGGCGGCCGCAGCACCGTGTCCAGCGTCCGCGACCACTGCCGTACGATCCCGGCCCGGCGCGCCGAGTCGTCGCTGAGCAGGTTGGCCAGTCCCAGGCCGCGGGCCATGTCCAGGGTGCCCTGCACCGTCTCCCGCACGCCCGGCACCGACTCGTCGGCACCCAGGAACTCCACGGCCAGCCGGTGCGCCTCGCGCCCGATCCGGGCCTCCAGCGCGGCCACCCGGGGCTGGAGCGCCGGCTCGTCGGTCGCAGCCACCCACAGGTGCAGGGCCGCGCGGAAGAGGGGCCCGGTGTGCACGTCGACGAGCATGTCCACGACCGCGTGGGTACGGTCCCGGCCGCTGCCGGGCAGCGCGCGGGCTCGTTCGCGGACGGCGGCCAGCCACTCCTCGGCCATGTGCGCGATCGCCGCGGTGAACAACTCCTCCCGGGTGCGGAAGTGGTGCTGCGCGGCGCCGCGGGTCACCCCGGCCCGCGCGCACACCACCGCCACGGTGCTGCCGGACCAGCCGCGTTCGGCCAGGCACGACACGGCCGCGGCCAGGATGCGCTGCCGGGTGGCGCGGGCCCGGTCCTGCTTCGGCTCGCGGTCGGCCGCCGCCGCATCGGTCACAACGCCCATGACGGGTCCCGGCGTTCGAGGAAGGCGTGCATGCCCTCCGCGGCGTCGGCGGACGCGAAGAGCCGGCCGCTGAGCTCGGCCATCGCCTCGGTGTCGGCGTCCAGCCGGTCCAGCAGCGCCGCCGCGGTCAGCTCCTTGGTCGCGGCCAGGCCCTGCGGCGAGGCGGCGCGCAGCCCGGCGAGGATGCCGTCGAGGTCGTCGTCCCACGCGGTGACCAGCCCGGTCCTGATCGCCTCGGCCGTGCCGAAGCGCTCGCCGGTGAGGAAGTAGCGGGCCAAGGCGCGCCGGTCGCCCGCGGCCAGGACCGGTATCGAGGCGACGGCGGGGGCGAGTCCGAGCCGGGACTCGGTGAAGGCGTAGGAGGCGTCGTCGGTCGCCACCGCGATGTCGCAGGCGGCCAGCAGTCCGAGCCCGCCCGCCCTGGCGTGCCCGCGCACCCGCGCCACCACCGGCTTGGGCAGGCTCGCCATCTGCCGCATCAGCTCCGCCAGCAGGGCCGGACCCTGCTGGACGCGGCGGTCGGCGAGGTCGGCGCCGGAGCAGAACGTGCCGCCGGTGTGGGTGAGCAGTACCGCCCGGACCGCGGTGTCCGCGGCGGACCGCCGCAGCGCCGACGCGAGCCCGTCCAGCAGGTCGGCGGACAGGGCGTTGCGGTTGTGCGGGGAGTCGAGGGTGATGACGGCGATACCGCGGTCGAGGTGCCGCTGGACCAGCGGCGCTGTGGCTGCCACGGTGCGGACTCCTGTCGGTCGGGCTCGGAGAGGAGCGGGCGGGGCCGGTCGTGCGGGCCGGTACGCGGGGGTCCGTACGCAGAGGTCAGTACGTGGGGGTCAGTACGACTTGGGCAGGCCCAGCGTGTGGTGCGAGACGAAGTTGAGGATCATCTCGCGGCTGACCGGGGCGATCCGGCCCACCCGGGAGGCGGTGAGCAGCGTGGCCAGGCCGTACTCGGCCGTCAGGCCGTTGCCGCCGAGGGTGTGCACGGCCTGGTCGACCGCCTTCGCACCGGCCTCCGCGGCGGCGTACTTGGCCATGTTGGCCGCCTCGCCGGCGCCCATGTCGTCGCCCGCGTCGTAGAGGTGCGCGGCCTTCTGCATCATCAACCGGGCGAGTTCCAGCTCGATGTGGGCCTGCGCGAGGGGGTGGGCGATCGCCTGGTGGGCGCCGATCGGTGCCTGCCAGACCTGCCGGGTACGGGCGTACTCCACCGCCCGGGACAGGGCGTAGCGGCCCATCCCGATGGAGAAGGCGGCGGTCATCACGCGCTCCGGGTTGAGCCCCGCGAAGAGCTGGAGCAGTCCGGCGTCCTCGTCGCCGACCAGCGCGTCGGCGGGCAGCGCCACGTCGTCGAGGAAGAGCTGGAACTGCTTCTCGGGCGCGGCCACCTCCATCTCGATCTGCCGGAACTCGAAGCCGGGGGTGCCGCGTTCGACGATGAACAGGCAGGGCTTGAGCTTCCCCGTACGGGCGTCCGCGGTGCGGCCGACGACCAGCGTGGCGTCGGCGATGTCCACCCCGGAGATGAAGACCTTGCGTCCGGTCAGCCGCCAGCCGCCGGTGTCCTCGTCGCGGCGCGCGGTGGTGGAGATCCGGTGCGAGTTGGAACCCGCGTCCGGCTCGGTGATGGCGAAGGCCATCCGCAGCGTGCCGGCGGCCAGCCCGGGCAGCCAGCGCTCCTTCTGCGCGGCCGTGCCGAACCGGGCGATCACGGTGCCGCAGATCGCCGGCGACACCACCAGCAGCAGCAGGGGGCTGCCGGCGGCGCCCAACTCCTCCAGCACGATGGACAGTTCGGCGAGCCCTCGACCGCCGCCGCCGTACTCCTCGGGCAGGTTCACGCCGAGGTAGCCGAGCCGGCCGGCCTCCTGCCACAGCTCGTCCGGCTGCTCGCCGGCGCGGACGGTCCGGGTGAAGTAGTCCCGGCCGTAGCGGCGGCCGAGGGCGCCGACCGCCGCGCGCAGCGCACGCCGCTCGTCGCTCTCCAGCAGCGCGTGGTCGAAGGGGGTCGCGTCGGTGCTCATGTCGCTTTTCCTCCCGTTACGTGGGGGCGGTGCGCGGGGGCGGTGCGGTACGAGACGGCGGTACGAGGCTGCGGTACGTGCGGGGGCCTCACGGCTCCTGTCGCGGCGGGTTTCCGTCCTCCTTCACGACGGCCAGGACGGCGCCGGGCTCGACCTGCGCGCCCACCACGGCGGTGAGTTCGGCGAGCGTGCCCGCCGTGGGGGCGGTGACCACGTGCTCCATCTTCATCGCCTCCAGCCACAGCAGCGGCTCGCCGCGCTCCACCTTGTCGCCCGGTGCGAAACGGCCGATCCGGACCACCGTGCCGGGCATCGGCGCGCGCAGCGACCCGGGTGCGACCTGCTCGGCGGGGTCGGCGAAGCGCGGCAGCGCGACCAGCGCGACGCCGCCGTCGGGCCCGTCGACGAACACCTGGTCGCCGTAGGCGGCCACCTCCAAGGTCCGCCGGACGCCGGTGACTTCGAGCACCACCCGGTCCGGGGCCGCGGACACGAGCACGACGCCGTCGTGGCCCTCGGCGGTCAGGCCGTCGCGGGTCAGCCGGTAGCGGACCTCGTGCTCGGTGCCGGACGGCTGCGCCCGGTAGCGCTTGACCTGCGGCTGCGACGGGAGGTTGCGCCAGCCGCCGAGGCGGGCGGCGACCGGGGCCGGCCGGGCCGGGGGAGCGGACGCCACGCCGCGGCTGGCCGCGTCCGCGAGCGCGGCGGCCAGTGCGGCCGTGCGCTCCTCCCTCCCGGTCGCGCCCTTCCCACCGGTCGCACCGCTCCCGCCCGCCCGCGCTCCCGCGTCCCCGGTCTCCCCGGTCTCCCCGCCTTGCCCGCGGGGCCCGGTCAGCTCGGCCAGGTGCCCCTCCAGCCAGCCCGTGTCGAACCGGGCGGCCGCGAAGTCGGGATGGTGCAGGATGTCCGTGATGAGCTGACGGTTCGTCAGTGGACCGTGGATGCGCGCCCGTCGCAGACCGACGGCCAGCCGGCGGACCGCCTCGGCGCGGGTCGGGGCCCAGGCGATCACCTTGGCGAGCATCGGGTCGTAGTGCACGCCGACGGTGTCACCGCCGGTCACTCCGGAGTCCAGTCGCAGGCCCGCGTCGCGCCCCGGCGGGAGCGTGAACTCCGCGTCCACGCCCGGTACCTCCAGCCGGTGGACCGGACCGGCCTGCGGCTGCCAGCCGCGGGCCGGGTCCTCCGCGTACAGCCGCGCCTCGACGGCGTGCCCACGCGGCAGCGGGGGGTCGGGCGGCAGCGCGGCGCCCTCGGCGATCCTGATCTGCCACGCCACCAGGTCCACCCCGAAGACGCACTCGGTGACCGGGTGCTCCACCTGGAGGCGGGTGTTCATCTCCAGGAAGTACGGTCGTCCGTCCGCGCCGACCAGGAACTCCACGGTGCCGGCGCCCTCGTAGCCGATCGCCCGCGCCGCGCGGGCGGCCGCGTCGTGCAGGGCCGTGCGCACGGTGGCGGCCAGGCCGGGCGCCGGGGTCTCCTCGACGACCTTCTGGTGCCGGCGCTGCACCGAGCAGTCCCGCTCGCCCAGCACCCACACGGTGCCGTGCGCGTCGGCCAGCACCTGCACCTCGATGTGCCGTGCGCCCTGTGCGTACGGCTCGACGAACACCTCGCCGTCGCCGAACGCCGCCCGCGCCTCCGCCCGGGCGGCGGTCAACTCGCTTTCCAAGGCGCTCAGTTCGCGGACGATCCGCATGCCGCGGCCGCCGCCGCCCGCCGCGGCCTTCACCAGCACCGGCAGGTCGGCCGGGCGGACCCCGTCCGGGTCGAGCGCCGTGAACAGCGGCACCCCGGCCGCCGCCATCAGCTCCTTCGCCCGGGTCTTCGAGCCCATCGCGGCCACCGCCTCCGGCGACGGGCCGATCCAGGTCAGCCCCGCCTCCCGCACGGCCGCCGCGAACCGCGCGCTCTCCGACAGGAATCCGTACCCCGGGTGCACCGCGTCCGCGCCGGCCGCCAGCGCCGCGGCGACCACCGACTCCCCGCGCAGGTAGGTCTCCGCGGCCGACTCCCCGGGCAGCCGCACCGCCCGGTCCGCCTCCCGGACGTGTGCCGCGCCGGCGTCCGGGTCGGAGTGGACGGCCACCGTGCCGATGCCCAGGGTGCGGCAACTGCGCAGCACCCGGCGGGCGATCTCGCCCCGGTTCGCCACGAGGACGACCCGGATCTGCTCGCGCGCGGCGGGTGCGGGGCCCGGTGCGGGCTGCTGGGCGGGGCTCTGGGCGGTGGGCTGGGCGGGGCTCTCGGCCGTGGGATCGCCAGCGGGCTCGGCGCTGGGCCGGGCGGGCCGCCGGGTGGAGTGCCGGGCTTCCTCGGTCATCGGGTCCAACTCCTCACATCCTGAAGACGCCGAAGCCGCCCCGCGCGCCCTCGACCGGGGCGTTGTGGAGCGCGGACAGGCACACGGCCAGCACGGTGCGGGTGTCCCGCGGGTCGATCACGCCGTCGTCGTAGAGGCGGCCGGACAGGAACATCGGCAGCGACTCGGCCTCGATCTGCTGCTCGACCATGGAACGCAGCGCCGCGTCGGCGTCTTCGTCGTACGGCAGGCCCTTCGCGGCGGCCGACTGGCGGGCGACGATCGACAGCACTCCGGCGAGCTGCGCGGGCCCCATGACCGCGGACTTCGCGCTCGGCCACGAGAAGAGGAAACGCGGGTCGTAGGCGCGGCCGCACATGCCGTAGTGGCCGGCGCCGTAACTCGCGCCCATCAGCACCGAGATGTGCGGGACGCGGGAGTTCGAGACGGCGTTGATCATCATCGCGCCGTGCTTGATGATGCCGCCCTGTTCGTACTCCCGGCCGACCATGTAGCCGGTGGTGTTGTGCAGGAAGAGCAGCGGGACGTCCCGCTGGTTCGCCAACTGGATGAACTGCGCTGCCTTCTGCGACTCCGCACTGAACAGCACGCCCTGGGCGTTGGCGAGGATGCCGACCGGATAGCCGTGCACCTCGGCCCAACCGGTGGCCAGGCTCGGCCCGTAGAGCGGTTTGAACTCGTCGAACCGCGAGCCGTCCACCACCCGGACCACCACCTCGCGCGGGTCGAACGGGGTGCGCAGGTCGCCGGGGACGATGCCGAGCAGTTCCTCCTCGTCGAAGAGCGGCGGTCGCGGGTCGGGGCGTGGATCGGGGCCCAGCTTCCGCCAGTTGAACCGGGCGACCACCCGGCGGGCGGTGCGCAGCGCGTCGGGCTCGTCCAGCGCGAAGTAGTCGGCGAGTCCGGAGACCCGGGCGTGCATGTCGGCCCCGCCCAACGACTCGTCGTCGCTCTCCTCACCGGTCGCCATCTTCACCAGCGGCGGCCCGCCGAGGAACACCTTGGAGCGTTCCTTGACCATGATCACGTGGTCGGACATGCCCGGGACGTACGCCCCGCCGGCCGTGGAGTTGCCGAACACCACCGCCACGGTGGGGATGCCGGCCGCCGACAGCCGGGTCAGGTCGCGGAAGAGGGCGCCCCCGGGGATGAAGATCTCCTTCTGGCTGGGCAGGTCCGCGCCGCCCGACTCCACCAGGCTGATCACCGGCAGCCGGTTGGCCAGGGCGATCTCGTCGGCGCGCAGCGCCTTGCGCAGCGTCCACGGGTTGCTCGAACCGCCGCGCACCGTCGGGTCGTTCGCACTGATCAGGCACTCCACGCCCTCGACCACGCCGATCCCGGTGACCAGCGAGGCCCCGGTGGCGTAGTTGCTGCCCCAGCCGGCCAGCGGCGACAGCTCCAGGAACGGAGTGTCGGGGTCGAGCAGCAGCTCGATCCGCTCGCGCGCGGTCAACTTGCCGCGTGTGCGGTGCCGTTCGACGTACTTCGGTCCGCCTCCGGCCAGCGCCTGCGCGTGCGCCTCCGTGACCTCCGCCAGCCGCTCCAGCATCACCGCCCGCCGCTCGTCGAAGCCGGCCTCCCGCGACGCGCTCATGCCGCACCGCCGTTCGCCGCGGCCCGCGGCTTGCCGGGGGGCCCGGCGAACGCCTGTGCCACCGACAGCCAGCGGTCCGCGTCCGCTCCCCGCGCGCGCACCGCCGTGTCGTCGCGGTGCCGCCGCCGGACCGCCAGCAGGCAGAAGTCCAGCGCGGGCCCGGTCACCCGCTGAGCCGCGTCCGGCGGTCCGTAGGTCCACGACGAGCCGTCCGGGGCGACCAGTTCGACCCGGAACGGCTCCGCCGGCGGCGCCATCCCGTGGACCGCGAAGGCGTAGTCGCGTGCCCGTACCGCGATGCGCACGACGTGCCGCAGCCGGGCGGTCGGTTCCCGCCGCACCCGGAACGTGTCGGCCACGTCCTCGCCATGGGCCCACGTCTCCATCAGTCGCCCCGTGGCCACCGAGGCGGTGCTCATCGGCGGCCCGTACCAGGGGAAGCGCGCGTCCGGGGGCGCGGCGGCCAGCGCGTCCAGCAGCCGGGTCCGGCCCTCCCGCCAGCGCGCCAGCAACTCCGGGTACGGCTCCGCCGCACCCGCCGCGGCGCCCGTGTCCACCGAGGCGGCCAACTCCGCCAGGTCGCCGCCGAGTTCCCCGGTGAACCGGTCCGGGTCCAGCACCGCCAGCAGGGCGCGCCCGTCCGTCCACGCCAGGTGCGCGACCTGGTGCGCCACGGTCCAGCCCTCGGCGGGTGTGTCCGCCTCCCACCCCCGCGCCCCGAGCGGCGCGACCAGCGCGTCCAGCGCCTCGCCCTCCGCGCGCAGATCCTCCAACACGGCGCGTACTGCCTGCGGATCGACCACGGCCACCCCTCGTCGAGCAGAGCCCACGGACCGGACATGTGACGGTGCCCCCCGAGGGTCCCAGCGACCCCCGAAACATTCAAGCGTGCATGCATCTTTTGATCCGCCCGGAAACGAAGGAGCCGCGCTCCCCGAGGCGGGGGAGCGCGGCTTCGCGCGGCGATCCGTTCAGGCCAGGGCGTTGACCGTCGAGAGGTCCAGGCCGGAGACGGAGAGGCACACCGGCTTGCCGAAGTGGCCCCCCGCCTTCCCCTGGACGAAGTCGAGCTCGCCGTGAGCGGTCACGCCGTACATGTCGGGAAAGCCGTCGCCGTTGGCGTCGCCGACGACGGTGAGCAGCGGGTACTTCGCCTTGCTGAAGCCGGTCCCGACGTCCTGCCAGTCGGAGGTCGGCAGCACGGTGCCGTCCTCGGCCCGCGGGGCGACGCGCAGCAGACCGGTGCTGTCGTCGCGGATCAGCAGGTCGCTCACCCCGTCGCCGGTGAGGTCGCCGGGCGTCAGCACGGTCAGGTGGTCGTAGCCCGTGCCGAGGTCGGTCGGGTCATCGAAGATCGCTCCGTTGTGGCTCGGCCAGAGCAACAGGTGGCCGTTCTCGACGGACATCAGACCGCCCCACGAGGCGCCGTCGCCTGCCCCTGGCTGCACCAGTTGGGTGGCCGCGTCCCAGTAGCCGCCGGGCCGGGAGACGACGGTCACCCGGCCGAAGTCGCCGAGCCCGTTGTTCGCGGCCTGCTCCAGCACGTTGTTGGGGGTGATCCACAGGAGGTCCTGGTAGCCGTCGTTGGTCCCGTCGCCGTTCTGCGCGATCAGCCCCGTGGAGAAGGTGGTCGGCGAATCGGGGTGCACGACCGCCGGTTCGAGCGTTCCGTCGCCGTTGCCGAGCAGCGTGTGCAGGGTGCCGTCCGTGGTGGTCGCGAGCAGGTCCGCGACTCCGTCGCCGTTGACGTCGCCGTGCGCGTCGGGCTTCGGATCGGTGCCCACGGCGAACTGGTAAGGGGTCTCCTGCGACAGGTTGCCCGTCCGGTCCACCGTCTCGACCCACAGCGTGTGCGGGCCCCAACTCGTGGGCGTGATGGTGATGTCGGCGGTGCCGTCGGCCCCCACCGGCACCGCGGGGCTGCCGGAGTACGGGTACGCGTCCAGCGCGTAGCGCGCCGCGACGACGTCGGACGCCCCCGGCCCGCTCACCGCGACGTGCACCGTGCCGGTCGTGCGTGCCACGGGACCCGGGATGCCGGAAGTCTCCGACGGGAAGTCGGTCGACGTCAGGACCGGTGCCGCGGGCGGCGTGTGGTCGGTGACGAAGTGGCACGGCGCGGACCAGTCCGAGACCGCGCCGGTGCCGCTGATCGCGCGCGCCCGCCAGGTGTACGTCATCCCGTCGGCGAAGTCGTCTCCCGGCAGGTTGAGTTGGGCCCGTGACCCGCTGACGAGGTTGCTGCCCGTGTAGTCGTACCCGGGCGACCCGTCGCCGGGCGTCACGGAGAACTCCGTCTGCACCAGGGAACCGTCGGTCGTTGTCGAGACCGCACCGAACGTGACACCGCCGAGCCCGATGGAGCCGTAGGGCTCGGCGGTACCGCACCCGTCGCCCGGCGCCCCACCCACCGGTACCGGATCGGTGCCCAACCCGGTCGGCACCGGTACGGCCGGTGCCGCATCGGCGTGCGCCGTCGTCTGCACCGCGACGACCCCCACGAGCGCGCCTACCGCGGCCAGTACCAGCCCGCGTGCTGTCAACCGTCCTGTGGACGTGGACAAGTGAACCCCCAAGATGATGGACCGCGCGTCGGCCGGCGCGCGGTTGCATGCACCCGTCAATCTAGAGGCGGGCACTGACAGCGCGGACGGGACGGGAGGGGCCGGTGAGGGTGCGGGGAGTGCTCTTCGATGTGGACGGGACGCTGTTCGACTACGCGGCGGCCGAGGCGGCGGGGCTCCGGGCGCACCTCGGGGCGGAGCCGGTGGCGGGGCTCGGGTCGGAGGGGGAGGCGCTGGCGCGGTGGCGGGCGCTGATGGTGGAGGAGTACGGGCGGTTCCTGGCCGGGGAAGTGGACTTCGCGGCGCAGCAGCGGGCGCGGGTGCGGCGCTTCCTGGGGCGGCCCGGGCTGTCCGACGCGGAGGCGTCGGCGTGGTTCGGGCGGTACGCGGCACGGCGGGACCTGGCCGGGACGGCCTTCGCGGACGCCGAACCGGTGCTGCGCCGGCTCGCCGCGGACCACCGGCTCGGGGTGGTGTCGAACGCGGGCACCGAGGGCAAGCGCCGCAAGCTCGCCGCGGTCGGCCTGCTGCCCTACCTGCGCGGGGCGTTCGTCTGCTGCGACGAGTACGGCGCCGTCAAGCCCGCCGCCGGGATCTTCCACGCCGCCTGCGCCGCGCTGGGCCTGCCGCCCGAGCAGGTCGCGTACGTCGGTGACGACTACACCGCGGACGCGCTGGGCGCGCGCGACGCGGGCCTGCGGTCGTACTGGCTGTGCCGCGGCGGGCAGGAGCCGGGCAGCCCCAGCCCTGCGGCCGGCATCCACGTCCTGCGCACCCTGCACACCCTCCCGGCGGCGCTGGCCGGCCCGCACCCCGGCCCGCACCCCGGCCCGTACCCCGGCACGGGCGAAAACGGCGCGGTGCGGGAGCGGGGGAGCGGGTAGAGTCCGCGGTCTGATGAGCGCGACACTTGTAGCGAAGAACCTCGCCGCCGGGCACGGCGACCGAGCACTGTTCAGCGGGCTCGACCTGGTGGTCTCCGGGGGCGACGTGGTCGGGCTGGTGGGCGCCAACGGCGCCGGAAAGTCCACGCTGCTGCGGCTGCTCGCCGGGCTCGGCACCGCCGAGGAGGGCACGGTGCGGCTCTCGCCGTCCACCGCGAACGTCGGGTACCTGCCGCAGGAGCCGGACCGCCGGGAGGGCGAGACCGTACGCGCCTTCCTGGCCCGCCGGACCGGGGTCGCCGCCGCGCAGACCGCGCTGGACGCGGCCACCCAGGCCCTTGTGGACGAGGCACCCGGCGCTGACGACGCGTACGCGGAGAGCCTCGACCGCTGGCTGGACCTGGGCGGCGCGGACCTGGACGAGCGGGCGGAGGAGGCCGCGGGCTCGCTCGGGCTCGGCGTGGACCTCGACGCCCAGATGCGCTCGCTGTCCGGCGGCCAGGCCGCCCGCGCCGGCCTCGCCTCGCTGCTGCTCAGCCGCTACGACGTGTTCCTGCTCGACGAGCCCACCAACGACCTGGACCTGGACGGCCTGGAGCGGCTGGAGAAGTTCGTCTCGGGCCTGTGCGCCGGCACCGTCCTGGTCAGCCACGACCGCGAGTTCCTGGCCCGCACCGTCAACCGCGTGGTCGAACTCGACCTCGCCCAGCAGCAGGTGACCGCCTACGGGGGCGGCTACGCGGCCTACCTGGAGGAGCGGGAGACCGCCCGCCGGCACGCCCGCGAGGAGTACGAGGAGTACGCCGACACGAAGGCGGGCCTGGAGGCGCGGGCCCGGATGCAGCGCGGCTGGATGGACAAGGGCCTGCGCAACGCCGTCCGCAAGCAGCCCGACAACGACAAGATCGCCCGCAAGGCCCGCACCGAGAGCAGCGAGAAGCAGGCCGCCAAGGCCCGCCAGACCGACCGGATGATCGAGCGGCTGGAGGCCGTGGAGGAGCCCCGCAAGGAGTGGGAGCTGCGGATGGAGATCGCCGCCGCGCCCCGCTCCGGCGCCGTGGTCGCCACGCTGCGGCAGGCCAGGGTCCGGCGCGGGGCCTTCACGTTCGGGCCGGTCGACCTCCAGATCGACTGGGCGGACCGGGTGGCGATCACCGGCGCCAACGGCTCCGGCAAGTCCACCCTGCTCGCCGCCCTCCTCGGCCGGCTGCCGCTGGACGAGGGGAACGCCTCGCTCGGCCCCGGCGTGGTGGTCGGCGAGGTCGACCAGGCCCGCGGGCTCTTCCGCGGCGACGCCGCCCTGCTCGACGCCTTCCGGGCGCCGGCGCCCGACCTCGAACCCGCCGAGATCCGCACCCTGCTCGCCAAGTTCGGGCTGAAGGCGGCGCACGTGCTGCGTCCGGCCGCCACGCTCTCCCCGGGGGAGCGCACCCGCGCCGCCCTGGCGCTGCTCCAGGCCCGCGGCGTGAACCTCCTGGTGCTGGACGAGCCCACCAACCACCTCGACCTGCCGGCGATCGAACAACTGGAGTCCGCGCTCGCCTCCTACGAGGGCACGCTGCTGCTCGTCACGCACGACCGCCGCATGCTGGGCGCGGTGCACACCACCCGCCGTATCGAGGTCGCCGAGGGCCGCATCACCGAGCGCTGACCCCGACCCCTGACCCCGAGCGCCGACTCCCGCCTGCCGACCCCGTGCGCTGCCCGCCGAGTGCTCCCCCCGCGTGCCGGCCGCCCGCGTGCCAGCCGCCGGCCGCCGACACGCCGGCCGCCGACACGCCGGCCGCCGGCACGCTGGGGACGCCGAGCGCCGCTCACCAGGAGGGCATCATCGCCTCCGGGTAGCGCGACCCGGCCGCGCCGCGCGGCAGGATCTCCTGGATCCGGGAGAGGTCCTGCCCGGTCAGCCCGACGCTCCCGGCCGCCACGTTCTCGGCCACCCGCCGGGCACTGCGGGTGCCGGGGATCGGCACGACGTCCTCGCCCTGCGCCAGCAGCCAGGCCAGCGCGAGCTGCGTCACCGTGATGCCCCTGCCCTCCGCCAGGGCCGCCAGCTCGCGCACCGCCGCGGCGTTCCGCTCGTAGTTGCCCGGCTGCCAGCGGTCGTCCCAACTGCGCATGTCGTCCGCCGGGTACTCCGCGGCCGGCTTCCAGTCGCCGGTGAGGAACCCGCGTCCCAGCGGCGAGTACGGCACGAAGCCGATGCCCAGCTCGCGCAGCACCGGCAGCACGTCCGCCTCCACGGCGCGTTCGAAGAGCGAGTACTCGGTCTGGAGCACCGAGACCGGATGCACCGCGTGCGCGCGCCGGATGATCTCCGGGCCCGCCTCGCTGAGGCCGAAGAAGCGCACCTTGCCTTCCGCGATCAGCTCGCCGACGGTGCCGGCGACGTCCTCGATGGGTACGTCCGGGTCGACACGGTGCTGGTAGAGCACGTCGATGTGGTCGGTGCCGAGGTGGCGCAGGCTGTTCTCGGCCACCTCGCGGATGTGTGCGGGGCGGCTGTCCAGCGCGACCCCGTACTGCTCCGGGTCCCGCAGGTCGAAGCCGAACTTCGTGGCGATCACCACCTCGTCGCGGAAGTCCCGGACCGCGCGGCCGAGCAGGCGCTCGTTCGAGCCGTCCTCGGTGTTGTACAGCTCCGCGGTGTCGAAGAGGGTGACGCCGAGCTCCCACGCCCGGCGGATGGTCGCGATGCCGCCCTCCTCGTCGCCGCCCGCGCCGTACGCCATCGTCATGCCCATGGTGCCGAGCCCGATCGCGCCGACCTCCAGGCCCTGCGTGCCGAGCCGGCGCCGCGGCAGCAGCCCGCCGCCGTCGCCCGCCGAGCCCGCGCCGCCGGCCTTGCCCGTGTCGTTCACCTGGTTCCGGCCGTGCACGTCGTCCGTGCCGGCCCCGTTGCTGTGTGCCATGCCTCCACGCTAGGAAGACGTCCGCGGCGGCGCATGGGGCGCTGATCGCATATTCTTGCCCGATACTCTCAACAGCAAGGCCGCGATGCGGCACGGCACAGCGCCATGCAGCACAGCACAGCGCGACGCGGCATGGCACGGCACGGCACCGCAACGGACGGCGGCGGCCGACCGGCACGGCAAGGGGCACCCATGGACCAGCTCGCGGCGGCGATCGCCCGGCACAGCGACGGCACCTGGCACGACGCCGTGGTGCCGCGCCTGACCGTCGTGGCCCTCGACGAACCCCTCCCGCCGTCGGACCTGCTCTACGAGCCGATGATCTGCTTCATCGCCGAGGGCGCCAAGCACTCCACCGCGGGGGAGCGCAGTTGGGGGACCCGGCGCGGCGAGATGTTCCTCAACTCGCTGGTCCTGCCGGTCACGGCCGTCTTCGAGAGCCTGCCGTACCGCTCCGCCGTGATGCGGCTGGACGGCCGGGTGCTCGCGGACCTGCTGCTGGAGCTGGACGGCGCCGACGGCCCCCCGCCCCCGGCCGCGCCCGCGGGCCCGGAGGGGCAGATCTCCGCGCCCATGACCCCGGAGATCGTGGACGCGGTCACCCGGTGGGTACGGCTCCTGGACACCCCCGAGGACATCCCCGCGCTCGCCCCCAGGGTCGAGGCGGAGATCCTCTACCGGCTGCTCGGCAGCCCGCTCGGCCCGTTGCTGCGCCGCCTCACCCCGGCCGACACGGCCGCCTCCCGCGTGCGCGCGGCCGCCGCGTGGATCTGCGAGCACTTCCGCGAACCGCTCACCGTCGAGGCGGTCGCCGCCGTCGCCCACATGAGCCCGGCCACGCTGCACCGGCACTTCAAGGCCGCGACCGGTATGGGCCCGCTGCGCTTCCAGAAGCACCTGCGGCTCCAGGAGGCCCGCCGCCGCCTGCTCTCGGGCGACAGCACCGCCGCCCTGGTCGCCGAGGCGGTCGGCTACGCCAGCGCCACCCAGTTCAACCGGGAGTACCGCCGGCACTACGGCCTGCCGCCCGCGCGGGACGCCGCCCGCCTCCGCGCGCGCATGTCGGCGCCGGTCCGGGACCCCGCGGGTACCTGAGCCCTCCGCCACACGGTCCGGGGCCGGATGCCCGGGGGACGCCGGACACACGGCGTCCCCCGGGCATCCGGCCCCGGAGGTGGTCACGTGGTCCGGGTCGCCTCAGGTGCGACCCGGACCACGCGGTCTCGGTGCGGTGGAGCGGGCGGATCAGCTCACGTTGACCGCCGTGTCGTCCAGCAGGAACGACGTGGCGAGCGAGGAGTCCTCGGAGCCGGTGAACTTCAGGGTGAAGGTCTTGCCGATCTGCGACGACAGGTTGATCGTCTTCAGGACGTAGCCGCTCGACGCGTTGGCGTTGGAGTACGTGGCGAGCGTGGTGGTGCCGGCCGCGACGGTGAACTTGTCGTACGCGGTCGAGCCCGACTCGTCGGTGCTGATGTAGACGTAGAAGCTCAGGTTCGCGCTGGTGCAGGTGGCGGGGATCGTCACCGACTGGGAGAGCGTGTCGGTGTGGGTGGTGCCGTACCCGTCGAACCACGCCTTGTACGAGCCGGAGTGCGCCGGGGCGTCGGAGCTGCTGTCGATGACGCCGGAGGACGCGGTCCACCCGGTGGCGCCGGACTCGAAGCCCGGGTTGGTCAGGAGCTGGGAGGCCGTGCAGCCGCCGCCCCCGCCGGTGGTGCTCACCGTCCAGGTGAAGGAGGTCGAGCCCGACGCGTTGGTGCTGTCCTTGGCGGTGACCGTGACGCTGTAGGTGCCCGCGGTGGTCGCGGTGCCCGAGATCAGGCCGCTGGAGCTGATCGACAGGCCGGCCGGCAGGCCGGTCGCGCTGTAGGTGAGGGTCTGGCCGGAGGCGGAGTCGCTGCCGCTGATCTGCAGGCTCACCGCGGCGCCGGTCTGGGTGCTCTGGCTGCCCGGGTTGGTCACCGTCACCGTGTTGCCGCCGGTGGAGGTGCCGTTGGTGAAGGCGGCCGTGCCGTTGGGCGTGCCGAGGCCGGTCGGGCCGTCGTAGCCGGTGCCCGCGGTGCACAGGTAGCTGCCGCTGCAGCTTCCGTTGGAGCCGCTGGTCACGTCGTTGAGCGAGCCGGTGTGGGCGTACGGGTAGGACGCCGGGGTGGTGCCGGAGGCCGGGGCGCCGGCGAGCGCGTAGACCGAGGCGATGATCGGCGACGAGGCGCTGGTGCCGCCGTACACCTGCCAGCCGCTGGCCTGGTAGGAGTCGTAGACCGCCAGGCCGGTGGCCGGGTCGGCGACCGCGGAGACGTCGGCGATGGTGCGCTTGGAGCAGCCGGAGTCGGTCTGCCAGGTGGGCTTGGCGTCGTAGGCCGAGCAGCCCGAGCCGGTGCCCTCGCTGCTGGAGGTGTTCCACACGGACTCGGTCCAGCCGCGGCTGGTGCCGGTGGAGCGCTTCAGCGCGGTGCCGCCGACCGCGGTGACGTACTTCGACGCGGCCGGGTACTCCGCGCCGTAGCCCTCGTCACCGGAGCTGACGGTGATGGCGACGCCGGGGTGGTTGAAGTACGACGAGTCGTAGCTGGTGTCCGAGGAGGACTCGCCGCCGCCGTAGCTGTTGGAGACGTACTTCGCGCCGAGGGTCACCGCCTCGTTGACCGCGGTGCCCAGGTTGGTCATGCTCGCGCTGGTCGCCTCGACGAGCAGGATGTGGCACGACGGGCAGACCGCGCTGACCATGTCCAGGTCGAGCGAGATCTCACCGGCCCAGCCGGAGTCGGCGGTCGGGTAGCTGGTGCCGCCGGTCTGGTTGACCTTCTTGAAGCAGCCGTTGGCGGTGGTGCAGGCCGGCAGGCCGTACTGCGACCGGTAGGTGGCCAGGTCCGCCTCGGCGTTCGGGTCGTCCTGGGCGTCCACGATGGCCACGGTCTGGCCGGAGCCGCCGCTCGGCAGGGCGTAGGCGCTCGACAGGTCGGTGGGGCCGAAGCCGGACGGGGTGGCGTCCGGCGTGATGCCGAGGTGGTGCACGACGTCGGTGCGGGCCAGCGCCATGCACGACATCAGGCCGTCGGCCGGGGACGCGCACAGGTGCTGGGTGTCCTTGCCGGCGGAAGGGCCGGTGGCCGCGGTGCCGTTGCTGTTCGCCGCGGGTGCGGCGGCGGAGGCCGCGGTGGTGGTGGCGGGTGCCGCGGTCGCGGCGGTGGCGGCGTACAGGCCGCCGGTCACGAGCGCGCCCGCGGCGACCGCCGCGATGGTCCCGCGCCGGATGGCCCGTCTGAACGGGCCGGTACTGAGCTGCAAGGAACTGCCCTCCATGGGGGGAGATCGGCTGACGAGGGCGGCCGCCGCGAAAGTGTCACGTGCATGACAACGTACGCAAGGCGTCGCCCCGGCTTCACGTGGCGCACGTTCACAGGTGGGACGAGGACGTGGAGGGGTGCGCGGACTCCGGTGGTGCGCGGACTCCGGTGGTGCGGGGGTGCCAGGCGGAGCGGATGACGCGTGTAGAACGCGTGAAACAGATGGAGCCTATGTCAACTTCCGTTCACTGCCACCCCGTTCAGTGGTGACCAGATGAAGGTAGTGAGGACTATCGTCAAGGAACTACCGGGTGTTGGTAAAGGATTCCCCTCGACTTGCCCCCGACCCGGCCTCAGGTCGCTTCCGCCGGACGATCTCCGCCGTATACGGTCATGACCCATGGAGACGGAGGAAGAACCGGTCGGCGATCTGGTCGCGCTGGGTCTGGCGCGCTACGAGGCCCGGGTCTACCTCGCTCTGGTGCGCCGCGAGTCGTACACCGCCGCGGAGGTCGCCCGCGAGGCCGACGTGCCCCGGCAGCGGGTGTACGACGTGCTCGACGCGCTGGTCAGGCGGCGGCTGGCCACCACCCGGCCGGGCCGGGTCGCCACCTTCTCCGCGGTCGCGCCCGAACTCGCCGTCGCCCGGCTGATGGCCCATCAGCGCGAGACCCTGGAGCGGCTGGACCGGATGTCCTCCGCCCTGACCGCCGCGCTGCTGCCGGTCTGGACCGAGGGCCGCACCCAGACGGTGCCGATGGACTACGTGGAGATCCTGCGCGATCCGAAGTCGATCGCCGAGGCGTTCGCCGACATCCAGGCGCAGGCCCGGCACGAGCTGCTGAGCTTCTGCAAGCCGCCCTTCGTCTCCTCCCCGCTCAACGCCATCGGCATCAAGGTGGTGCGGCGGATGCGCCGGTCCGGAGGCTCGGTGCGCGCGATCTACACCAACGAGGCGCTGGACGACCACGAGGTGCTGGAGAACGTGCGGCGGTTCGGCGCCGCCGGCGAGGAGAGCCGGTTCGCCGCCCAGTTGCCGCTGAAGCTGGTGGTCGCCGACGCCTCGCTCGTGCTGTGCGACATGCCCGACCCGGTGGCCGGCACCGACGCGACCACCGCGCTGTACATCGAGCACCCGGCGCTCGCCGCGTGCCTGCGGCTGGCCTTCCTGACCGTGTGGGAGAGCGCGCAGACCGTGCCGAGCGCCCGGCCCTGACCGGCGCCACGCGCCGGACCGGCGGCCGCCAACACCGGACGGGCCCAGGTCGGGAGGCTACAGTGACCGCGTGGCCGTGTTCCTGCTGGGCGTGGGTGCCGCCTGCTGCCTGGGTCTGGGATTCGTGTTGCAGCAGCGCGCGGCCGCCCGTGCCCCGCGGACGGACATCCTCTCCTTCCGGCTGCTGCTCGACCTGATCCGGATGCCCGACTGGCTGCTGGGCGTCGCCTTCATGGTCGCCGGGCAGGTGCTCAGCGCGATCGCGCTCACCCGTGGCGAGATCTCGCTGGTCGAACCGCTCACCGCCACCAACCTGCTGTTCGCGATGGCGCTGTCCCGCTGGCTCACCCGGCAGCCGCTCGGCTGGAGCGGGTGGGGCGGGGTGGTGCTGCTCGCGCTCGGCGTGACCTCGTTCATCGTCGCCGGGCAGCCGCACGGCGGCGGAAACGTCGCCAGCGCGCTGCGGCACTGGCTGGTGTTCGGCATCGTGGCCGGCCTGGCGCTGCTGGTCACCCTCTACGCGAAGGGACTACAGCCGTCCCTGGAGGCCACCTACCTCGCGCTGGCCGCCGGGCTGATCTACGGGCTCCAGGACGCCCTGACCCGCATCTGCGGGTCGATCGCGGACGACGACGGGGTCGCCCGTCTCGTGGTCAGCTGGCAGCCGTACGCGGTGCTCGCCATCGGCATCACCGGGATACTGCTGGTCCAGTCCGCCTTCGAGGCGGCGCCGCTGCGGATGTCCCTGCCCGCGCTCACCGCGGCGCAGCCACTGGCGGGCATCGCGTGCGGCATCGGGTTCCTCGGCGACCAGATCCGGGTCACCCCGCTCGCGCTCGCCTTCCAGGCGGCCGGGCTCGCCGCCGTGGTCGCCGGGGTGCTCCTGCTCGGCCGGCACCCCGCGATGCCGCAGGGCCCGGCCAAACGCGAGAAGCCGGGCGCGACCCGCGTGGCGTAGGTCCGCGGAGCCGGACCGCGGGGACCCGCGCGGGCCCGTCCAGGGGGCCTGGCGCGGCCGCACGGGCCCTGTCCAAGGAGCTGCCTCGCGGTGGCCCGAGGGGCCCGCATCACCGGTGGACTCCGCGGTGCCGCCCGCTCCAGGCCCTAAGGGGCCGGGTGGGCCGCCGGCGCGCCCGCCGCGGGGGTCCAGGTGAAGGAGGGCGCGCGGCCGGCGAGGAAGGCGGCCGCGCCCTCGTCCGTGTCGGTGCTCTCGGCCGCCTGCCGGGCCCAGTGGGCGGCGCGCTCGGCGGAGGGCGGACCGGCGGCGAACTCCTTGGCGGCGGTCTGGGTGAGCCGCGAGCGGGTGCCGAGGATCTCGGCGAACCGGCGCACCCGCGCGTCCAACTGGTCGCCGTCGGGCAGCACCTCGTCGACGAGGCCGGTGCGCAGCGCCCGCTCCTCGTCGATCAGCTCGGCGGAGAACAGCAGGTACTTCGCGGTGGAGGGGCCGGCGACGGCCACCAGGCGGCGGGTGGAGGCGGCGGCGTAGACGATGCCGAGCCGGGCCGGAGTCACCCCGAACCGGGCGCCCCGCGCGGCGAACCGCAGGTCGCAGGCGACCGCGAGCTGGCAGCCGCCGCCGACGCAGTAGCCGCGCACAGCGGCCACCGTGGGCTTGGGGAACGCGGCGAGCGCCTCCTCGGCGGCGAGCGCGGCCTCCTGCACCTCGCGCCGCCCCTCGGCGTCGGCCAGCTCGCTGATGTCGGCGCCGGCGCTGAACGCCTCGCCCTCCCCGGTGAGCACCAGCAGCCGCACCCCGGGTTCGGCGGCCAGCCCGGCCAGCACGCCGGGCAGCGCCCGCCACATGCCGAGCGTCATCGCGTTGCGCCGGGCCGAGTTGCTGATGGTGACCGTCGCGACACCATCCCGCGCGCTCACCAGCAGACCGGGGCCGAACCGGGACATCGGGCGCTCCTTCGATCGGTGCACGTGCACCGACCAGGTGCAGCCGGACGATCCTAACCACGCGTGTCGCCCCGGCCTCGACCGCCCCAACCACACACCCGGCGATCGGGACCGGACGTCTCGTCGATCAGTATCGGTCCGATGCGGTCGCGGGACGCGCAAAGCCGTGGAATTCCGGTCTCCCGCACGTGCGGCGCGCACCTGCGCGGAGACTCGACGGGTGAGGCTGGTCCGCCGGTTCCCCGCTCCACCGGGACGGACGCCTCGGCAGGCCCTGTCGGACGATGTCACGCGAAAGCGATGGTGGGTGCGGTCATGGAGGTCCGCGGGAGTGTCCCGCTCGGTCAGGCTCCTCTCCCGGCTCCGGTTCCCCGACCGTACGAAGGGGTCTGGCGCTTCACCGCCCCCACGGTCGACGGTTCGGTGCCGCAGGTGCGGCACGGCGTGCGGGCGCTCGTCCGAGAGCAGGGCGTCCCCATCGACGACGACATGCTCTTCGGCCTGCTGCTGATCGTCTCCGAGCTGGTCACCAACGCGGTGAAGCACGCCGCGGTGCTCTCCCCCGAGGTGGCCGTCGAGCTCGCGGTCGGGCCGGAGTGGGTCAGGATCGCGGTGGAGGACAACCACCCCTACCGGCCGAAGGCGCTGGAGGCCGACCACGCGCGCACCGGCGGGCGCGGCCTGGTGCTGGTCAAGACGATCACGGACGAGGCGGGCGGCTCCTGCGACATCGCGCAGACCCCGGGCGGCGGGAAGGTGATCTGGGCGGCGCTCCCGCTGCGCGCGCCCCTGTACTGACGGCGGGGCCGGGACGGCGACCGGGCCGCCGGGCGGGGAGGACGACCGGGCCGCCGGGCGGGGAGGACGGCCGGGCCGGCCGGGCCGGAGGCGCGAAGCGTGTCGCCGCGCCCCCGGCCCCACCGGCCCGCGCGGCTCACCAGCCCGCGGTGCCGGCCACCTCGCGCACGGCGGGCAGCGCCGCGTCCAGCACGGTCTGGAACCACGCCGAGAACGGACCGTCCTCACGCAGCTTCGCCAACTCCCCGGGCGTCACGAAGAGCGTCTCGCCGATCTCGTCCGGGTCCGGCAGCAGCGGGGCGCGAACCACCCCGACGTACAGGTGGTTGTACTCCTGCTCGACCAGGCCCGAGGCGGGGTCCGGGTGGTTGTAGCGGACCGTGCCGGCCTCGCGCATCAGCGCCGGCGCGACCCCCAGCTCCTCGGCGGTGCGCCGGGCGGCGGCCACGAACGGCTGCTCGCCGGGGTACGGGTGGCCGCAGCAGGTGTTGGACCACACGCCGGGGGAGTGGTACTTGCTCAGCGCCCTGCGCTGGAGCAGCAGCCGGCCCTCGTCGTCGAAGAGGAAGACCGAGAACGCGCGGTGCAGCCTGCCGGGCGCGAGGTGCGCCGACAGCTTCTCCGCCGTGCCGATGGTGACGCCGTTCTCGTCGACCAGTTCGAGCATGATCGGTTCTGCGACCCCGTCGGGGGACGGCACGGTGGAGGGGGAGCCGGGTCGGCCGGTGGCGGGACTGGTGGGCATTTCCATCCTTCGCGTTCGACGACGAGTTCTTAGTCTGCCTCACCGCCGCCGCCGTTCCGCGCGCGCACCGCCCCCGCCGCACCGGCGTGAAGAGGGCGCGAGGTGGTACCCGGGGGCGCCCCGCACCCGTCAGCGGCACATGCCCGGCTCGTGCGCCGCGTGGCCGGCCGGTTCGAGCTGGAAGGTGCAGTGCGCCACGTCGAAGTGCGTGCCGAGGCAGCCCTGGAGGTCGTGGAGCATCTTCTCGTACCCCACCGCGTCCAGCACGTCCTGGCTCACCACGACGTGCGCGGACAACACCGGCAGGCCCGAGGTGATGGTCCACGCGTGCAGGTCGTGCAGCCCCTCGACGCCCGCCAGCCCCTCGATGTGGCGGCGCACCTGCCGCATGTCCACCCCCCGGGGCGCCGCCTCCAGCAGCACGTCCAGCGCCTCGCGCATCAGCTGCCAGGTGCGCGGCACGATCAGTACGCCGATCAGCAGCGAGGCGACCGCGTCGGCCTGCCGCCAGCCCGTGAGCAGGTAGACCACGGCCGCCGCCACCACCGCGAGCGAGCCGAACGCGTCGGCCATCACCTCCAGGAAGGCGGCCCGCACGTTCAGGCTCTCCTTCTGGCCGGCCATCAGCACCGCCAGCGACACCGAGTTCGCCACCAGGCCGATGACGCCGAAGACGATCGTGGCGCCGCCGTCGATGCCGTGCGGGGTGATCAGGCGGCGGACGCCCTCGTAGAAGATGAAGACGCCGACGGCGAGCAGCAGCAGGGCGTTGAGCCCGGCGGCCAGGATCTCGGCGCGGGCGTAGCCGAAGGTGCGGCGCTCGCTCGGCGGCCGGGCCGCGACGTGGACGGCCAGCAGCGCCATCGCCAGGCCCGCCGCGTCGGTGGCCATGTGGCCCGCGTCGGCCAGCAGGGCGAGCGAGCCGGTGACCAGGCTCCCGGCCACCTCGGTGGCCAGCACCAGCAGGGTGATCGTCAGGGCGATCCGCAGCCGGCCGCGGTGCGCGCCGCCGGCGGTGGTGGCCGTGCCGTGCTGGTGGCCATGGCTGTGGCCGTGTCCGTGTCCGTGGTGGTGACCGCTCCCTGCCCCCATCGACGGGGCCCCCTTCCGCATGCGCCTGGGTGTCCGCTGAACGCCTGCTCTCGTGGTCCGCGGGCCAGTCAACACCGGTTACCCACCGTGGGCAAGCCGATACTGGAGACCGTTGTCATGTGCGGTGACCTGGGGTGGTGAGGTGACCCTAATCCGTCGCCGAAGGGGGGGCGCGGAGGTGCCGGAGGGCCCGCTCGCCCCGATGTTGTGGCGGGCGACCGGAATCGAGGATGATGATCACACTGGGCGGGCCACGTTCAGGCGAACACGCAGTGAACGACTGCCGACCCGCATCCGATAACCTCGCCGTCGTGTCCGGCCCGGAGCCGCCTGCCGCGGCCTCGCCGGTGCGCCTTCGTACGCATTCAGGGAGTGGGTTCCTCTGTCGACCGCAATTCTCACCGGCCCGCCCGACGCCGGGACGCCGTCGCCGCTCGCGGACGACCTGCGGGCTCTGGGATTCCAGGTCGTGGAGGCCGACGGGCCGCGCGCGGTGGCCGAGCGCGTCGCCGGCGCGCCGCCCGCCGAGCGCGTCGCGGTCGTCGACCGCCGCTTCCGCGGCCACCGCCACGCCCTGCGGCTGGCCCTGACCGACCCCCGCTTCGACGCCGGCGCCGTGCCCGGCGCGCTGGCCGTGCAGGCCGCCGCCCGGCCCGCGCTGTCCCGGGCGCTCCACGAGCTGGCCGGCGGCGCGGACGCCGCCGCCCCGGCCGCCGGCGGCCCGGCCGCGCCCCAGGGCGGCGCGCCCACCGCCACGGTCGCCGACGGCGACGTCCTCGCCGACGTGCTGGCCGGGGAACTGGGCCGGCAGGGCGCCGAGCCGTACCGGCCCGAACTGGGCGTCCTGGTGGCCCGGGTGGCCCGCGGGCCCCAGGAGGAGGCCGCCGCGGCCGAGGCGGTCGCCGGCGTGGACGAGGAGGCGGTGCGGCTGCGCAGCGCGGTGAAGTCCCGCGACGGGTTCTTCACCACGCACTGCATCAGCCCGTACTCCCGCTACATCGCGCGCTGGTGCGCCCGGCGCGGCCTGACCCCCAACCAGGTGACCACCGCCTCCCTGCTGGTCGCGCTGATCGCCGCCGGGTGCGCGGCGACCGGCACCCGCGGCGGGTACGTCGCCGCCGGCGTGCTGCTGCTCGCCTCGTTCGTCCTGGACTGCACCGACGGCCAGCTCGCCCGCTACTCCCTCCAGTACTCCACCCTCGGCGCCTGGCTCGACGCGACCTTCGACCGCGCCAAGGAGTACGCCTACTACGCCGGCCTGGCGCTGGGCGCCGCCCGCGGCGGCCACGACGACGTGTGGGCGCTGGCCCTGGGCGCGATGGTGCTCCAGACCTGCCGCCACGTCGTGGACTTCGCCTTCAACGAGGCCAACCACGACGCCGCCGCCAACACCAGCCCCACCGCCGCCCTGTCCGGGCGGCTGGACAGCGTCGGCTGGACGGTGTGGGTGCGCCGGATGATCGTGCTGCCGATCGGCGAGCGCTGGTTCCTGATCGCGGTCCTCACCGCCGCCACCACCCCCCGCGTCACCTTCGTGGTGCTGCTCATCGGCTGCGCGCTGGCCGCCTGCTACACCACCGCCGGCCGCGTGCTGCGCTCCCTCACCCGCAAGGCCCGGCGGACGGACCGGGCCGCGCAGGCGCTCGCCGACCTCGCCGACAGCGGCCCGCTGGCCGAGGCCGTGGCGCGCGTCGCGGCGCCGCTCGCCCGGCGGCTGCCCGCCTTCGCCCCCCCGCTGCTCGCCGCGATCGGCGCCGGAGCGCTCACCGCGACCGCCGCGCTGGCCACCCGCGGCACCTGGTGGGTCGTGGCGGCCGCCGTGCTCTACGTCGTGACCAGCGCGATCGCCGTCGCCCGCCCGCTGAAGGGCGCACTGGACTGGCTGGTGCCGCCGTTCTTCCGGGCCGGCGAGTACGGCGCGGTGCTGGCACTGGCCGCCGTCTCCGAGGTGAACGGAGCGTTGCCCGCCGCCTTCGGGCTGGTGGCCGCGGTCGCCTACCATCACTACGACACGGTCTACCGCATCCGCGGCGGAACCGGAGCCCCGCCCCGCGCACTGGTGCGGGCGGCCGGCGGCCACGAGGGCCGGGCGCTGCTGGTGGCCGTGCTGTCGGCGGTCCTGGTCACCGGAAGCCGCCACGACGGCTTCACCGCCGCACTGACGGTGCTCGCCGCCGTCCTCGCGCTGCTCGTCCTCACCGAGAGCATCCGCTTCTGGGTGTCCTCGGGGGCACCCGCCGTACACGACGAGTCAGGAGAACCCGCATGATCGGCCTGGTGCTGGCGGCAGGCGCAGGACGGCGCCTGCGGCCGTACACGGACACGCTGCCGAAGGCGCTGGTGCCGGTCGGGCCGGACGGCGCGGCGGACGGCCCGACGGTGCTCGACCTCACGCTCGGCAACTTCGCGGCGGTCGGCATCACCCGTGCCGCGGTCGTCGTCGGCTACCGCAAGGAGGCCGTCTACGCCCGCAAGGAGGCGCTGGAGGCCCGCTACGGCGTCGAGCTGACCCTCGTCGACAACGACAAGGCCGAGGAGTGGAACAACGCCTACTCCCTGTGGTGCGCGCGCGACGTGCTGCGGGAGGGAGTGATTCTGGCCAACGGCGACACCGTCCACCCGGTCTCCGTCGAGCGCACGCTGCTGGCCGCCCGCGGTGACGGCCGCCGGATCATCCTCGCGCTGGACACGGCCAAGAAGCTCGCCGACGAGGAGATGAAGGTCGTCGCCGAGCCCGGCCGTGGGGTGCGCCGGATCACCAAGCTGATGGACCCGGCCGAGGCCACCGGGGAGTACATCGGCGTCACCCTGATCGAGGCGGACGCCGCGGCCGACCTCGCCGACGCGCTCAAGGCCACCTACGAGCGCGACCCCGACCTGTACTACGAGGACGGCTACCAGGAACTGGTCGACCGCGGCCACGTGCTGGACGTGGCACCGGTCGGCGACATCCCCTGGGTCGAGATCGACAACCACGCCGACCTCGCCCGCGGACGGGAGATCGCGTGCCAGTACTGACCCGGCTGATCCCCTCGCCGGTCGTCGTCGACATCCGCGGGGGCGCGCTCGCCGACCTCTCCCGGCTGCTGGCCGACGAGCGGATCTCGACGTCCGGCAAGATCGCCGTGGCGGTCAGCGACGGCTCCGGCGCCCGGCTGCGCGAGCGGCTGGCGCCCGAACTGCCGGGCGCCGACTGGTTCCCGGTCGCCGCCGGCACCATCGACGCCGCCGTGAAGCTCGCCGACGCCATGCGCGGCCAGCGCTACGACGCGGTGGTCGCGCTGGGCGGCGGGAAGATCATCGACGCCGCGAAGTACGCGGCCGCCCGGGTCGGGCTGCCGATGGTGGCGGTCGCCACCAACCTCTCGCACGACGGCATCTGCTCGCCGATCTCCACCCTCGACAACGACAACGGGCGCGGCTCGTACGGCGTGCCCGGCCCGATCGCGGTCGTGATCGACCTGGACGTCATCCGCGAGGCCCCGAGCCGCTACCTGCGGGCCGGCATCGGCGACGCGGTCTCCAACCTCTCCGCGCTCGCCGACTGGGAGCTGTCCCACCGCGAGACCGGCGAGCGGATCGACGGCCTGGCCGCGGCCATGGCGCGCGGCGCGGGCGAGGCGGTGCTGCGGCACCCGGGCACCGTCGCCGACGACGACTTCCTCGTCATCCTCGCCGAGGGCCTGGTGCTCACCGGCATCGCGATGTCGATCAGCGGGGACAGCCGCCCCTCCTCGGGCGCCTGCCACGAGATCAGCCACGCCTTCGACCTGCTCCACCCGCAACGGGCCGCCGCGCACGGCGAGCAGGTGGGCATCGGCGCGGCCTTCGCGATGCACCTGCGCGGCGCCCGCGAGGAGTCCGCGCTCATCGCCGACACGCTGCGGCGGCACGGACTGCCGGTGCTGCCGGAGCAGATCGGCTTCTCCGCCCAGGAGTTCGTGGAGGCGGTGCGCTACGCGCCGCAGACCCGGCCCGGGCGCCACACGATTCTGGAACACCTCGACCTGTCCGCCACCGAGATCAGGGACGCGTACGCCGACTATGCCAAAACCATCAGTAGCTGAGCTGCGCCCCGTCGTTCATCCGGCGGGCGTCAAGGACCGGCGCAGCGGGGAGCACTGGGCCGGCCGGCTGTACATGCGCGAGGTGTCGCTGCGCATCGACCGCCACCTGGTGAACACCCGCGTCACGCCCAACCAGCTGACCTACCTGATGACCGTCTGCGGCGTGCTCGCCGCACCGGCCCTGCTGGTCCCCGGCATAGCCGGCGCCGTGCTCGGCGTGGTCGCGGTCCAGCTCTACCTGCTGCTGGACTGCGTCGACGGCGAGATCGCCCGCTGGAAGAAGCAGTACTCGCTGGCCGGCGTGTACCTCGACCGCGTCGGCGCCTACCTGACCGACGCGGCCGTGCTGGTCGGCTTCGGCATGCGCGCCGCCGACATCTGGGGCAGCGGCCGCATCGACTGGCTGTGGGCGTTCCTCGGCACCCTGGCCGCGCTCGGCGCCGTGCTGATCAAGGCGGAGACCGACCTGGTCGGCGTGGCCCGGCACCAGGGCGGGCTGCCGCCGGTCAAGGAGGCGGCCTCCGAGCTGCGCTCCTCCGGGATGGCGCTGGCCCGCCGGGCCGCCTCCGCGCTCCAGTTCCACCGGCTGGTGCTCGGCATCGAGGCGTCGATCCTCATCCTGGTGCTCGCCGTCGTCGACCAGATCCGCGGCGACCTGTTCTTCACCCGCCTCGGCGTGGCCGTGCTGGCCGCGATCGCGCTGCTCCAGACCCTCCTGCACCTCGTCTCCGTCCTCGCGTCGAGCAGGCTGAAGTGAGCGCCCCGCTGACGGTGGGTGCCGTCGTCATCACCATGGGCACCCGACCCGCGGAGCTCCAGGACCTGCTGGACTCCGTCGCCAAGCAGCAGGGCGCCCCGGTCGAGGTGGCGCTCGTCGGCAACGGCTCGCCGCTGCCGGTGATGGAGCGCGAGCACCTGCGCACCGCCGAACTGCCGGAGAACCTGGGCATCCCCGGCGGCCGCAACGTCGGGGTGGAGCTGTTCGGCCCCGGCGGCCGGGACGTCGACGTCGTCCTCTTCCTCGACGACGACGGCCTGCTGCCCGGCGACGACACCGCCGAGCTGGTCCGCCGGGCCTTCGAGCAGGACCCGGAGCTGGGCATCATCAGCTTCCGGATCGCCGACCCGGAGACCGGCGAGACCCAGCGCCGGCACGTGCCGCGGCTGCGTGCCTCGGACCCGATGCGCAACTCGCGGGTGACCACCTTCCTCGGCGGTGCCAGCGCGGTGCGCACCGAGGTCATCCGGCAGGTCGGCGCCCTGCCCGAGCAGTTCTTCTACGCCCATGAGGAGACGGATCTGGCCTGGCGTGCCCTTGACGCCGGCTGGATGATCGACTACCGCTCCGACCTGGTGCTGCTCCACCCGGCCACCTCGCCGGCCCGGCACGCGGTCTACCACCGGCTGGTGGCCAGGAACCGGGTCTGGCTGGCCCGGCGCAACCTGCCCTGGCCCCTGGTGCCGGTGTACCTCGGCGTATGGATGGCGCTCACCTTGGCGCGCAGGCCCTCGGGCACCGCGCTGCGCGCGTGGTTCGGCGGCTTCCGGGAGGGCTGGGCCACCCCGTGCGGCCCGCGCCGCCCGATGCGCTGGCGTACGGTGTGGCGGTTGACCCGGCTGGGCCGACCCCCGATCATCTGACAAGCTCGGATCTGAGAGCATCAGGCGCAGTCCGGGAACCCCTGCACCCGGCGCGCACCTTGAGGACGAAAGTGTCAACTGTGAGCGATACGACGCACAACGGTGCGGTCGCCGTCGGCGCCTCGCCAGTGCCCTCGGCCTTCGACGACGGCCTCAGCCCCGCCGAACTCGCCGCCAAGTACGGGTTGTCGGTCAGTGGTGCGCGGCCCGGGTTGTTGACCTACACGCGTCTGTTGTGGGGTCGTCGACATTTCATCAACGAGTTCGCGAAGGCGCGGACGGCGGCGCAGTACACGCAGGCGCGGCTGGGTCAGTTGTGGCAGGTGATGACGCCGTTGTTGAACGCGGCGGTGTACTACCTGATCTTCGGGATCCTGATCGGTACGCATCGGGGGATCGACAACTTCATCGCGTTCCTGGTGACGGGTGTGTTCATCTTCACGTTCACGCAGTCGTCGGTGTTGAGCGGGGTGAAGTCGATCTCGGGGAATCTGGGGTTGATCCGGGCGTTGCATTTTCCGCGGGCGTCGATGCCGATCGCGTTCACGTTGATGCAGTTGCAGCAGTTGATGATGTCGATGTTCGTGTTGCTGGCGATCGTGTTGATGACCGGTGAGGTGCCGGACGCGTCGTGGTTGTTGATGTTCCCGGCGTTGTTGTGCCAGTGGGTGTTCAACACGGGGTTGGCGTTGATCGTGGCGCGGTTGGGCAGCAAGATGACGGATCTGTCGCAGTTGATGCCGTTCATGTTGCGGACGTGGATGTACATGTCGGGGGTGATGTACAGCATCACGAAGTTGACGACGACGGCGCCGCACATCCTGCGGATCCTGTTGGATGTGAATCCGGCGGCGGTGTACATCGATCTGATGCGGTTCGCGTTGATCGATTCGGTGACGGCGGCGCAGATGCCGGCGCATGTGTGGCCGATGGCGGTGGTGTGGGCGCTGGTCGTCGGTGTCGGTGGGTACGTGTACTTCTGGAAGGCGGAAGAGTCCTATGGCCGTGGCTGAGCAGCCGGCGCTTCCGCCGGTGCAGGTGAGTCGTCCGATGGTGCCGACGGTGATCGTGGAGGACGTGAACATCGTCTACACGGTGTACGGGGCGGGGACGGGTAAGGGGAGTGCGTCGGCGGCGTTGGGTCGGATGCTGTCGAAGAAGCGCCGGTCGACGAACGTGCGGCGGGTGCATGCGGTGAAGAACGTGAGTTTCACGGCGTATCGGGGTGAGGCGATCGGGATCATCGGGTCGAACGGTTCGGGGAAGTCGACGTTGTTGCGGGCGATTGCGGGGTTGCTGCCGCCGGAGTCGGGGCGGATCTACACGGATGGGCAGCCGTCGTTGCTGGGGGTGAACGCGGCGTTGATGAATGATCTGACGGGGGGGACGAACGTGGTCCTGGGGGGGTTGGCGATGGGGATGTCGCGGGAGGAGGTGCGGTCGCGGTACAAGGGGATCGTGGATTTCTCGGGGATCAACGAGAAGGGTGATTTCATCTCGTTGCCGATGCGGACGTATTCGTCGGGTATGGCGGCGCGGTTGCGGTTCTCGATCGCGGCGGCGAAGGATCATGACGTGTTGATGATCGATGAGGCGTTGGCGACGGGTGACCGGGCGTTCCAGCGGCGGTCGGAGGAGCGGATCCGGGAGTTGCGGAAGGAGGCGGGGACGGTGTTCCTGGTCAGTCACAGCAACAAGTCGATCCGGGACACGTGTGAGCGGTCGATCTGGTTGGAGCACGGGGTGATGCTGATGGACGGGCCGACCGAGGACGTCCTCGCCGCCTACGAGGCGAAGACCGGCAAGTGAGGATCCGGCGGCGGGCGGGCGGCGGCTGACGTGGCGTCGGGAACCGGCCGCACCGACCCCGCGGCCGCACCTTGTCCGGCTTCGTCCGGCTCGGTCCGCCGTGCCGACCGGATCCGGGAAGTTTTTTGCCGGAACATGATCCCCGCCGGATGATCCGGCGGGGATCGGTTGTTGAGGTCGGGTGTCGCCGCCCGCCGATCGGGGGCGCGCCCCCGGCGTACGCCGGGTAAGCCTCCGACGTAAGCTGTACCGGTGCTGGGAGCCTGCCGATGATCGATACCCGGGTACGGGTGACCGCGAGTGAGCATGCGGCGTGTCCGAAATGGGAAGTTTCGACGGGGCAGTGTAGAACGGGGGATGTGGCGGCCATGAAGATCGGGACCATCCTGCTCCGGGGCGCGCTCGCCGCCTGTGCGCCGGGAAGCCCGCGGTGACCGGGGACGTCGCCTCCCGTGCCGTCCTCGACAAGGCCGCGCGCGAGAACTTCCCCGTGGCACCGAGGATCCTTCCGCGCGCCTGGCGCCAGGACCTGATGGCCGTCTACGGATTCGCCCGTCTGGTGGACGACATCGGCGACGGCGACCTGGCCGACGGCGGCCGGCCCGACGCGGTCCGGCTCGGCCTGCCCGCCGAGGCGGCCGGCGACCGCCCGACGATGCTCGACGCCTTCGAGGCCGACCTGCACCGGGTGTTCGACGGCACCCCCCGGCACCCGCTGCTGCTGGAGCTGCGCCCGACCGTGCGCAAGCACCGGCTGACCCCCGAGCCCTTCCTCGGCCTCATCGCCGCCAACCGCCAGGACCAGGTGGTCAGCCGCTACGCCACCTACGGCGACCTGCTCGCCTACTGCGAGCTGTCCGCCAATCCGGTGGGCCGGCTGGTGCTCTCCATCACCGGCACCTCCACCCCGGAGCGGGTCCGGCGCTCCGACGCGGTGTGCACCGCGTTGCAGATCGTGGAGCACCTCCAGGACGTCGCGGAGGATCTCGGCAGGGACCGGGTGTACCTCCCCCAGGAGGACATGAAACTCTTCTCGGTGGACGAGGCCGACCTCGCCGCGCCGAGCGCGGGGGAGAAGGTACGCGAGCTGGTCGCGTTCGAAGCCGGGCGGGCCCGTGACCTGCTGGGCGAGGGCGGTGCCCTGGTCCGCAGCGTGCGGGGCCGGCTCAGACTGCTGCTGGCCGGATTCGTCGGCGGCGGTCGTGCGGCGTTGCGGGCGGTGGAGAACGCGGGGTACGACGTGCTGTCGGGTTCACCCAAGGCCACCAAGCCCGTCCTGCTGCGTGAGGTGGGGTCGACATTGCGAAGAGAGGGGTGACCCGGACCGTGAACGGTTCAGCGCACACGTCCGGACAGGTGCTTGCTGCATACAAGTACTGTGAGACCGTGACCGGCCACGAGGCCCGCAACTTCGCCTACGGAATCCGTCTGCTGCCCACGGCGAAGCGGCAGGCGATGTCGGCGGTCTACGCCTTCTCCCGGCGGGTCGACGACATCGGGGACGGCGGGCTGCCGCCCGAGGAGAAGCTGCGCCGGCTGGAGGAGGCCCGCGGGCTGCTGCACCGCGTCGAGGCCCACGAGGTCGAGGAGGACGACACCGACCCGGTGGCGGTCGCCCTCGCCGACTCCTGCGCGGCCTTCCCGATCCCGCTGGGCGGTCTCGGCGAACTCATCGACGGCGTCCAGATGGACGTGCGGGGCGAGAGCTACGAGACCTGGGACGACCTGGCCGTTTACTGCCGCTGTGTGGCGGGAGCTATCGGTAGGGTCTCATTGGGCGTTTTCGGCACCGTGGATGGGCACGATCACGCTCGTGCCGCCGAATACGCCGACACGCTCGGCCTCGCCCTGCAGCTCACCAACATCCTGCGCGACGTCCGCGAGGATGCCGGCAACGGACGCACCTACCTGCCTGCCCAGGACCTCGCCAAGTTCGGCTGCGCCGAGGGCTTCCACAGCGACCTGCCGCCGGCCGGCTCCGACTTCACCGGCCTGGTCGAGTTCGAAGTGCGCCGGGCCCGCGCGCTGTTCGCCACCGGCTACCGGCTGCTGCCGATGCTCGACCGCAGGAGCGGCGCCTGTGTCGCCGCCATGGCCGGCATCTACCGGCGGCTGCTGGAGCGGTTCGCCGCCGACCCCGAGGCGGTGCTGCGCGGTCGGGTGTCCCTGCCTGGCCGGGAGAAGGCGTACGTCGCCGTCCGCGGCCTCGCCGGCCTCGACGCCCGCCGCACCGCGCGTACCCCCGTCGCCGATCCGCGGAGGGGCGTGTGAGAACGACCCGCGTGCACCAAGCGGGTTCCACCGCGCAGTCCGCCCCCGGCACGTCCCCCGCCACGCCGCTCGCCCGGCCCGTCCGTTCCGCCCGGTCCCTCCGGCGGGCGCGGTTCCCGCGGCCGCTCGCGCACCCGTCGTCCGGCCGAGCAACCCTGCCGACGCGCCCTGCGTCACCTTCCGCGACGGCCCGCCGCACCCCGCTCGGTGCGGCCCGAGGAGAGCACGCATGACGACCACCCGATCCGGCCCGGACGCCGGTCCGGACACCGGCCCGGCCGGGCCGGGAGCCGACCCCGCCGCGCGCGGCCGCGCGCGGCGCACCGCCGTCGTGGTCGGCGGCGGCCTGGCCGGGGTGACCGCGGCGCTCGCGCTCGCCGACGCCGGGGTCGAGGTGACCTTGACCGAGGCCCGGCCGCGGCTGGGCGGCCTCGCCTTCTCCTTCAAGCGCGGCGAGTTGACCGTGGACAACGGCCAGCACGTCTTCCTGCGCTGCTGCACCGCCTACCAGTGGTTCCTGGACCGGATCGCGGCCCGCGACCTGGTGACCCTCCAGGACCGGCTGGACGTGCCGGTCCTGGACGCGGACACCGGCAGGACCGGACGGATCGGCCGGGTGGGGCTGCCGGTCCCGCTGCACCTGGCCCCGAGCCTGCTGCGCTACCCGCACCTGTCGGTGGCCGAGCGGGCGTCGGTCGGGCGCGCCGCGCTCGCGCTGCGCGGCCTGGACCTGGACGACCCGGCCCTGGACCGGGTCGACTTCGCCTCCTGGCTCGCCGCGCGCGGGCAGTCCGCGCGGACCGTCGAGGCGCTGTGGGACCTGGTGGCGGTGGCCACTTTGAACGCGACCTCGGCCCAGTCCTCGCTGGGCCTGGCCGCGAAGGTGTTCAAGACCGGGCTGCTGTCCGCGCCGGGCGCCGCCGACATCGGCTGGGCGGCGGTCCCGCTCGGCGACCTGCACGACGGCCGGGCCCGCGCGGCGCTGGACGCGGCCGGGGTGCGGGTACTCCTGCGGTCCCGCGCGGCCGCCCTGACGGCCCGTCCGCCGGGCGCGGACGACGGCTCCGGCGGCGACCCGGCACGTGACGTCGCCCACGCCGGGTGGTGCGTGAACGTGGAGACCGGGCCCGGCCGCGGCGAGCAACTCAACGCCGGCACGGTGGTGTTGGCGGTGCCGCAGCACGAGGCGCACGAACTGCTGCCGGCGGGTGCGCTGGAGGAGCCGGAAAAGCTCTTGCGGATCGGGACGGCGCCGATCCTCAATGTCCATGTGATCTACGACCGGCAGGTGCTCCAGCAGCCGTTCCTGGCGGCGATCGGCAGTCCGGTCCAGTGGGTCTTCGACCGCACCAGGAGCTCCGGGCTCACCGGCGGCGGCCAGTACGTGGCGCTGTCCCAGTCCGCCGTGCAGGACGAGATCGACCTGCCGGTGGCCGAGTTGCGCCGACGCTACCTGCCGGAGCTGGAGCGGGTGCTGCCCGCCGCCCGCGGCGCGGCCGTCCGCGACTTCTTCGTCACCCGTGAACGCACCGCGACCTTCGCGCCCACGCCGGGCGTGGGAGCCCTGCGCCCCGGGCCCGCCACCCGTGCCCCCGGCCTGTACCTGGCCGGCGCGTGGACCGCCACCGGCTGGCCCGCGACCATGGAGGGTGCGGTGCGCAGCGGCCTGCACGCCTCCCGACAAGCTTTGTCCGCCCTCGGACTGCCCTGTGAACCCGGCGTACTGGAGGCGGCATGAGTGCAATTGGTGCGACAAGAGGAGAGAACGTGACCGCTGACAGCGTGATCGCGCTGCTGGAGAACGGCCGCATCCTGACCACCCCCGTGCTCCGCGCGGCCGTCGCACGGCTCGCCCCGCCGATGGACACCGTCGCCTCGTACCACTTCGGGTGGATCGACGAGGCCGGCCGGCCCGCGGACGGGGACGGCGGCAAGGCGGTGCGTCCCGCGCTGGCCCTGCTGTCCGCGCAGGCCGCGGGCGCGCCCGCGGAGACCGGCGTGCCCGGCGCGGTCGCGGTGGAGCTGGTGCACAACTTCTCGCTGCTGCACGACGACCTGATGGACGGCGACGAGCAGCGCCGGCACCGGGACACGGTGTGGAAGGTGCACGGACCGGCCCAGGCGATCCTGGTCGGCGACGCGCTCTTCGCGCTGGCCAACGAGATCCTGCTGGAGCAGGGCACCGCCGACGCCGGCCGGGCCACCCGCCGGCTGACCACCGCGACCCGCAAGCTGATCGACGGTCAGGCCCAGGACATCTCCTTCGAGCACCGCGAGCGGGTCACCGTGGACGAGTGCCTGGAGATGGAGGGCAACAAGACCGGCGCCCTGCTGGCCTGCGCCTCCTCCATCGGCGCGGTGCTCGGCGGAGCCTCGGAGTCCGACGCGGACGCGCTGGAGGAGTACGGCTACCACCTGGGGCTCGCGTTCCAGGCGATCGACGACCTGCTCGGCATCTGGGGCGACCCGGCCACCACCGGCAAGCAGACCTGGAGCGACCTGCGGCAGCGCAAGAAGTCGCTGCCGGTGGTCGCGGCGCTCGCCGCCGACGGCCCCGCGGCCGAGCGGCTGGGCGAACTCCTGGCGGCGGACGCGAAAAACTCCGGACTGATCGAAACTGATGCCTTCAGCGAGGAAGAGTTCGCCCTGCGGGCGGCGTTGATCGAGGAGGCAGGTGGTCGGGAGTGGACGTCCCAGGAGGCCCGGAGACAGTACACGACCGCCATTGCCGCACTGGACAAAATGGACATGCCGGAAGAAATCCGACGTAAGCTCGTGGGCCTGGCGGATTTTGTGGTGGTCCGCGAGAAGTAAACAGACAGACGTGGAGCGTATGACGTCGCCGGTCTCACTCTTGTGACGGCGGACGGCCGCCCCCGACACCGCAGAAGTCTCAACTGCAAAGGGGAAGCCATGACAGCGACGACCGACGGCGGTCCAGGGACGCCAACCCACCGGACACCTTCGGCCAGTAGCGCCTCGGAGCCGGAGCCTGTTCCAGCCGGTGACACAGAGGCGGCGGCGCAGCGTGCCGTGCAGCGCGCCGCAGACCACCTCCTGGCACGGCAGCACCCTGACGGATGGTGGAAAGGCGACCTCGAGACAAACGTGACGATGGATGCCGAGGACCTGCTGCTGCGGGAGTTCCTCGGCATCCGTGACGAGCAGGTCACCGCGGCCTCGGCCCGCTGGATCCGCTCGCAGCAGCGCGAGGACGGCGCCTGGCCCACCTTCCACGGCGGGCCCGGCGACCTCTCGGCGACCATCGAGGCGTACGTCGCCCTGCGGTTGGCCGGGGACGACCCGGCCGAGGCGCACATGGCGCTGGCCGCGAAGTGGTCCCGCGGCGAGGGGGGCGTGGCCGCCAGCCGGGTCTTCACCCGGATCTGGCTCGCCCTGTTCGGCTGGTGGGACTGGGACGACCTGCCGGAGATGCCGCCCGAGGTCATCTTCCTGCCCAAGTGGATGCCGCTGAACATCTACTCGTTCGGCTGCTGGGCCCGGCAGACCATCGTGCCGCTGACCGTGGTCGGCGCCCACCGGCCGGTGCACCCCGCGCCGTTCGGCATCGACGAACTGCACCTCGACCCGGGCCGGCCGAACCCCAAGCAGCGCCGCAAGTCGATCACCAGTTGGGACGGCGTCTTCCAGCGCCTGGACCAGGTGCTGCACGCCTACCGCAGGTTCAGCCCCCGGATGGTGCGCCGCAGCGCGATGAACGCGTGCGCCCGCTGGATCATCGAGCGCCAGGAGGCCGACGGCTGCTGGGGCGGCATCCAACCGCCCGCGGTCTACTCGGTGATGGCCCTGCACCTGCTCGGGTACGACCTGGACCACCCGGTGGTCAAGGCCGGACTGGACTCGCTGGATCGTTTCGCCGTGTGGCCCGAGGACGGCGTGCGGATGATCGAGGCGTGCCAGTCCCCGGTCTGGGACACCTGCCTGGCGACCATCGCGCTCGCCGACGCCGGCATCGGCGCCGACCACCCGGCGCTGGTCAAGGCCGCGGACTGGATGCTCGGCGAGCAGATCACCCGCCCCGGCGACTGGTCCGTGCAGCGCCCCCGACTGGCGCCCGGCGGCTGGGCCTTCGAGTTCCACAACGACAACTACCCGGACGTGGACGACACGGCCGAGGTGGTGCTCGCGCTGCGCCGGATCGACCACCCCGACCGGGCCCGGCTCGACTCCGCGATCGACAAGGCGGTGCGCTGGAACGTCGGCATGCAGTCCAGGAACGGCGCCTGGGGCGCCTTCGACGCCGACAACACCAGCCCCTTCCCGAACCGGTTGCCGTTCTGCGACTTCGGCGAGGTGATCGACCCGCCGTCGGCCGACGTGACCGCACACGTGGTGGAGATGCTGGCCGCCCTCGGCCTGGAGCACGACGGGCACACCCGGCGCGGCATCGACTGGCTGCTGGGGGAACAGGAGGACAGCGGCGCCTGGTTCGGCCGCTGGGGGGTCAACTACATCTACGGCACCGGGTCGGCCGTCCCGGCGCTGGCCGCGGCGGGGCTCGGCCCGGACCACCCGGCGATCCGCCGGGCCGTCGACTGGCTCCACCAGGTGCAGAACGCCGACGGCGGCTGGGGCGAGGACCTCCGGTCCTACAGCGACCAGGAGTGGGCCGGCCGCGGGCACTCGACCGCGTCGCAGACCGCGTGGGCGCTGATGGCGCTGCTGGCGGCCGGCGAACGGGACACCGCGTCCGTCGAGCGCGGGGTGCGCTGGCTGACCGACACCCAGCTCGAGGACGGCTCGTGGGACGAGCCGTACTTCACCGGCACCGGCTTCCCGCGCGACTTCTCGATCAACTACCACCTGTACCGGATGGTCTTCCCGCTGACCGCGCTCGGCCGCTACGCCCGCGCCGAGCCCTTCGGCGCCGGCCACCCGGCGGCCCCGTCCGGCGGGTCCGCCGTGACCGCGCCGAGCACCGGCGCGTCCGGTTCCGGCATGTCCAGCACGTCCACCACCATCCCGAGCACCGGAAAGGGGGCCTAGTTCGTGGGCCCTTCCCGACCCCCGCTGACGGTGGTCTGCGCCCTGCCGATCGAGCGCTTCGCGCTGCGCAGGGGCACCGCCAGGAACACCGCGGACTTCCCGGTCACCGTGCTGCGAACCGGCATGGGACCGAAGAACGCGGAGCGGGTCGTCGCCCAGGCCCTGAAGGACCCGGCGCTGCACGGAGGTTCCGTCCTGACCACCGGCTTCTGCGCGGGGCTCGCCCCCGGCATGCGGCCGGGAGACGTCGTCGTCTCCGACGACGGGCACGAGAGCGCGCGGCTTGCCGCCGCGCTCAAGGCCGCTCTCGCGGACCGGGGCCACACCGTGCACACCGGCACGTTGGCGGAGTCCGATCATGTCGTGCGGGGCGCCGAGCGCACCGCACTCGCGGCGACGGGTGCCATCGCCGTGGACATGGAGTCGGCCGCGATGCGCCGTGCCGCTCTCGCCGAGGGCGCGCACCGCATCGCGGCGGCCCGCGTCGTCGTCGACACGCCCGAGTTCGAACTCGTCCGTGTCGGAACGCTTCGCACCGGGATCATCGCATTCCGCGTGCTCAGAGATCTTGTTCCCGCCTTTCTCGATTGGCACCGCACTACCACGCTCCCCTGGAGGTGAGCCAGATGGCCATGCCGCTCCGTCAGACCGTCCGCGTCGCGTCGTACCTCTTCGAACAGAAAATGGTCCGGCGTCGCGAAAAGTTCCCGCTGATCGTCGAACTCGAACCGCTCTTCGCCTGCAACCTCAAATGTGAGGGCTGCGGCAAGATCCAGCACCCGGCCGGGGTGCTGAAGCAGCGCATGCCGGTTGCCCAGGCGGTCGGGGCGGTGCTGGAGTCGGGTGCGCCGATGGTCTCCATCGCGGGCGGCGAGCCGCTCATGCACCCCCAGATCGACGAGATCGTGCGCCAGCTCGTCGCTCGTAAGAAATTCGTATTCCTCTGCACGAACGCCCTGCTCATGCGCAAGAAGATGGACAAGTTCACACCTTCTCCTTACTTTGCTTTTACCGTGCACATTGACGGTATGCGGGAGCGGCACGACGAGTCGGTGGCCAAGGAGGGCACCTTCGACGAGGCGGTGGCGGCGATCAAGGAGGCCAAGCGCCGCGGCTTCCGGGTGACCACCAACTCCACCTTCTTCAACACCGACACCCCGCAGACGATCATCGAGGTGCTCAACTACCTCAACGACGACCTCCAGGTCGACGAGATGATGCTGTCGCCCGCGTACGCGTACGAGAAGGCCCCCGACCAGGAGCACTTCCTCGGTGTCGAGCAGACCCGCGAGCTGTTCCGCAAGGCGTTCGGCGACGGCAACCGCAAGAAGTGGCGGCTCAACCACAGCCCGCTCTTCCTGGACTTCCTGGAGGGCAAGGCGGACTTCCCCTGCACCGCCTGGGCGATCCCCAACTACTCTCTCTTCGGCTGGCAGCGCCCCTGCTACCTGATGAGCGACGGCTACGTGCCGACGTACCAGAAGCTCCTGGACGAGACCGACTGGGAGAAGTACGGCCGCGGGCGGGACGAGCGGTGCGACAACTGCATGGCGCACTGCGGCTACGAGCCCACGGCCGTGCTGGCCACCATGGGCTCGCTGAAGGAGTCCATCCGCGCCGCCCGGGAGACCGTCGCGTCCAACCGCGCGAAGTGACCGCCCGGTAAAAGCGGGTACGAGCCACCGGTACGGCATCCGCCGCCGGTGGCTCGTACTCCGCGCTGCCACCGGCCGGTCAGCGGCCGGCGATCCACCGCAATCCCGGCAGGAACGAGGTCCACGCATGTCGATGCTGGAGCACATCAAAGGCCCGCGCGACCTGAAGGCACTGCCCGACGGCCGGCTCGACGAACTCGCGGCCGACATCCGCCACTTCCTCGTCGACGCGGTCGCCAGGACAGGCGGCCACCTCGGCCCGAACCTCGGCGTGGTGGAGCTGACGATCGCGCTGCACCGCGTCTTCGACTCACCCGCCGACCGCATCCTGTGGGACACCGGCCACCAGTCCTACGTGCACAAGCTGCTCACCGGACGCCAGGACTTCTCCAAGCTCCGCAGCAAGGGCGGCCTGTCCGGCTACCCCTCGCGGGCGGAGTCCGAGCACGACGTGATCGAGAACAGCCACGCCTCCACGGTGCTCGGCTGGGCCGACGGCCTCGCCAAGGCCAACGAGGTGCGCGGCAGCGACGACCGCGTGGTCGCGGTGATCGGCGACGGCGCGCTGACCGGCGGCATGGCCTGGGAGGCGCTGAACAACATCGCCGCCGCCCGGGACCGCCCGCTGATCATCGTGGTCAACGACAACGAGCGCTCCTACGCGCCGACCATCGGCGGCCTGGCCAACCACCTGTCCACCCTGCGCACCACCGACGGCTACGAGCGCTTCCTGTCCTGGGGCAAGCAGCTCCTCCAGCAGACCCCGGTGATCGGCCAGCCGCTCTACGAGTCGCTGCACGGCGCGAAGAAGGGCTTCAAGGACGCCTTCGCCCCGCAGGGCATGTTCGAGGACCTGGGGCTGAAGTACCTCGGGCCGATCGACGGCCACGACATCGACGCCATGGAGTCCGCACTGCGCCGGGCCCGCCGCTTCCACGGGCCGGTCCTGGTGCACTGCCTCACCGAGAAGGGCCGCGGCTACGCGGCCGCCGAGCAGGACGAGGCGGACCACTTCCACGCCGTCGGCGCCATCGACCCGGCGACCGGCCGGCCGCTGGCCCCCTCCGCGGGGCCGAGCTGGACCTCGGTGTTCGGCGAGGAGATGGTGGCCATCGGCGCCGAGCGGCCGGACGTGGTCGCCATCACCGCGGCGATGCTCCAGCCGGTGGGCCTGGCGAAGTTCGCCGCCGCCTACCCGCACCGCGTCTTCGACGTCGGCATCGCCGAGCAGCACGCCGCGACCTCGGCCGCGGGCCTGGCCACCGGCGGGCTGCACCCGGTCGTCGCGGTCTACGCCACGTTCCTCAACCGGGCCTTCGACCAGGTGCTGATGGACGTCGCCCTGCACAGGTGCGGCGTGACCTTCGTCCTGGACCGCGCCGGGGTGACCGGGGTGGACGGCGCCTCGCACAACGGCATGTGGGACATGTCCATCCTCCAGGTGGTGCCCGGGCTGCGGATCGCCGCGCCGCGCGACGCCGACCAGTTGCGGGCGCAGTTGCGGGAGGCGGTCGCGGTGGACGACGCGCCCACCGTCGTCCGCTTCCCCAAGGAGACTGCGGGCGAGGCGGTGCCCGCGCTGGAGCGGGTGGGCGGTGTGGACGTCCTGGCCCGGCCGGCCGGGGACCTGCGGCCCGACGTGCTGCTGGTGTCCGTCGGCGCACTCGCCGGGACCTGCCTGTCGGTGGCCGAACTGCTGACCGGCCGGGGCATCGGCGTCACCGTGGCCGACCCGCGCTGGGTCAAGCCGGTCGACCCGGCGCTGACCGAACTCGCCGCCGGGCACCGCATGGTGGCCGTCGTCGAGGACAACGGGCGGGTCGGGGGCGTCGGCTCGACGATCGCGCAGGCGCTGCGGGACGCGTCGGTGGACGTGCCGCTGCGCGACTTCGGCATCCCGCCGCAGTTCCTCGCGCACGCCAAGCGCGGCGAGGTGCTGGCGGACATCGGGCTGGTCCCGGCGGAGATCGCCGGGTCCGTCGGCGCGTCCTTCCTGCGGCTGGCCGCGCGCGCCGGGCAGCCGTCCGGTAGCGGCACCGAGGCCCGCGGTGCTTCCGGCGCCCGTGCCGCCTCGGGCGCCGCCGCTTCGGGCGCCGCCGCTTCGGGCGCCGCCGCCTCGGGCGCCCGTGCCGCCTCGGGCCCCGGCGACGCCCGCGAGCAGGGCCCCGCGTCCCCGTCCGCGGCCGGCGCCGGGAAGGTCCCCGGCCAGGCCGACCCGGCACGTCCCGAAGACGCCTCGGCGGCGCATACTTCGGGTGGCAGCACCCCACGCACACGAGGAGCAGGTGAGCGATGACATCGTCCGACCCGACGCCCGAGCCGGGCAGCCCGGTTCCCGGTGGGCAGCCGAAGGGGTTCGACCTGGGCACCCTTCTCGCGGAGCGGGGCGGTGAGCGGTACGACCTGCACGGCAAGCACCTGAACCACCAGTTGCCGCGGATGCTGCACACCATCGGCTTCGACAAGTTCTACGAGCGGGCCGAGGGCGCGCACTTCTGGGACGCCGAGGGCAACGACTACCTGGACATGCTCGCCGGGTTCGGTGTGATGGGCGTCGGCCGCCACCACCCCGTGGTCCGCAAGGCGCTGCACGACGTGCTGGACGCCGGGCTGCCGGACCTGACCCGGTTCGACTGCCAGCCGCTGCCCGGGCTGCTCGCGGAGAAGCTGCTCTCCTACACCCCGCACCTGGACCGGGTGTTCTTCGGCAACAGCGGCACCGAGGCGGTGGAGACCGCGCTGAAGTTCGCCCGGTACGCCACCGGCAAGCCCCGGGTGCTGTACTGCAAGCACTCCTTCCACGGCCTGACCACCGGCTCGCTGTCGGTCAACGGCGAGGAGGGCTTCCAGGACGGCTTCGCCCCGCTGCTGCCCGACACCGAGATCGAGGTCGGCGACCTGGACGCGCTGGCGCGCGAGCTCAAGCGCGGCGACGTGGCGGCGATGATCGTGGAGCCGATCCAGGGGCACGGTGTGTACATCCCCCCGGCCGGGTACCTGCGGTCCGCCCAGTCGCTGCTGCGCGCCCACAAGGCCCTGCTGATCTGCGACGAGGTGCAGACCGGCATCGGCCGCACCGGGACCTTCTACGCCTACCAGCAGGAGGAGGGCGTCGAGCCCGACCTGCTGACGGTGGCGAAGACGCTCTCCGGGGGCTACGTCCCGGTGGGCGCGACGCTCGGCCGGGACTGGATCTTCAAGAAGGTCTACTCCTCCATGGACCGGGTGCTGGTGCACTCCGCCAGCTACGGTTCCAACGCGCAGGCGATGGTCGCGGGGCTGGCCACGCTCTCGGTGATGGAGGACGAGCAACTGGTCGAGAACTCCCGGCGGATGGGCGACCTGCTGCGCACCCGGCTGGCCGCGCTCGTCGACGAGTACGAACTGCTGAAGGACGTGCGCGGCCGCGGCCTGATGGTCGCGGTCGAGTTCGGCCGGCCCAAGTCGCTGAAGCTGCGCGGCCGCTGGACGATGCTCCAGGCCGCCCGCAAGGGCCTGTTCGCGCAGATGGTGGTGGTGCCGCTGCTCCAGCGGCACCGCATCCTCACCCAGGTCTCCGGGGACCACATCGAGGTGATCAAGCTGATCCCGCCGCTGGTGGTCGACGAGGCGGACATCGACCGCTTCGTGAACGCCTTCACCGACGTCATGGACGACGCGCACGGCGGGGGCGGTCTGATGTGGGACTTCGGCCGCACCCTGGTGAAGCAGGCGGTGGCCAACCGGTAGAACGCGCGGTCCCCCGTGGCGCCGCGCGCCGGCGCCACGGGGGAGCGGCTCAACCGGTCAGCAGGTGGTCCTGGAGGCGGGTGCGGGCCGCGGGGCCCAGGCACAGGCCCTCCTCCAGGTAGCGGTCCACCGAGCCCCAGCGCTCGTCGATCGTGTCGAACGCGGCCCGCAGGTACTCGATCCGGGCCTCGAACAGCGGGTCGAGCAGCGCGCGGACCTCCGGGTCGATCGCGGTGCCGGTGCTGCCGTCGCCGCGCACCACCTTGTAGCGGCGGTGCCGGGCGTTGCTCTCCAGGTAGTCCGCCTCGATCGCGGGCCGCTGCACGCCCAGGGCCAGCAGGATGATCGCCATGGAGGTACCGGCCCGGTCCTTGCCGGCGGCGCAGTGCAGCAGCGCCGGGACGGCCGCGCCCTGCGCGGGCCCCCCGGCCGGGTCCTGGTCGGCCGCCGTCCCGGCGAGCAGGGCGAGCATCCGGCCGTGCTCCGAGGTGCGCTCCAGGACGAGCTTGCGGTAGGACGCCTCCATCCGCCGCGCGCCCCGGCCGTCGCCGAGCGCCGCGTGCAGCGCCGCGAGGTCGCCGTCGCGGACGGTGTGCCAGAAGCCGGCGTGCTGCGCGGGATCGCTGAGCGGGAGGTTGATGTTGCGGGTGCCCGGCAGCGTGACGTCCGGGCCCTCCAGCGCGATGTCGTCGCCGTTGCGGAAGTCGAAGATCGTGTGCAGCCCGAGTGAGGCGAGGAAGTCCGTGTCCTGCTCGTCGGCGTGCGCGAGGTGGCCGCTGCGGAAGAGCACCCCCGGCCGCACCCGCCGGCCGTCGGCGGTGGGCAGCCCGCCCACGTCGCGGAAGTTGCGTACCCCGGTCAGCCGGGGTTCCGGACCGGTCGTGGCGGGCTGCCGTACGTCCTGCGTCACCCGGTGCTCCCTCGTCTCTGCGTCGCGTGCGTGCGTCCCCTGCGGGCGCGCATGGCCACCGCCAAGATACGGCAGCACGGGCAAACGCGTACCGACCGGTACGTGTCCGTCTCGTTCCGCCGGCGGCGGCCTGCCGCGCGGCGGGCGGGTGGGATGAATCACGTGCCGTCAACCCGTCCTTACGGTCGCGTAGGTCACAGGCCGAGGAGAAAAATGGTGCGACGTGGCTGACGATACGCGGACAACAGACGACTACGGAGAGACCGACGGGGAGCGACCGGCGCCGCACGGGCCGACGAGCGGACCGGGCCTCGTGCTCGCGCCCGCCGCGGCCGGGTTCGGGTCGTACGCGGCGGTCGGGGACAGCTTCACGGAGGGCGTCGGCGACCCCGGGCCCGGCGAGGCGTTCGTGGGGTGGGCGGACCGGCTGGCGGGGCTGCTCGCCGGCCGCCGGGCCGAGGGCGGCCCGCCCGGCGCCTTCCGCTACGCCAACCTCGCGGTGCGCGGCCGGCTGCTGGACCGGATCATCGACGAGCAGGTGCCCCGGGCGGTGACGCTCGCGCCCGACCTGGTCACCTTCTGTGCCGGCGGCAACGACATCCTGCGCCCGGGCAGCGACCCCGACGCGCTCGCCGAGCGGTTCGAGGGCGCGGTGGCGGACCTGCGCGCGGTGGTGGGCACGGTGCTGGTCTGCACCGGCTTCGACACCCGCGGGGTGCCCGTGCTGGGCCTGCTGCGCGGCAAGATCGCGACGTACAACGCGCACATCCGGGCGGTCGCCGACCGCTACGGCTGCCCGGTGCTGGACCTGTGGTCGCTGAGGTCCATCCACGACCGGCGGGCCTGGAGCGAGGACCGGCTGCACCTGTCCTCGGCCGGGCACGCGCGGGTGGCGCTGCGCGCCGCCCAGGTGCTCGGGATCGAGACGCCGTCCGACCCGGACCTGCCCTGGCCGCCCGAGCCGCTCCGGCTGCCCGCGCAGGTCCGGAAGGACAACCTCCACTGGGCCCGCGAGTACCTGGTGCCGTGGATCGGCCGCCGGCTGCGCGGGGAGTCCTCCGGCGACGACGTGCTGCCCAAGCGGCCGGAACTGCTGCCGCTGGAGCCCGCCCGACTGGAGTCCTGCCGCTGATCGGGGCCGGCCGCTCGCCGGAGCGGTGAGCGGTCGCTCCCGGTCGGGCGGGGCGGGTGGCGCGGGAGAGGCGGTGCGTTGCCCGGTGCGTCAGCGGGGCGCGTGCCCGGTATGTCAGCGGGGCGCGTGGTGTGCGGCCAGTTCGGCCCACACCACGCGCCCCCGTGCCGTCCGCTGCGGGGTCGGAGCCCCAGGCCGTCGCCAGCACGCTCACCAGCAGCAGGCCGCGGCCGCCCTCCTCGTCGTCGGTGGCCGTACAGGGCACCGGGCTCGCGCCGCCGCACCCCTGGTCGGTCACCTCCAGCCGCACCGCCGAGCCGACGTCGCGCAGCGCGCACGTGATCTGCCGGCTGTCGGTGTGCCGGACGGCGTTGGTGAACAGCTCGGTCACCACCAGGCCGGCGTCGTCCCTCAGTTCCGCGTCCGCGCCCCATTCCCGCAGCCGGGCCCGTATCCGGGCGCGGGCGTCCGCCACGGACGCGCTCATCGCGGGCAACCGGAAGACGTCCTGGCGCGTACAGGCGCGGACGTCCGCCCGGTGTCCGGGTCGGAGGGCGTGAGTTGAAAGGACCACCCCGTAACTATGGGCCCCGCCCTGGACACATGGCAAGGTCCGAACTGTAAATTACAGAATCGACAGAACATGCTGTTCCTGGCGCTGACGTCATGACACACTGCTTGTCAGTCAAGGGAGTTGGAGGTTGAGGCACGTGATGGACCCCAGGCCGGGCGGTGCGCCGACGGTCCTGCGCATGGTGCTCGGCAAGCGACTCCAGGACCTCCGTGAGAAGGCCGGCCTCAGCTTCGAGCAGGCCGGGCGCGCCCTTGATGTGACACACGCCACGATCCGGCGGATGGAGAAGGCAGAAGTCGGGCTGAAGATCCCGTACGTCGAGAAGCTGCTCACCACGTACGGGGTCACCGCCCCCGACGAGATCGGCGGCTTCCTCGCGCTGTGCCGCGAGGCCAACCGGCCCGGTTGGTGGCACAACTTCCGCGACGTGCTGCCCGAGTGGTTCAGCGCCTTCGTCAGCCTCGAAGGCGAGGCGTCGGTCATCCGCGCCTACGAACCGCACTACGTCCCCGGACTGCTCCAGGTCCCCAGCTACGCCCAGGCCGTGCTGCGTGCCGGCCTGCCCAACGCCACATCCGAGGAGATCGACCGGCTGGTCACGCTGAGGGTGGAGCGGCAGGCGCTGCTCTCCCGCGCCGAGGCGCCGCTGCTGTGGGTCGTGATGGACGAGACGGTGCTGCGCCGGCCGATCGGCGGCCCGAAGGTGATGCGCGAGCAGGTGGGTGCCCTGATGGACGCCGCCGACCTGCCGAACGTGCGCCTCCAGGTGATCCCGTTCGCCGCGGGCCCGCACCCGGCCATGTACGGGCCGTTCCACATCTTCCGGTTCCAGCTCAAGGAGATCCCGGACATCGCCTACACCGAGAGTCTGGTGGGCGGCGCCTACTTCGACGACCGGGACGACGTGTCCACCTTCCTCGAGGCCCTCGACCGGATGTGCGCGCAGGCAGCGCCGGCACAGAGCACCAAAGCCATCCTCGATGGCATGCGCAAGGAGATCTGAACCATGGATCGCGTCACCAACGACAGCATCTACAACGGAATGCCCGCCGCGGAACTCGGCGCGGACGGCTGGCGGAAGCCCTGGAGCGGCGGCAACGGCGGCTCCTGCGTGGAGGCCAAGCGCCTCAACGACGGCCGGGTGGCGCTGCGCCAGTCCACCGACCCCGAGGGCCCCGCGCTCATCTACACCAACCACGAGATCACCTCGTTCATCCAGGGCGCCAAGGCCGGCGACGCGGACTTCCTGCTCGGATGACCGGGACCCGACGCCGGCCCGGCCGGCTCCGACACCCCGACCAGGACACGACGAAGCGGAGGACCGCGTGACCGAGCAGGGCTTTCCCGCCGGTGAGATCGACACATCCCGGCCGCACCCGGCCCGGATGTACGACTACTACCTCGGTGGCAAGGACAACTACGAGGTGGACCGGGAAGCCGCCGACCGCGTGGTGGACGCCGTGCCCGAGGTGGTCGTCGGGGCCCGCGCGAACCGGGACTTCCTCCAGCGGGCGGTGCGCTACCTCGCCGAGCACGGGGTGCGCCAGTTCATCGACATAGGCACCGGCATCCCGACCTCGCCGAACACCCACGAGATCGCCCACTCGGTCGCGCCCGACGCCCGGATCGCCTACATCGACAACGACCCGATCGTCGCCACCCACGCCGGCGCCCGACTGCTCGGCACCGGCAACACCGGCTTCTTCCTCGCCGACATGCGCGACCCGCAGACGATCCTGAACCACCCCACCATCCGGGAGCTGATCGACTTCGGACAGCCGGTCGCCCTGATGCTGGTGTCGGTGCTGCACTTCGTCACCGACGAGGAGAACCCGCGCGAGACCGTCGCCACGCTGCGCGACGCCATGCCCGAGGGCAGCTACCTGGTGCTCTCGCACGCCACCGCCGACTTCAACGCCGGCAAGGCCGACGAGGTCACCACGGTCTACAAGAAGGCCACCGCGCTGCTCACCCCGCGCACCCACGCCGAGGTGCTGGACCTCTTCGGCGGGTTCGAACTGGTCGAGCCGGGCCTGGTCCAGGTCAACCACTGGCGGAACGAGGTGCCCGAGGACACGCCGCCGGTCGGCGTCTACGGGGCCATCGGCCGCAGGCGCTGAGCCCCGCGCGCAGCGGGCCGCACCAGACAGGGGCCCTGCCGGGGCGCCCGGACCGTGTCAGGGGAAGGACACGTCCGGGAGGGCCGACCGGCGGGGCCCCACACCTCTTTCCGGGCCCCACGCCCGTTGCCGGAACGGCCTCTTTCCGGGCCGGGCTCCCTCCGGCGGCGCTTCATGCCACGGCGCACGCCCGTCCGCGCCGGCCCCCGCCCGGCCCGTGCAGCCCCGACTGGCCCCCCGCCGCCCGTGCCGCCCCCGTGTGGCTCAGCGCGCCGTCTCCACCGCGACCGTGACGTCCTCCAGCGACGCGGCGAAGTCCGCGCCCAGCGCGCGCGACGGGGTCTGGAAGCCGGTCGCCAGCTCCGGCAGCCGCTGCACGATCCGCAGGACCGCGTCGCTCGTCAACCGGTACGGGTTCGGGCCGGTCAGCGTCGCGGCCGCCCGGTTCCCCGCGGCGTCCGTGGCCTGCCCCCACACCTCGCACCGGCTGCCCGCGAGCCGCCGCTCGCCCGGCCCGCGCACCAGCCGTCCCACCACGCCCGACACCGCGCCGCGCAGCGGGCCGAGCCGTACCGCCCGGGACGCGGCGACCACGGCCTGCGGCATCGCGGTGTACGTCGTCACGTCCGGGATGCCGGTGGAGTGGTAGGCGGTGCTCACGTCGCCCCACGGGATCGACACCACCGTGCGGGCCCCCGACGGGAAGGCGGCCCGCACCTGGCGCGACCCCAGCGGCACCGAGCGGATCTCCCCGCCGCTGCGGATGCGGCCGCCGTCGGGGGTGCCCTCCACCATGGTCCGCGCGGTGCCCGGGCTGGGGCCGCCGCCGGTCAGGAACGCCAGGTCGAGCTGGGTCGCGTCCGGCAGCCTGGCCGCGAGCAGCGCCGCCACGCAGTCGGTGGGCACCACGTCGAAGCCCGCGCCCGGCAGCAGGGTGATCCCGGCCGCCTCCGCGCGGGCACCGAGCGCGTGCAGCGACTCGAACACGTCGATCTCGCCGGTGATGTCCAGGTAGGGCGTCCGCGTCTCCAGGCACGCGTGCGCCATCGGCAGCGCGGTGCGGACGAACGGGCCCGCGCAGTGCGCCACCGCCGTCACGTCCTTGAGCCCCCGGCGCACCGCGGCGGGCTCGGACAGGTCGAACACCCGGTGCTCCAGGCCGAGTTCGGCGGCGAACGGAACCAGCTTGGCCGCGTTGCGACCGGCCAGCACGGGACGCAGGCCCTGCGTGACGGCACGCCGGGCGATCAGGCGACCGGTGTACCCGGTGGCCCCGTACAACAGCCAGGTCATGGGGTGCGATCCTTCCGCGGCGGTGCTGCGAGAGCTGACCGGAACCGTACACGCGCGGTCTGTCAGGCCGCTATCCAGGCGTTCGGCAGGTGGACGGGGCACGCGGCGCGGCGCGGTGCCGGGGTGGCCGCGTCGGCCACGGGGGCGGGATCCGGCCCGTACCCGAAAGCGCCGGGGTGCGGGCCGGACCGGCTGTATAGGGTCGCAAGGTGACCACGAACCCGCTGCTGGAACCGAGCCCGCTGCCCTACGGCCTGCCGCCCTTCGCCGAGTTGGCGGACGCCCACTACCTGCCGGCGTTCGAGCGGGGCATCGCCGAGCACACCGCGGAGGTCGAGCGGATCGCCACCGACCCCGCGCCGGCCACCTTCGCGAACACCGTGGAGGCGCTGGAGCGTTCGGGGCAACTGCTGGCACGGGTGCGGGCGGCCTACGACAACCAGGCGGCGGCGCATGTCACGGACGGGCTGCGGGAGATCGAGGCCCGCGTCAGCGCGATGACGGCGGCCCACGCCGACGAGGTGTACCTCGACCCGGCCCTCAACGCCCGGATCAGGACGCTGTACGAGGCGCGCGCGGACCTCGGCCTCGACCCGGAGTCGCTGCGGCTGCTGGAGCGCTACCGGACCGACTTCGTCCGCGCCGGGGCCGAGCTGTCCGAGCCGGACCGGGCCCGGCTGCGCGAGCTGAACGCCTCGATCGCCGCCGCGCGCACCGAGTTCGGCCAGAACGTGCTGGCCGCCGGCAGGGACGGCGCGCTCGTGCTGGACGACCCCGCGCAGTTGTCCGGGCTGTCCGCGGACGCGGTCGCGGCCGCCGCGGCGAACGCCCGCGAACTGGGCCACGAGGGCAAGTGGGTGCTGAGCCTGCGGAACTTCACCAACCAGCTCGAACTCGCGCTCCTGGACGACCGCGACGTCCGCCGCCGGCTGCTGGCCGCCGCCATGGACCGGGCCCAGGACACCAACGGCCCGCTCGCCGTCACCCTCGCCACGCTGCGCGCCGAGCGGGCCGCGCTGCTCGGCCACCCCAGCCACGCCGCCTACACCGTGGCCGACACCACCGCGGGCAGCACCGCGGCCGTCACCGACCTGCTGGAGCGCCTGGTGCCGCCCGCCGTGGCCAACGCCCGCCGCGAGGCCGAGTCCCTCGCCGAGGCCGCCGGCGGGCCCATCGAGGCGTGGGACTGGGCGTACTGGTCGGAGAAGGTCCGCAGGGAGCGCCACTCCGTCGACCAGGCCGCGCTGCGCCCGTACCTCGAACTGGAGGCGGTGCTGCGCGACGGCGTCTTCCACGCCGCCCACGAGGTGTACGGCATCACCGTCACCGAGCGGCCCGACCTGGTCGGGTATCACCCCGACGTGCGGGTCTTCGAGGTCTTCGACGCCGACGGCAGCGGCCTGGGGCTGTTCCTGGCCGACTTCTTCGCCCGGCCGACCAAGCGCGGCGGCGCCTGGATGAACGCGCTGGTCGCGCAGTGCGGCCTGCTGGACCGCCGGCCGGTGATCGTCAACAACCACAACATCGCCAGGCCCGCGCCCGGCGAGCCGGCGCTGCTGACCTTCAGTCAGGTCGACACGCTCTTCCACGAATTCGGTCACGCGCTGCACGGGCTCTTCTCCGACGTGCGCTACCCGTACTTCTCCGGTACGGCGGTGCCGCGCGACTTCGTCGAGTACCCCTCCCAGGTCAACGAGATGTGGTCGACCTGGCCCGAGGTGCTGGCGCGGTACGCCCGCCACCACGAGACCGGCGAGCCGATGCCGGAGGGCATGGTGGCCAGGATGCTGGAGGCCGCGCGGTTCGGGGAGGGCTTCGCGACCGTGGAGTACCTGGCGGCGGCGCTGCTGGACTGGGCCTGGCACTCGCTGCCGGCCGGCGCCGACCCGGGCGACCCGCTGGAGTTCGAGGCCCGCGCGCTGGCCGCGGCCGGGATCGACCTGCCCGCGATCCCGCCGCGCTACCGCACCACGTACTTCACGCACGTCTTCGGCGGCGGTTACAGCGCGGGCTACTACTCCTACATCTGGAGCGAGGTGCTGGACGCGGACACGGTGGACTGGTTCGAGACGCACGGCGGCATGCGGCGCGCCAACGGGGAGGTCTTCCGGCGCGAGCTGCTGGCGAGGGGCGGGAGCAGGGACCCGATGGCCGCGTTCGCCGCGGTGCGCGGCCGCGCGCCGCGGATCGAGCCGCTCCTCGCCCGCCGCGGCCTGCGGTAGGTCCAGCCGTCCGCGGTCCCCGGCGGCCGCGGCGCCGGGGACCGCGGACGGCCCGGCGCCGCGGGGCGGTCAGGTGCCCGCGAGGTGGTCCTTCTCGGCGGGGGCCGGCGGCGGCCAGGGGGCCCAGCCAGCCTCGGGGGTGACGGCGACCTCGCGCCACCACGGGTAGGCGGCCGGCGGCTCGGCGGGCTCGAAGGGCTGGCCGACCAGCGGGGTGACGGCCCGTACGCCCGCGAGGTGGGCGGCTTCGAGGGTGCCCTCGCCGGGGTCGGACCAGGCGTGCGGCGCGAGGTTGAAGGTCCCCCAGTGGATCGGCAGCATCACGCCGTGCGCGGTGCCGCCGGACAGGTCGAGGTGGGAGCGGACGCCCTCGGCCGGAGTCATGTGGACGTCCGGCCAGAACTCGCTGTAGGCACCGATCTGGATCATCGTGGCGTCGAACGGGCCGTGCAGCCGGGCGATGTCGGCGAAGCCGGGGAAGTAGCCGGTGTCGCCGCTGTGGTAGATCCGGTGGACGCCGTCGGTCGCCACCCACGAGGCCCACAGGTTCTGCTGCCGGCCGCGCAGGCCGCGCCCGCAGAAGTGCCGCGCGGGCGTGGCGGTCAGGGTCACCCCGGCCACCTCGGTCGACTCGTGCCAGTCCAGCTCGCGCAGCCGGTCCGCCGGCACCCCCCAGTGCTCCAGGTGCGAGCCCACGCCCAGCGGCACGACGAAGACCGCGCCGCCGCGGATCAGCGCGACGATCGTCGGCATGTCGAGGTGGTCGTAGTGGTCGTGGGAGATCACCACGGCGTCGATGCCGGTCAGCGACTCCACCGGGACCGGGGTCGGGTGCACCCGCCGGGGCCCGGCGAACGCGAACGGCGAGCAGCGCTCGCCCCACACCGGGTCGAACAGCACCCGCCGGCCGCCGATCTCGGCGAGCACCGAGGAGTGGCCCGTCCACGTCAGCCGCAGGCCCGAGACCGGCGGCTTGGCCAGGTCGGCGAGGGTCGTGGGGTACAACGGCACCGGGCGGGCCGGCCGGCGGGCCTGCCGGGCGTCCTTGCGGAGGTTGGCGGGCAGCGCCTTCAGCATGCTCCCGCTCGGGGTCGAACGGGCGCCCAGGGGGTTCACGAAGGCCCCGTCGGCGTAGTGGGGCGAGGCGAGGATGCGTTCGAGCCGTGCGCCCTCGGCGTCCGCGCCGAAGGGTGCGGGGCGCAGCTTCGCGAGTCGGGACGGCTGTCGGCGTGCGCCGGTCACGGCTCCTCCTGGCGATCGTCGGACGGCGGGGTGTCCGCCACCCCCCATTATGCGGGCCTGCCTCCTGACCCTTCCCCGAAACTCCACGCACAGTCGATCATCCGAGGACGACCTCCCACCGATTCCGCACCGCCGCGTACCCCGGCCGGCGGTACACGTCCGGGCCGGGGCGTCGCGCGGCGGCTACGTCCCGAGGGTCTCGGGGTCCTCGGGGTCCACGGGCAGGAGGGGGGCGGTGTCGACCGCGTCGGCGAGGCGTTCCAGGGTGCGCTCCATGCTGCGGGTCCACACCCGGCCCTCCCGCATGCCGGCGCGCTCGGCGGACGGGGCGCGGGAGCAGTCGTAGGACTCGGTGACGAGGGTGGCGTCGGGGCCGGCCGGGACGAGGGTCCAGGTCCAGCGGTGGCCCCAGCGGCTGCCCGGCGCCCGGTGGCCGGGATGGCCGCGGCCCGCCGCGGGCTCCCAGGCGACGCGGCGGTCCTGTTCGAACTCCACGACGTGGTTGTCCATCTCGTAGTGGCCGTGCTCCGCGAAGTACATCCGCATCGTGAACACGTCGCCCACGCGGGAGACGGGGGTCTCGGTGACGGCGCCGCGCAGCATGCCGGAGCCGTCGAGGTCGGTGTGCCGGGTCGGGTCGGTGAGGACGCGGAAGACGGCCGCGGGCGGGGCGGGGACCACCCGCGACACCGTCACGGGCTCGTACGGGGACTCGTCGGTCATCGGTGTGCACCTCCTGCCGCCGAGCGTAGGCGCGGGCACCGACAACGGCCGCGCCCCGCGCCCGGCGGCCGGGCGCGGAACAGGGGCCGGGACACGGGTCGGGACGGGGTGTCGGGACGGAGTGTCAGGACGTGGCACGGCCCAGGTACGTGAGGGGGCCCGGGGAGGGCACCGGGATCTCGTGGAAGCCGAGCCGGTCGTAGAACGCCCGGGCGGCGGTGTTGGAGGTGAGCATGCCGAGGTGCACCGCCGGGACCCCCTGCGCGGCCAGCGCGGCCAGGTACGCGGTCATCAGGGCCCGCCCGTGGCCGGACCGCTGCACCCGCGGCAGCAGGTCGATGTGCAGGTGCGCGGGGTAGCCGGCGAGCGCGGGCAGCACCATCCGCTCGGGGGAGTGCAGCAGCGCCGCCATCGCCTCGGCGGGCGTGCCGGGTGCGGCCGGGTCCGCCGGCGCCGGCCAGCGCCCGGCGACGGTCGGCAGCCACTCCGCCCGGAACCGCTCGGCGAACCGCGCGGTGTCACCGGTGCCGAGGACGTAGCCGACCGCCTGCCCGTTGCCGTCGTCGACCACGAACGCGAGGCCGGGTTCGAGCACCGCGTAGGGCGCCGCGAAGATCGCGCCGACCAGGTCGCGGTCCTGCGCGCGGTACGACGCGGAGGCGTCCTGCCCGGCGTCGGCGGTGCGCAGGCAGATGGCGTAGAGGGCGGGCAGGTCCGCCGGACGGTAGGGGCGGACGAACGGGGTCGTGGCGGTCACGGTCGCTCCGGGGTGTCGGCGGCACCGGCTCCTTCGCCGGCGCGCAGCGGGGTGAAGGTGAGGGAGAACGCGGACGGCACGGCATCCAGCCGGAACTCCGGCAGCACCTCGGGCCCGCACGCGTGGCTGCCGATCCCCTGGAGCGCGTGGTCCAGGTGCAGCCACAGCACGTCGCCCGGGTCCAGCGCGTACGTGTGCTCGGCGGCCGCGAGGTGCTCGGTGCTCCACGGCCGGGCGGTCAGCCAGAACGGCGGCGCACCGGCCACCCGCAGCCCCGACCCGTCGGCGCGGCGCAGCTCCGCCCACCGCACGTCGGCCCGCGCGCCGTTCTCCTGGGGGCGCACGTACGGCGTCTGGAGGGCGTCCACGGTCGAACGGTACCGGCCGAGCCGGGACGCCCGCCGGGTGTCCGGGTAGGCCTCGCCGGGCCCGCCGCCGTACCACTCGACGGCGTCGAGCGCGGGGCTGAGTCCGAGGCGTATGCCGAGCCGGGGCAGCGGCAGTGTCCAGGGGCCCTGCGGGACGACCTCGACGTCCAGTCCGAGCACGTCGCCGACCGCCGTCCAGCGGTAGACCGCCAGCAGTCCCAGGTCCGAGGCGGCGGGCGCGACCCGGGTGGTGACGGTCAGCGCGTCGTCGCCGAGGGACACGCCGTCGACGCGGTGCCGCATCCGGTCGAACCCGGCCTCGCGCCACAGGTGTTCCAGCCGGCCGTCCGGGTGCCACCGGGTGCCGCGGTCGTTGTCGGTCGGTGCGCGCCACACGTCCAGCCGCGGGCCGTGTGCCAGCGGCTCGCCGTCCAGGGAGCGCAGGACGCCGTCGGCGGCGCCGAACCGGCCCGGGCCGAGCCGCAGCAGTCCGTCCCCGGCCCGCCGCGGGCGGTGCCGGGCGCCGGGCGGCGGCCCCGCCGGGGCGGCCTGCCGCGGCACCTCGAACTGCTGCCAGGCCACTTCGTGGCCGGACGGCGCCCAGGCGGTGTCCTCGGCGAGCACCGCCCGCACCGTCCAGCACGCCTCGGCGCCCGCCGCGGCCCGCGGCGCGTCCGGCAGCCGCACCCGCGCGCTCGCGCCCGGCGCGAGGGCGGGCACGTGGAGCCGCCCCTGGCCGGCGGGTTCGCCCTCCACCTCGTAGACCCACCGGAAGGCCAGCGCGGACAGGTCAGCGACGTCATGGCGGTTGGTGACCGTCAGCAGGCCGCGCGCCAGGTCCGCGGTGAACGCGACCGGCTGGACCACCTTCTTGTACTCGACCAGGCCGGGGGAGGGGGTGCGGTCGGGGAAGAGCAGCCCGTCGCAGACGAAGTTGCCGTCGTGCAGTTCCTCGCCGAAGTCCCCGCCGTACGCGAAGTACGCGCGGCCGTCCGGGGTCCGCCGGCGCAGCCCGTGGTCGATCCACTCCCACACGAAGCCGCCCTGGCAGCGCGGGTGCGCCTCGAAGATCCGCTGGTACTCGGTGAGGCCGCCCGGGCCGTTGCCCATCGCGTGGGCGTACTCGCACAGCAGGAACGGCATCGCCCGGCGCCGCCGGTCCGCGTCGGCGTCCGGGAGCGGCGGCTCGGCGCGCCGGCCGATCGCCTCGCACTCCGCGTGGTCGGCGTACATCCGCGAGTAGACGTCCACGTCCGAGCAGGACGGGTCGCCCTCGTAGTGGATCGGGCGGGCCGGGTCGCGCCGCCTGATCCAGTCGGCCATCGCGGACAGGCCGCGCCCGGTGCCGCACTCGTTGCCCAGCGACCACATCACCACCGACGGGTGGTTCTTGTCCCGCTCCACCATCCTGGCGGCCCGGTCCAGCAGGGCGGGCGTCCACCGCTCGTCGTCCACCGGGTTGCCGCGCCAGCCCACCTCGGCGAAGCCGTGGGTCTCCAGGTCGCACTCGTCGACCACCCACACGCCCAGTTCGTCGCACAGGTCGAGGAAGGCCGGGTGCGGCGGGTAGTGGCTGGTGCGGACGGCGTTGACGTTGTGCTGCTTCATCAGCAGCAGGTCGCGGCGCATCGTCTCCAGGTCCAGCACCCGGCCGTGGTCGGGGTCGAACTCGTGCCGGTTCACCCCGCGGAACAGCACGCGCCGCCCGTTGACCTGGAGCACACCGTCCTCGACGCGGACCGTGCGGAAGCCGATCCGCAGCGGGACGCGCTCGCCCTCGGTGGCCAACTCCGCGTCGTACAGCCGCGGCGCCTCGGCCGACCACGGCTCCACCGGGACCACCGCGGTCTCGCCGGTCGCGATGTCGAGGCCCAACTCCGGTACGGTCACGGCCCCCGGCGGATCGCACTCGACCCGCAGCGAGCCGTTCCCGGTCAGGTGGTCGTACGCGCAGTGCACGAAGTAGTCGGCGACGGCGCCCTCGGGCCGCTCGATCAGCGTGACGTCGCGGAAGACGCCCGGCAGCCACCACATGTCCTGGTCCTCCAGGTAACTGCCCGAGGACCACTGGTGCACCCGCACCGCCAGCACGTTGCCGCGCGGCCGCAGCAGCTCGCCGACCTCGAACTCCACCGGCAGCCGGCTGCCCTTGAAGGTGCCCAGCTCCTCGCCGTTGAGCCAGACCCGGGCGCAGGAGTCCACCCCGTCGAAGCGCAGCACCGCGGCCCCGCCCGGCCAGTCGCCGGGCAGGTCGAAGCCGCGCAGGTGGTCCCCGGTGGGGTTCTCGGTCGGCACCCGCGGCGGGTCAATCGGGAAGGGGTAGCGGATGTTGGTGTAGGCCGGCCGCCCGTAGTCCGGGGTCCCGCCGCGCGCGCCGGGGACACCGCCGTCCCGCTCGCCCGCGCCCCCGCCCAGGCCGTGCAGCGGCCAGTGCGAGGGCACCGGCAGGACGTCCCAGCCGGAGGCGTCGAAGCCGGGCCGGGCGAACGCGTCGTCCGCGCCGTCCGCGGTCGGCGAGAGCCGGAACCGCCAGGCCCCGCCGAGATCGACCCGGCGCGCGTCGGACACCGCCGTCCACGCCCGCGGAGGCAGCGCCCCCGTGCCCGGCCCGGGGTCCTCGTAGTACGGAAGCGGCCCGGACGGCGCCTCGTGCATGGTGCTGCTCCTCGTGATCCCGTCGAACGGATGAACCGGCGTGCGACGTCGATTCTTCGTCAGCGGACGGGCACCGCGCCAGCGGGTGCGGGGAGGGTCACCAGGGCTGCTGGGTGAGGAAGAAGCGCCGCCAGAAGTCGAGGCGGTCCGGGTCGGCGATCGGGATGGGCCCGAAGTGCGCGCCCAGTTCCATGACGGCCGGGGCGTGGCGGGAGTACGCGGGCCAGTGGGGCAGGCCGGGGCCGTTGGGGTCGCCGGTGGCGGCGAAGTTGGCCCAGTACGCGGAGACGACCGCCGCGATCTCGTGGTCCTCGTCCGTCCACGGGGCGCTGCCCGGGGTGAGGTTGTCGAAGACGAACTCGATCTCCGAGCTGTGCGACGCCCGCCGCGGCTCCTGGCCCTGCGCCGGCGACGGGTGGGTCCAGAAGTACGTGTAGACGGGCCGGGCGGCCCGCTCGGTCCACTGGGCACCCCACAGGTAGGTGGATATGCGGGAGTTGTCGTGGACCGCCGCGTTGCCGGCCCGCGCCGCCTCGTCGTCCGAGCCGGCCGGGTACAGCCGGAGGAACTCGTCGGCCATCGGGCCGAACCGGTGCCGGGCCGCGGTGACGAAGGCGTCCAGCGTCACGTGCACCGGCGGCAGGCCCGGGCTCACCGCGGACGCCGCGCGCGTGCGGTGCTCGGCGAAGGTGGACTCGGGCACCGCGCCGCTCTCGTGCAGGTTGTTCCCGGCGAGGTAGGGGACGTCGTTCTGCAGGCCGGCGGCGTAGGTCTCGTCGTAGCCGTGCGGCAGCACCCAGCCGTCGACGACCGGGCGGAACATCGGCGGCTTGCCTCCGCCGGCGCTGTCCACCCGCGTGTCGAAGGCCGGCCGGCCGTCCACGAGCTTCTGCCACGGCAGGGCGCGCAGGTCGGCGAGCGAACGCGCGCCGTGCTCCCGCGCGTACGTCAGCCCCGACTCCTCGGCGTCGGCGAGCGTCCGGTAGGAGGTGGCCAGGTAGCGCAGTTCGGGGTCCCGCGCGTAGCGGGCGTGGCTCTGCGCGATGGCCCGGTGGAACAGCCCCTTCGCCAGGGGTGACATGGCGAGGAAGTTGACCGTCCCGGCGCCTGCCGACTGCCCGGCGACGGTGACCCGGCCCGGGTCGCCGCCGAACGCCGCGATGTTGTCGCGGACCCACCGCAGCAGCGCGATGGTGTCGAGCAGGCCGTAGTTGCCCGACGCCCCGTGCGCGGACTCCGCGCTCAGCTCCGGCGTGGCGAGGAAGCCGAAGGCGCCCAGCCGGTAGTTGAAGGTCACCACGACCAGGTCCCGGCGGGCCAGCGCCTCCCCGTCGTAGCGCGGGTGCGCGCCGGTGCCGGCCCGGAAGCCGCCGCCGTAGACCCAGACCAGCACCGGCAGCGGGCCGCGCCGCGCCGCGTCCGTCGGCGCCCAGACGTTGAGGTACAGGCAGTCCTCGCTCATCGGCAGGTCGATGCCGGCCCGGGAGGCGTCGCGCGGCGACTGCGGGCACATCGGCGCGAACGCGCCCGCCTTGAGCACGCCCTGCGCGCGGACCGGCGGCTCCGGCGGCCGCCAGCGCAGCGGACCGACCGGGGGCGCGGCGTAGGGGATGCCCCGGTGGACCGTGATCGAGCGGTCCCGGCCGAAGATGCCTTCGACGGGGCCGGACTCGGTCTCCACTGCTGCGGTCATGTGTCGCTCACTCCTGGACGAAAGACGAGGGGGCGTCCGGCTGCGGGGAGCGGCGGTGAGGTGCTCCCAGCGGGCTGCGCGGGGACGCGGGCCGCGGCGGCGGGCCGGCGCGCGGCTACTTCAGGACCAGGGCGTGCCGCGCGGTGGCGACGTGGTGGCGCATCGCGGCCGTGGCGGCGTCCGGGTTGCGGGTGACGATGGACAGCAGGATGGCCTGGTGCTCCTCGTAGGACCCGGTCCGCGGGTGGCGGGCGGAGAGGTTGCGGTACTGCCGCATCACCAGCGGGTACAGCAGGACGTCGTAGGCCCGCGCCAGCGTGTGCTGGTGCGCGGCGGTCTTGATCTGCTGGTGGAAGCGCCGGTTGCCCTGGGAGTACGCCGCCTGGTCGTCGCGGGCGCGGGCGTCGGCCATCTCCTCCAGCGTGGCGCGCAGCGCGGCGATCTCCTCGTCGGTGGCCCGCTCGGCGGCGAACCCGGCCAGCGCGGACTCCAGCATCTCGCGGGCCTCCAGGATGTCGCGGGCCTCGTCCGGCGTGAAGTTGCGGGTCCGCACGCCGCGGTTGACCTCGCTGGTGACGTACCCCTCCTGCGTCAGGCGTGCGAGCACGGCCCGCATGGTGCTGCGCGAGACGCTGAACATCCTGGTCAGGTCGGCTTCGGTCAGCCGCGTGTCCGGTTCGATGCTGCCCGACAGCAGCAGCGAGCGCAGTTCCTCGTATGCCTGGCTGGACCGGGTGGCGGACGACCTGCTGTCGTCCACGACACCGCCGTTGCTGCTCTGTTCCACCGTGATCGCCTATGGGTGTGAGAAGGGAGGACATCGCCCGGAGCCGGTCCGGCGAACCGTGCGACGGATCGGGACGCAGTGGACGCGGCCGCTCGCGCTGCCGCGCCGAGGCCAGGGTAGAGGCGAAGCGCGTCCTCGGCGAGAAGGTGCGACGGTGCCCGCCCCCGCGTCCGCGCGCGGGCACGGCGGGGCCGCACCGCCGACCACGGTTCCGCTCTGTCACCCCTGGCTCACGCAAGGACCGCCCCAAGACTCCACCCCACCCCCACTGGTCAGGTGGATTGTCCAACAACGCCGGGGCAAGCGCAACACCGGCCCGGCGGGGCGTGGCGCCCGCGGGAGGACATGGAGGGTGATCAGACGGGTGGTCGCGTTGCCGCGGGCGCTCCTTGGTTGTCGGACAACGGGTGTGCCGGGTGCGTCCGCTCCCTTCTCGGTGGCTCCGGGCGAGGGGCTGTTCCGCTCCTCGCCCGCGGCGGACGCCGGCGGGCGGCTACGGCAGGTACCGGTTGGTGAAGTTGTCGGAGGAGACGATCGCCTGTCCCGACTCCAGGGCGTTCAGCGAGTTGATGAACGTCATGGTCGTGATCCACGCCGACAGCTTCATCGCGTCGCTCCTGGGCCACTCGACCTGGGGGAGGCTGGCCTTGATGACGGAGGCGGAGACTCCGGGCAGGGCCCCCGCCGCCACCTTCTGGACGGTGGCGGAGTCGAGGTTGGCGTTCATGTACGCGGTGGCCTGCTGCACCGCGGTGGCGAACTTCCTCGCCACGTCGGCGTGCTGGGACAGGTAGCTGTTGCGCGCCACCACGACCTGGCCGTATCCGGCCTGCTCCTCGGACCAGGCTTTGACCTTGGTGGAGTCGGCGACGACCACGCCGTCCCCGGTGTCCTGGATGGCGAGCGGGGTGGGCTGGGAGGTGGCGAACCAGTCGATCTGGTTGCTCTTGAGGGCGGCCTTGTCCGCGGCGGGGCTGGGCAGCGAGACCCACTTCACCTTGCCGGGGTCGACGCCGTACGCCTTGAGGTAGACGCTCGCCTCGCCCTTGGTGTTCGCCGAGCTGGAGCCGCCGGTCGAGCCGTCGAGGGCCTTGGCGACCTGGGCGGCGGGAGTGGCGGCGGTGAGCTGGTGGGCCTTGGCGAACTTGGTGCTGACGATCAGCCCGAGGGGGTTGCCGCCGCCGTCGGCGGCGATCGCCGTCTCGGGGACCCGGCGGTCGACGGCGGACAGGAAGTCGGTGGGGCTGTCGTTGAGGAACTGGATCGAGCCCGACTGGAGGGCGGAGGTGCCGGTGGCCGCGGTCGTGGTGACGTACTTGACCTTCAGCTTCTGCTTGCCGAAGTAGCCGTTGGCGTCGGCCAGTCGGATCGGCATGTCGAAGATGTTGCCCGCGACCCCCACGGTGACCGTGGTCATGCCGTCCGCGTCGGCGGCACTGGCGCCTCCGCACGCGGTCAGCGTCACCGCGCACAGGGTCGCGGTGCCCCCCGCCGCGACGAGCCGGGCGCCGCCCCCCGTGCGCGGGGCCCGTCTGCCAGGACCCGCGTCGCCGGCGTCCGAGGTGAGGCGTCTCATCAGTTCTCCCCAATCACCACCGGCGGCACGGCCGTGGTGCGAGCACTTCCGGCGGCGGAGTCGGCCCCGGTGCTGCGGATCGACCTCGGGCTCAGCGTCTGCGCGCCACCGATTGTCGTACAAGGTGCGAGCGACCGTAACACCGGCGCAGTACCCCTGCAACAACTCGGCCGTGAATGGGGGGTGATGTGAAACGGGGCTTCGGAAAAGGGTGACATCTGTTCGACAATGTGGTGCGCGGGTGGTGCGAGGGGCGGGGCACCGCCCCTGCTGCCGGTGGCCTCTCCCGGGAGCAGGGGCGGCGTTCGGGGGCCTCCGTTACGAGGACAGGAGGCTCTGCGGGAGGTAGAGCGGCATGGAGTCCTCGGTGAGGCTGTTGGTCAGCGCCCGTTTACCGGAGCCGTCGGCGTTCATGACCATGATCTGGCCGTAGGACTGGAAGGTCTCGTCGTAGAGCACCGCCTCGTCCTGGAAGCCGAACATGCCGGTGTTGTAGAGGATGCGGCCGTCGTGGTTCCAGACGGCGTGCGCGTCGTTGGCGCCGCTGGTGGTCAGCAGGCGCAGGTCGCCGCCGTCCGGGCGGATGGTGTAGATGTCGAAGTTGGCGCCGCTGGTGCGGCGGGTGAACACGATCCGCCGGCCGTCCGGGGACCAGTCCGGGAGGTTGTCCTCGGCCTCGGTCAGCACCCGGGTCGCGCCGGTGTCGAGGTTCATGACGCGCAGGCCCGACGCGCCCTCGCTCCACACCCGGTAGACGATCTCGGTGCCGTCGGCGGAGTAACTCGGGAAGCCGCAGTTCTGCGTGCCGTCGGTGAGCTGCTCCCAGGCCGAACCGTCGCTGCGGACGCGTATCACCGCGTTCGTGGGCGCGTCCTCCACGAACCACGTGCCCAGGCCGGCGGCGATCCACTGCCCGTCCGGCGACCAGGCGGGCCGGTAGGCGCCGACGGCCCCGGGGAACGGGCTGGAGATCTTGCCGGCCGGGTCGAAGACGACCTTGCGGTCGGTGCCGCGCGCGTTGTTGGTGACGATGGAGGAGTTGCCGAGCTGCTTCTCGGTGTAGGCGAGCCGGCCCTGCCGGGACAGCACCGGGAAGACGTCGCAGAAGCGGTACTCCCAGTCCGGGTCCCAGCTGTAGAGAGGGGTGTCCAGCGCACGCACCGGGGTGAGGGCCTGCTTCTCGTAGATCACCGACCGGCCGTCGGGCGACCAGCACGGGGAGCGCAGCGACCGGCGGACGGCCGGGCGGGTGCCCGAGGTGTAGGCCAGGCCCTCGTTCGCCCCGCCCTTGACGAGGTAGCCGATCTCGCCGGCGCCGATGAACTGCGGCGCGACCTTGAGGTCCGGGCCGGAGGTGTGCTGGACGCGGTCGGTGCCGGTGGCCACGTCCACCGAGACGATCTGGGACGTCGCGCCGCCCTGCTGGTGGGCGGCGTAGGTGGCCTCGGTGGTGATCTCGTAGTAGACGATCCTGCTGCCGTCGGGCGACCACTTCGGCGAGCCGAGGCAGTAGCCCGGCTTGGTGGCGACCTGGCGGAAGCCGGTGCCGTCCTTCCTGATGACGTAGACGCTCAGTTCCTGGGTGTGCTCCCAGCCGACGCCGCCGTCGTGGCCGCGCCAGACGGTGTTGCGGTCGCTGGCGAACGCGAGCCACTCGCCGTCGGGGGACCAGGACGGCCGGAAGTGGCCGTCCGGCCCCGAGGGGTCGCCGGCCAGGGCACGCGTGCCGGTGAGGTTGGTGAGCGCGCCGGTGCGGACGTCCAGCAGCCAGATCTGCGCGCGGTAGTCGCCGGTGCCGGAACGGGTGGAGACGAAGGCCAGGGTCCGCCCGTCGGGGGAGAGCACGCCGGCGTCGTCCACCCCGGAACCGCTCACCAGCGGCTCCACGTGCGAACCGTCCAGTGAGGCGCGGTAGATGTTGGGGTTGCCGTCGCCCCCGCGGTCGGAGGTGAAGACCACCGAGGTCCCGTCGTGGGAGAAGCCGGCGTGGTAGTCGAGCCAGGAAGTGGTCAGCAGCCTGCGCTCGTTCGTACCGTCGAGGTCGGAGACGTACAGGTCCGACACCGACGGGCCGATCCGGTTCATCAGCATCACGCCCTTCTTGCCGGGGCCGGCGGCGGCCACCGCGAAGGGCTTCGGTAACAGCGCGGCGGCGGCGGTGGCGGCGCCGGCCGTCAGGAAGGCTCGGCGTTTGATGTCAGGGGGCATGGCTGCGGTCCCTTCGCAGTGGGGTGGCCTGGTTCCGTGCCGGGTTGCGGTGACGGCTGCGCCGGCGGCGGTACGGTGTGCGGCTCGCGCCCGGACGGCCGCCGGTACGGGGGTGGGGCTGGGGCAGGACAAGGATTGTCCGACAACCCGCCCGTGACCGTAACAGCGACCTCCGCCCGCCACAAGACGTCGCCGCGCCACTCCCGTTCCCGGGCTCAGAGTTCCTCGTCGCCCCACTGGTCGAGCAGCGACTGCTCGGTCTCCGCGGCGGGCTCGCCGGCGTGGGTGTTCAGCGCCTGCTCGGTCCAGATCACCTTGCCCCGCCGCGTGTAGCGGGTGCCCCACCGCTCCGCGAGGCGGGCCACGAGGAACAGCCCGCGGCCGCCCTCGTCGGTGCCGGCCGCCCGCAGCAGGTGCGGCGAGGTGCCGCTGCCGTCGGAGACCTCGCAGATCAGCTTGCGGTCGTACAGCAGGCGGACGGCGACCGGGGGAGTGCCGTAGCGGACCGCGTTCGTGGCCAGTTCGGAGACGATCAGCTCGGTGGTGTAGCCGAGGGCGTCCAGACCCCACGCCTCCAGTTGCCGCCCGCACGCCGCGCGGACCCGCGCCACCTCCGCCGGGTCGGAGGGCATGTCCCACCGGGCGACCCGCTCCGCGGGCAGCCGCCGGGTACGGGCCACCAGCAGGGCGACGTCGTCGGTGGGGCGCTCCGGCAGCACCGCGTCCAGCACGGCCCGGCAGGTCGCCTCCGGGTCCCGCTCCCCGTGCCCGGCGAGCGTGTCCCGCAGCAGGTCGAGGCCGAAGTCGATGTCGTGCCCGCGCCGTTCGACCAGGCCGTCGGTGTACAGCACGATCGTGCTGCCCTCGGCCAGGTCCAGTTCCGCGGCCTCGAACGGCTCCGCACCGCCCAGGCCCAGCGGCGGGCTGACCGGCACGTCCGGGGTGTCCACCGAGCCGTCCGGCCGGACCAGCAGCGGCATGGGATGCCCGGCGCGGGCGAACGTGGCCCGGCCGGACGACGGGTCGTAGACCGCGTACAGGCAGGTGGCCCCGGTGACGCCCTCGGCCTTGCCCTCGTCGGCGTCCATGCGGGCGACCAGTTCGTCCAGCAGCGCGAGCAGTTCCTCGGGTGCCAGGTCGAGCGCCGACAGGTTGCGGACGGCGGTGCGCAGCCGGCCCATGGTCGCCGCGGCGTGCAGGCCGTGGCCGACGACGTCGCCCACCACCAGCGCGGCGCGCGCCCCGGGCAGCGCGATCACGTCGAACCAGTCGCCGCCCACGCCCCCCGAGGCGGTCGGCAGGTAGCGGTGGGCGGCCCGCAGCGCGCTCAGTTCGGGGGAGGCGCCGGGCAGCAGGCTGCGCTGGAGGGTGACGGCCATGGCGTGCTCGCGGGTGTAGCGGCGGGCGTTGTCGATGGCCACCGCGGCCCGCGCGGCCAGTTCCTCGGCCAGCTCCAGGTCGTCCTGCTCGAAGGCGGTGCGGCCGTCGGCCTGCCAGAACGCGGCCACGCCCAGGACCACACCGCGGGCCCGCAGCGGCACGGTGAGCAGCGAGTGGATGCCGCGGTCCCTGACCCGGCGGCTCAGTTCGGGGTCCGCGGAGGCGAACCCCGGAACGTACCGCGGCACGAGCCCCTCGCCGGCCCGCAGGTCGGCGTCGAGCGTCCCCTCGCGGAGGGCGGCGCCGGCCGTCAGGAAGGGGGTGGGGGCGAGGGCGAGGCGCTCCCCCACCGGGGCGAACGGCGGCTCGCCGTCCGCGCCGGCGCGCACCACGCGGCGCAACTCCTGCTCCCTGCCGGTGGGTTCGTCGCCGGTCAGCACCGGTTCCGCGAGGTCGACGGTGACGTAGTCGGCGAACAGCGGCACCGTCGCCTCCGCCAGTTCCCGCACGGTGCGCCGGATGTCCAGGGTGGTGCCGATGCCGATGCTCGCGCCGTACAGCACCGCGAGCCGCTTGCGCGCGGCGTCGGCCCGGCTGGACAGCTCGCTCAGCTCGGTGGAGTCCCGCATGGTGGCGACGGAACCGGACACCGCTTCGTACCCGTTCAGCGGACGCTGGTTCACCGACAGCACCCGGCCGCCGGACAGGTGCACCTCGTCGCTGGCCTCCCGCCCGGAGGACAGCAGGTCGGTGAGGGGCTGTGCCAGGGGCAGCCGGTCCACCTGCTGTCCCTGCGCCTGCGGCGGCAGGCCGAGCAGCCTCTGCGCCTCCTCGTTGACCAGCAGCAGCTTGCCGTCGGCGTCGACGATGACGATGCCCTCCCGGGCGGCGTGCAGGACGGCCTCGTTGTGCAGGTACATGCGGGTGATCTCGGCCGGGCCGAGCCCCCTCGTCTGCCGCAGCAGGCGCCTGCCGACCGCCACGGCGCCGACCGTGCTGGCGGCCATCGCGAAGGCCGTGATCCCCAGCAGCAGCGGCAGCCGCCGGGTCGCGGCCGCGCTGATGCTGCTCAGCCGGACACCGACGGCGACCCCGCCCACCACCGTGCCGCTGCCGTCCTTGATCGGCATGAACGTCCGCATCGCGGTGCGGCCCTCCGACACGTTGCGCCCGGTGATCGTGCGTCCCGACCTGAGCGCCGCCAGGTCCTGGGCGTACGGGATACGGGTGCGCAGCAACGCCGGGTCGGCCTGCGTGTAGCGGATGCCCCGGCGGTCCACGACCACGACGAAGTCGACGAGGGAGTCCCGCACGATGGCGTCGGCCTGGGGCTGGAGCCGGGCGGTGGGATCGGGTGACCGCAGCGCCTCCACGACCCCGGGGGAGTGCGCGATGGCGTTCGCGACCGCGTGGGAGCGGTGGGCCGCGGCCTGCTCGGCCTCGTGCTCGACGGTCACCACGAGCAGAGCGGCGGCGACGGCCGCCATCAGCAGCACGATCGCCACCTGGAGCAGGAACATCTGGCCGACCACGCTGCGCGGGTTGAGGAGGGACTGCGAGCTGCGCCGCCAGCCACGCGCCGAGCCGGTGGCACGCGACGGGCCGTCCGCACGCCGCGGTTGACGGAACCGGTACATATGCACCCTTTTACACCCGATGCCCCCTCGGGTCGGGTGGCCTCGCCGTTTTGTTCAACAGACCGTGGCCGCGCGGACGCCGCCGCGCGGACCGAACCAAGTATTTTCGCGCACCCTTCTTGAGCTGACGATTCGGCGGTGTTACGGTCGCTCGCAAGTTGTTGGACAATCCGCCAGCCGGGGATACGGGCTCCCGCCCCAGCGTGATGCCGCGCGCACCGGGCTGCCGTGCGGAAGCCCCACCACAGCCAGCGGCATCCACCGCCGGGGCTGCTCGGACGCCATACCCGTGAGTGCCGGATCGCCTCTCCCGTTGCAGGCCAAGGAGACAGAGTTGTCGACCAACCAGCAGGACACCAGTGCGGAGGCACTCCGCTTCGAGGGCGTGACCCTGGAGTTCCCCGGGAGCCACCAGCCGGCCATCGAGAACGTCTCGTTCCGCGTCCCGCGGCGGAAGTTCGTGGCCGTGATCGGGCCGAGCGGGTGCGGCAAGAGCACCATCCTCAACCTGGCCGCCGGGCTGCTCAAACCGTCCCGGGGCGAGGTGGACTTCAACGGCGAACCCGTCCACGGGGTCAACTCCGAGGCGGCGTACGTGACCCAGAAGGCCAACCTGCTGCCCTGGCTGAGCGTCAGGGCCAACATCGGCCTGGCGCTGAAGTTCCGCAAGGTGCCCAAGGACGAGCGCCACGAGCGGATCGCGCACTGGATCAGGGTGGTCGGCCTGACCGGGTTCGAGGAGCACTACCCGCGCGAGCTGTCCGGCGGCATGCAGAAGCGTGTCGCCATCGCCCGGGCCCTGATCTACGACCCCTCCATCGTGCTGATGGACGAGCCGTTCGGCCCGCTGGACGCCATCACCCGGCTCAAGCTCCAGCAGGACCTGCTCAACCTGTGGGAGGAGCAGGAGGGGACGCTCATCTTCGTCACCCACGACCTCAACGAGGCGCTGTACCTCGCCGACGAGGTGATCGTGATGTCCAAGGGGCCGGGGACGGTGCGCCGCGTCCTGGAAGTGCCCTTCGAACGTCCGCGCGACATCGGGTCCCTCGTCGAGTCGCGCGAGTTCTCCGAGCTCTACAACGACCTGTGGAGCCTGTTCAAGTCGGAGATCGACCTGTCCGGCGCCCCCGCGTAAGGAACCGCAGTGATAACGATCAAGGAAGAGATCGACGTCCCGAGCCCGCGCAGCCGGGTCTGGGAGGTCGTGTCCAACCCCTCGGACGTGGTGTCCTGCATCGCCGGGGCCGAACTCGGCGAGGCCCACGACGACGGCTCGTTCGACGGCGCCCTGGTGATCAAGTTCGGCGCGATCCGGGTCAGGTTCGCCGCCCGCATCACCCTCGACCTGGACCCGGGGGAGTACGAGGGCCGCCTGTCGGCACGCGGCGGCGACGGGCAGGGCGCCACGCGCTTCCGCGGCGAGGCGACCTTCCGCGTCGTCGAGGGCGCCGACCCCGGCAGCGCGCGGGTGCTGATGAACGGCGAGGTGACCCTCAGCGGCAAGCTCGCCTCGCTGGTCGAGTCCGGCGCCGGGGTGGTGGTCTCCCGGATGACCAAGGACTTCACCGCCAAGCTGATCGCCAAGTGCGGCACGCCCGCCGCGGCGGACCTCCCGCCGGCCGCCGAACAGCCCGCGCCGGTCGCGGCGTCCACCGGCGCCCCCGCCGGCGAGACGGCGCCCGCCACCACCGCCGATCCCACTGCCGCCGACCCCGCCCCGGTGTCCGCGCCCGTGCCCGCCCCGGCCCCCGCCGGCCCGCTGCGCCGCTGCCTGGCCTGGCTCGCCCGCGTCTTCGGCCGCCGGCAGGACCCGCCGGGCTCCGGCCCGGCCACCCCGGGCGCCGGCGCCCCGAACCCCCCGCACACCCACGACGCTTCGCACCCGACGCAGCAGACCGAGGAGGTCGGCAGTGGCAACGCCCCGGCTCAATAAGGTGATCGCCGCCTTCGAGGCAGGACAGCACGTCTTCGCGTCCTTCTCCGCGGCCGACCCGTCCGCCGCCCTGGAGTTCGGCACCAGCGCCTACGACGCCCTGGTCTTCGAGACCGAGCACAAGCCGTGGGACGTCCCCGCGCTGCGCGACAGCCTCCAGTACCTGCTCAACCGCCGCCAGATCTTCGGCGCCGACAGCCTGGCGCCCGCGCTCACCCCGCTGGTCCGCATCCCCGTCAACGGCGGCGAGAAGGGCCAGTGGCAGGCCAAGCAGGCGCTCGACCTGGGCGCGTACGGCATCGTGTGGCCGCACATCTCCACGGTGGAGGAGGCGCACAACGCCGTCGCGGCCTGCCGCTACCCGCGGCTGCCGGACCGACCGCGCCACGAACCCGCCGGCCTGCGCGGGGACAGCCCCGCGGCCGCCGCCCGCTACTGGGGCATCTCCACCGCGGAGTACTACGCCAAGGCCGACGTGTGGCCGCTCGACCCGGACGGCGAGATCCTGGTGGCCCTCATGATCGAGGACCAGCTCGCCATCGAGAACCTGCCGGACATCCTCGACCAGGTGCCGGGCATCGGCCTGGTCATCATCG